>NZ_JAOEJT010000005.1:0-397503 GCF_025447575.1 Pseudomonas sp. B2M1-30 | reverse complement strand
CAGCGGGAGGCGAATTCTACAGCGTTACACGCTGCTGTCAACACCTCTTTTTCTCCGCTTTCGATCGAGAAGATCGAACCGTTAAAAGAGCTACACATCACCGCCCTTTCAACGCCTTCCAGGCTTCGATGAACTGAAGCGATCCGCTATCGAAAAACCTTCTAACTCGTTGAATCTCAAGGAGTTTTCCGTTTCGGCTGCGCCGGAAGTGGGGCGAATTATAGACCTCCTGAATCTGCCGTCAACCGTTAATTTCACTTTTCTATCACGACCAGTAAAAAGCCCTCTTCTTTATAGACGCGCCGACAATGAATGCGCAGTATATTGCCCATTCCAAAACACAATCTCTCGACACCCTTTCGGATGACACCGCCCCATGAATGACCAACCCCGCAGCCTTGCCTCAATCCTGTTTCCGGTTGGCCTGCTATTAATAGCCATGGCATCCATTCAGTCTGGAGCGTCCTTGGCCAAAAGCATGTTCCCCGTGGTCGGCGCCCAAGGGACAACAACACTGCGCCTGGTATTTGCCAGTGTGATCATGCTGATATTGCTGCGCCCGTGGCGAGCCAAGCTGACGGCCAAGTCATTACGTACAGTGATCGTCTACGGAATGGCGCTGGGGGGCATGAACTTCCTCTTCTATATGTCACTGCAAACTATCCCGCTCGGGATTGCCGTCGCGCTGGAGTTCACCGGTCCCCTCGCCGTTGCCATTTATTCTTCCCGCCGTGCCATCGACTTTCTCTGGATTGCACTGGCTGCCGTCGGTCTTCTGTTATTGATACCGACAGGAGCAACGACTGCCAGCCTCGACCTCACAGGTGCCAGCTATGCACTGGGCGCTGGAGTTTGCTGGGCACTTTATATTCTGTTCGGCCAGAAGGCCGGTGCCGACAACGGCGTAACGACAGCGGCGCTGGGCGTCATGATCGCGGCGCTCTTCGTTGCGCCCATAGGTATCTTCCATGCCGGCGCAGCGCTGCTGACCCCCGCGTTGATTCCGGTCGCCATTGGCGTCGCCATTCTTTCCACCGCCCTGCCCTACACCCTGGAAATGGTCGCTCTCACTCGCATGCCAACCCGCACCTTCGGCACGTTGATGAGTATCGAGCCGGCAATCGGCGCACTGTCAGGTTTGTTGTTCCTGCAGGAATACCTTTCCTTGTCACAATGGATGGCGATCCTGTGCATTATCCTTGCCTCGGTTGGCGCCACCCTGACCATGAGTGGGGCTGCGAAGCCCGCCATTGCGGCGGATTGAGAAGGGATTTGACGAAGGTCTGGCAATTGGCGTTCATTTAGGCCATGTTTAGCCTCGTAACCCAGTGCCAGGCATGGATTTTTTCGGATAGGGATAGTCAGTACGCCAAAGCGCGAGCGAATACGGGCAGACCCGAGCGTCAGACTCGAGGCCGCCATAAGGACTGTAATGAAACGAATTTTGGTATTGATCGCCATACTGGCAGTCACAGGGTGTGCGGCGACGTCGAAAACCCAAGTGAAGCATGGCAAGAAAGGGCTGCACATCAACTGCTCGGGGCTCTCGTCCTCCTGGGACAAGTGCTACACCAGCGCCGCCAATTCCTGCGCCCCAAAAGGCTATAAGGTCATTGCCAAATCAGGCGATGCCGTGGAAGAACCTGGCGATTATCCGTTCGGTCTGAACCCCGCCGGTTACACCAGTCGCAGCATGATCGTCATCTGCAAGTAGCCCGGCACCGCAACCACTCGCGCCCTCGCTGACGCTCGATATATTGCGACAGAATTGCCCAGGCAAGGCTGTCGCTCTTGAATGTCCTCGCCCAACTTTTCCGAACGCGGAAAATCCATAACGTCTCCTGCCAACGCCTCCGACAATCCCGTCTCCCTTCACAGGCGGACTCCGGCTGCTTCACGACAGGGCTTCAATCGATCACATTCCCGCCACTCCAATCCATTGCCTTGACGCTGGTGAAATCCTGACATAACGTTCGTTCACTTAACGATCATTTACCAAAGGGATTCCCCATGAATAACAAGAAGGTCGTATTGGTTGTTGGTGCTGGCGATGCTACGGGTGGCGCCATCGCCCGGCGCTTTGCCAGGGAGGGATTCATCACCTGCGTCACGCGGCGCAGTGCCGATAAATTGCAGCCGCTGGTCGATGCGATTCAGGCCGACGGCGGGCAAGCCCACGGATTCGCTTGCGATGCCCGCAAGGAAGAAGACGTGGTGGCCCTGATCGAAGACATCGAAACCCGTCTCGGGCCAATTGAAGCGTTCGTCTTCAACATCGGCGCCAACGTGCCTTGCAGCATCCTCGAAGAAACCGCACGCAAGTATTTCAAGATCTGGGAAATGGCCTGCTTCTCCGGTTTTCTCAATGCACGGGAAGTCGCCAAGCGCATGGTCACCCGCAGGCGCGGCACCATCCTGTTCACCGGAGCCACCGCCGGACTGCGCGGCGCTGCCGGTTTCGCCGCTTTTGCCGGCGCCAAGCACGGTATCCGCGCGCTGGCGCAAAGCATGGCCAGAGAGCTTGGCCCGATGAACATCCATGTCGCGCACATCGTGGTAGACGGTGCCATCGATACCGACTTCATCCGCGACAACTTCCCCGACAAGTATGCAACCAAGGATCAGGATGGCATCCTCGACCCGGAGCACATCGCCGAAAACTACTGGTATCTGCACAGCCAGCCACGGGATGCCTGGACCTTCGAGCTGGATCTGCGCCCATGGAACGAACGCTGGTAATGTCCCCCGAATAACAAGAACAGAGTGCTGCACACATGAGCAAAACCGTGGAGTTCTATTTCGACGTCGGCAGCCCGGCCTCTTATCTGGCCTACACCCAACTGCCAAAAATCTGCGCCGACACCGACGCCCGGCTGATCTACATGCCGATGCTGCTCGGTGGGGTGTTCAAAGCTACCGGCAACGCCTCACCGGCGATGATTCCGGCCAAGGGACGCTACATGTTTCAGGATCTCGACCGCTATGCGAAACGCTATGGCGTCCCACTGAAGTTCAACCCGCATTTTCCGATCAATACCCTGATATTGATGCGCGCCATCACCGGCATGCAGTTGCATCATCCGGATCGTTTCCTGGCGTTCACCGACTGCCTGTTCAATGCGCTGTGGGTCGACGGTCGCAGCCTGGACGAACCGGCGACAGTGGCAACGGTGCTGAGCGAGCACGGCTTCAATCCCGATGAAGTACTTGCCCTGAGCAACGATGAAACCGTCAAGACCGCGCTCAAGGAAAACACCGAAACCGCCGTTAAACGCGGCGTTTTCGGTGCTCCGAGCATGTTCATCGATAATCAGTTGTTCTTCGGTCAGGATCGACTCGACTTCGTTGAAGAGGCTCTGCGTTAGATCTCGACAACCACCCGGCCCTGAGCTGCCTTGCTCTTGAGCAGCTCATGGGCCTGCCCGGCGGTTTCCAGCGTGAACCGACGCGGGTCAAGCAGCGGTCGCAAGCGTCCGGCTTCGATCAGGGCCGCCGCCTGACGCAAAATCTCGCCGTGCTGCTCGCAGCCCTTGCCGGTCAACAATGGCAACAACGTAAACACCCCCGAATAGGTCGCCGCCCGAAACGACAACGGCGCCAGGCTGTGTTGCCCCCACCCCAGACAACTGATCACATGCCCGCCGTACAGCCGCGCGGCTTTAAACGAAGCGTCCAGCGTCTCACCCCCGACCGTGTCATAAACGATGTCGAATCCCTCCCCCGCCGTGAACCTGTCGACATAGTCCTCAACTGGCGTCTCCCGATAATCAATGAACGTTGCGCCGCCCGCCTCGATGATCGAGCGCTGCCCGGCAGAGCCTGTCGCAAACACCTGCGCACCGAATGCCTGGGCCAGTTGCACCGCCACCTGTCCAACCCCGCCCGCACCACCTTGAATCAGGACCTTTTGCCCGGCACCGACGCGAGCCCGATCCACCAATCCCTCCCATGCGGTAATCAGCACCAGTGGCAGGCTCGCCGCCGCTCGCATGTCGAGATTGGCAGGCTTACGCGCCAGCAACCGCGCATCGACCACTGCATATTCAGCCAACGAGCCTTGCTTGCCGGCGATTCCGGTCGCCAATGCGTACACCTCATCGCCCGCCCTCCAGCCCTGCATACCTTCACCCAACGCCTCGACCACACCCGCCAGATCCAGCCCCAGCACCGCCGGCAACGGTTGCCGGGCATGGGCGGCCTGCCCCGCGCGGATCTTGATATCCAACGGGTTCACGCCACTGGCCTTGATCCGCACCAGTACCTGACCCGGCCCAGGAACAGGACGTTGAAGAGAAACCAAGCGTAATGGGCCGTCGGGCGTGTCGACCATCAGCGCAAGCATGTTCAGTGAGTCAGTCATTTCGGCAAATCCTGTCAGAGAGAGTGAAGCCATCTTCCTGCAGTCGAACCATGCCGATAAGACGCCGAATAGCTATAGTCCTCATGCTTATCTGGAATGAATGAGGCGCTTCGTGGACACACTCAACGCAATGACAATCTTCGTCCGGGTGGTCGAGCGCGGCAGTTTTTCGGCGGTGGCCCGGGAGCTGCAAACCACCCAGCCGACCATCAGCAAAGTGCTGCGTGCGCTCGAAGCCAGATTGGGTGGGAAGCTGATTGCCCGCAGTACGCGCAAGCTGTCGCTGACTGACGAAGGTCAGCGGTACTACAACGAATGCCGAAATATCCTCGCGGCCGTGGATGCCGCCGAGCTGAGTTTCCAATCCGGCCGGGAGACCGTCGCCGGTTCCCTGCGCATTGGTTCCTCAGTCAGTTTCGGACGCATGCAGATCGCGCCAAGACTGCCGGGATTTCTGGCGCGCTATCCGCAAGTGCAGATCGATCTGCAATTGAGCGACCAGAATCAGGAGTTGGTGAGCGAAGGCCTGGACGTCAGCCTGCGTATCGGCGAGTTGAACGATAGCGGCCTGATTGCCCGGCACATTGGCGTCACCCATCGGATCACGGTCGCCGCACCGGCCTACCTGAAGACCCACGGCCAGCCGCAACAGCCACAGGATCTGCGTCGCCATAACTGCCTGCAATTCAATCTGTTGAACACCCAGAACCTGTGGACGTACGAACGTGACGGACAGGTCGAGGAAGTGCGCATCCAGGGCAACGCACAAAGCAACAATTCCGAGGCGATCCGCGAAATGGTGCTGGGGGGATTGGGTATCGCGCTGTCGCCGGTGTGGCTGTTCAGCGAGGACATAAAGGCGGGACGCGTGATCGCGTTATTGCAGGATTACCAGACGCAATCACTGCCGATACACGCGGTTTCCCCGGCGAACCGTCGTCAGTCCGCCAGGGTCAACGCGTTTGTCGACTACATGACTCAGGCGCTGAACGCAGCGCCCGAGTTGTCGCCGATCAGATAGCGGCCGTGCGGGTGATCAGCCACTCCAGCGCTGCGCCGTCGAGCAACGGGCTCAGGCGTTCGCGCACTTCGGCGTGATAGCCGTTGAACCACACTTTCTCTTCCTGGGTCAGCAGCGACGCTTCCAGGCAGCGAGTGTCGATCGGGCACAGGGTCAGGGTTTCGAACTTGAGGAACTCACCAAACTCGCTGCTGCCGGCCTCGCGGTTCATGGCCAGGTTTTCGATGCGCACACCCCAGCGACCCGGACGATAGGTGCCCGGCTCGATGGACGTGATCATGCCCGGTTGCATCGCGGTTTGCGGTGCAGGTGCCGCCTGATAGGCGATCACTTGCGGACCTTCGTGAACGTTAAGGAAGTAGCCGACGCCGTGGCCGGTGCCATGGCCGTAGTCCACGCTCTCGGCCCAGATCGGCGCACGGGCGATGGCGTCGAGCAGCGGCGACAGAATGCCTTTCGGAAACTGCGCCCGCGACAGCGCGATCACGCCTTTCAATACGCGGGTGCAATCACGTTTCTGTTCCGCCGTCGGCGTGCCGACCGGCACCATCCGGGTGATGTCAGTGGTGCCGCCCAGGTACTGGCCGCCCGAGTCGATCAGCAGCAGACCATCGCCCTCGATGACCGCATGCTCTTCCTCGGTGGCGTGATAGTGCGGCATCGCGCCGTTGGCGTTGAACGCGGCGATGGTGTTGAAACTCAACGACACATAATCCGGACGACGCTCCCGGGCAGCGGTGAGTTTCTCGTCGATGGTCAGCTCGGTGATGCGCTCACGACCCCAGGCCGACTCCAGCCAGGCGAAGAACTCGCAAAGCGCCGCGCCGTCCTGCTCCATCGCCTGACGGATATGCTCGGCGTCGGCCAGGCTCTTTTGCGATTTGGCCAGCGTCGTCGGGTTCAGACCCTCGACCAGTTTCACGTCGCCGTCGAGGTTGTCCAGCAGTCCGCTGGTAACCCGCGCCGGATCCACCAGCAGGCTCGCGCCCGCCGGCACCGCGCGCAGGGCCTCGGCCACTTCGCTGTAATCACGCAGGGTCACGCCGTCCTGTTCCAGCACTGCGCGCAGTTGCGCATCAACCTTGCTCAGAGCGACAAACAGCGTGGCCTGTTGCTGGTTGATCAGGGCGAAGGAAACGAACACCGGGTTGAACGACACATCGCCGCCGCGCAGGTTGAACAGCCAGGCGATGTCGTCGAGGGTGGCGATGAAGTGCCAGTCCGCGCCGCGCTCTTGCAGGGTTTCCCGCAGCTTGGCGAGTTTCTCGCCACGGCTGACGGTGGCCTGGGGCGGCAGGTGTTGATAGATCGGCGCATTCGGCAGGGCCGGGCGATCGCTCCAGACTTCATTCAGCAGGTCGATGTCGGTACGCAGGCGAGCGCCACGCGCTTCGAGCTTGCTGCCCAACGTCCGCGCCGAAGCCACCGCCATCACAGCGCCATCGACGGCCACCACGCCCCCTTCAGGGGTCTGCTCGGCCAGCCAGTCCAGCGGGCTCGGTTGCCCCGGCTGCAGCTTCACCAGTTCGATGCCGCTGCCCTTGAGTTCCTTGGTCGCCTGCTCCCAGTAACGGCTGTCGGCCCAGACCCCGGCGAAATCGGTCGTGACAATCAAAGTACCGACCGAGCCGTGGAAACCCGACAACCATTGCCGTCCCTGCCAGTAACCCGGCAGGTATTCCGACAGGTGCGGGTCGGCGGACGGCACCAACAACGCATGGATGCCTTCGCGGCGCATCAGTTCACGGGTCTGCGCCAGGCGCTGGGGAACCGATCCTTCGGTCAAAGTCTGGGTACTCATCATGTCTCCTGCTAACCACTTCATCGTTATTGTTCGGTGCCGATCACGTTCGGCGCTGTTTATAAGCCTGTCGCCCAGAATGCCGGAGCACTGGCGCAGGCGGTCTTGATCAGTTGCACAGCCTGTTCGATGTCCTCGGCGCTGGTGAAACGACCGAGACTCAGGCGGATGGTGCGCCCCGCCAGGCGTGCGTCATGCCCCAGTGCCAGCAGGACATGGGACGGCGTATTGCTCGCGGAATTGCAGGCCGATGTCGCGGAAAACGCGATGGAATGGCTCAGCGCCGCCGGATTGAATTCACCTTCGCTGAAGGTCAGGCTCAAGGTGTGCGGGATGCGCTGATCGGCGCTGCCATTGAGGCGCACGCCAGGCAGGCTCAGCAGTTGTTCAAGCAACCGCGAACGCAATTCGACGATGCTGTTTTTTTCCTCGTCGAACACCGCTGCCGCCAGGGCAAACGCCGCGCCCATGGCCGCGATCTGATGGGTCGCCAGCGTGCCGGAACGCAAGCCGCCCTCGTGACCGCCACCGTGAATCTGCGCCTGCAAACGCTGCTGCGCGCGCGGGCCGACATACAGTGCGCCGATGCCTTTGGGGCCGTAGAGTTTGTGCGCCGAGAACGACATCAGGTCCACCGGCCATTGCGCCAGGTTGATCGCGACCTTGCCGGCGCCCTGCGCCGCATCGACGTGGAACAGCGCGCCACGGCTGCGCACCACTTCGCCGATGGCCGGGATGTCGTTGACCGTGCCGAGCTCGTTGTTGACCAGCATCAGCGACACCTGGAAGGTGTCATCGCGCATCGCCTCGCTGACCGCCTGCGCGGTGATCAGCCCGTCGGCGTCCGGCACCAGATAGGTCACGGCGGTGCCTGCATCCTGCAATTGCCGGGCGGTATCGAGGATGGCTTTGTGTTCGATCTGGCTGGTGATGATGTGGCCGCCGGACACGCCGCGCGCCTGGGCCACGCCCTTGAGCGCGAGGTTGTTGGATTCGGTGGCGCCGGACGTCCAGACGATCTGCCCGGGCTGTGCGCCGACCAGTTCGGCGACTTGCCGGCGGGCCTGCTCGACCGTTTGCCGGGCCTGCTGGCCGAACGCATGGGCGCTAGAAGCGGGGTTGCCGAAATTACCATCGAACCCCAGACACTCGACCATCACCTGGATGACCCGCTCGTCGACGGGTGTGGTGGCGGCGTAATCGAAATACAGCGGACGTTTGTTCATAAAAAAGACTCGCAGAGCGTGTTCCGGGATCAGGAGGCTCGTGTCTGCAAACGACACAGCGCAGCCTTGTGGGCCGCGCCGGGGTTCGGAGAGCGTCATCAATACCTGATCGGATGCCGTTAAAGAAGTAGGGCTTCATTTAAAAGTGCGTAGGAACGCTCCTGAACGCGACTTTAACAGGCATCGGCCCGGCGGTTGAAGCAATGCGTCAGCTAAAGCTTTCGAGCAGCAACGGATACAGCGAAATCACCAGCAGCGCCGCCATCCCCCAGTTGAACACCCGCAGCCAGCGCCGCTCTTTGAGCACATTGCGCAACAGCGTGCCGCACGCCGCCCAGACGCCGACGCTCGGCAGATTGATGAGGGCGAACACCGCCGCGATCACCACCACGTTGGTGAAATACCCCTGCATCGGCGTGTAGGTACTGATGGCGCCGATGGCCATGATCCACGCCTTGGGATTGACCCACTGGAACGCCGCCGCGCCCAGATAGCTGATCGGTCTGGCCTCGCTTTGCTGACTGTCGCTGACCGGTCCCGAGTGGGCGATTTTCCACGCCAGATACAACAGATACGCCGCGCCGACGTAGCGCAGCACCGTGTAGAGAATCGGGTAAGTCTGGAACACCGCGCCGAGACCGAAACCCACCGCCACCACCAGCACGAAGAAGCCGCAGGTAATGCCGAGCATATGGGGGATGGTGCGGTTAAAGCCGAAGTTCACGCCCGATGCCAGCAACATAGTGTTGTTGGGGCCCGGCGTAATCGAGGTGACAAGGGCAAACAGGGCAAAGCCCAACAGCAGATCGAGCGAGAGGTGCATGGGTGGCGGTCCGTCAGGTCATTCAGGTGTTGACCCTATCGCACACCGCCAGGCAAACCCACGGACAGTTGGGAGAAACTTCGACCGGTACAGTCGCCAGTCAGCTCGGACGACCGTGCAGCTGTACGGCACGTTCAGCGCTCATCTCACCCTGCTTGTCGAAACCGAACGTCTTCTGTGGCTGGCCGAGCAATTCGGCTTTTTTCGCGTGGTATTCCTCGAATGACAAGCCCCGACGATTCAGCGACTCAAGGGCCAGTTCGCGGGTTTCTTCCGCCGTGTAAGGGCGCAATTCGGGGGAAACATGACTCGCACAACCGGCAAGTACGGAAACGGCGAGCATCAGGGAAACAGTCAGTAAACGATTCATGGGGAGCGTCCTGGCGAGCGGTGTTGGTCGATGGAGAAAGGCTACGCCGGGGCACGCGCGGGCAGAAATCAACGCTCTCAATAGTGGCTATCAGGATTGGCGCACACCTGCGCCACATATCTCAAAACGATCTATCAATATCAATTAACAATCTTTTACGGAATAACAGACAGCCTTTATAAAATCCTCATACCGTTCGCAACTGTTGCTCCAGCAACTGTTGCGCTAACAACAGCGATTCAACAAAGCGGCCCGAATATCACAGCCGCGTGGTTGCGCCGAACGCCCAAAGCCCCGGAATGCGGGCCTTCCAGGAATTGGTACAGCGCTTGCTCTGGCCCGGTGACTACTCACTGCTCGCTGAGCAACTGTTGAAAAAGGAACTGCACATGTCGCGTCCATTGAAAGTCGTCGCCCTGTCCGGCGGCACCTGGCGTCCGTCCCGCACCCTGGTGCTGACCCAGGCCCTGCTGAGCGAACTGGCCGGGCACTTGCCGCTCGAGAGCCATCTGATCGAACTCGGCGACATCGCCCGTCCACTCGGCGCCGCCCTCTCCCGTCAGGAGCTGCCGGCAGAAATCGAAGCCGAACTGCAAGCCATCGAACAGGCCGATCTGCTGATCGTCGCGGCTCCGGTGTATCGCGGCTCCTACCCCGGCCTGCTCAAGCACCTGTTCGACCTGATCGACCTCAATGCGCTGATCGACACCCCGGTGCTGCTCGCCGCCACCGGTGGCAGCGAGCGCCATGCGCTGGTGCTCGATCACCAGTTGCGTCCGCTGTTCAGTTTCTTCCAGGCAGTGACCCTGCCGATCGGCGTGTACGCCACCGAAGCCGACTTCGCGGATTACCAGATCACCAGCGAGCCGCTCAAAGCGCGCATCCGTCTGGCCGCCGAGCGCGCCGCGCCACTGTTCGGCACACACATCAAACCTTTGCTGAAAATCGCCTGAGGAGCTGTTCATGGATGTTTTCTGGTTCCTGCCGACCCACGGCGACGGCCACTATCTGGGCACCACACAAGGCGCGCGCCCGGTCACCCTCAACTATCTGAAACAAGTGGCCCAGGCCGCCGACAGCCTTGGCTATCACGGCGTACTGATTCCCACCGGACGCTCCTGCGAAGACTCCTGGGTGATCGCTTCGGCGCTGGTGCCGCTAACCGAACGCCTGCGCTATCTGGTGGCGATCCGTCCGGGGATCATCTCGCCGACCGTTTCGGCGCGGATGGCCGCGACCCTCGATCGTCTGTCCAATGGCCGTCTGCTGATCAACGTCGTGACCGGCGGCGACCCGGACGAAAACCGTGGTGACGGCAGTTTCCTCAGTCACAGCGAGCGCTACGAAGTCACCGACGAATTCCTCAAGATCTGGCGCCGGGTGCTGCAAGGCGAAGCGGTGGATTTCGAGGGCAAACACCTGAAGGTGCAGAACGCCAAGGCGCTGTATCCGCCAGTGCAGAAACCCTACCCGCCGCTGTACTTCGGCGGTTCCTCCGACGCCGCCCATGACCTGGCCGCCGAGCAGGTCGACGTGTACCTGACGTGGGGCGAGCCACCGGCCGCCGTCGCCGAAAAACTGGCCGACGTGCGTGAACGCGCGGCGCGCCATGGACGCAAGGTGAAATTCGGTATCCGCCTGCATGTGATCGTGCGCGAAACCGCCGAAGAAGCCTGGAAAGCGGCGGACAAGCTGATCGAACACATCAGCGACGAAACCATCGAGGCTGCGCAGAAATCCTTCTCGCGCTTCGATTCCGAAGGCCAGCGCCGCATGGCCGCCCTGCACGACGGGCGCCGCGACAACCTGGAAATCGCGCCCAACCTGTGGGCCGGTGTCGGCCTGGTGCGCGGCGGGGCCGGCACGGCGCTGGTCGGTGATCCGCAGCAAGTGGCGGCGCGGATCAAGGAATACGCGGATCTCGGGATCGACAGCTTCATTTTCTCCGGTTATCCGCATCTGGAAGAGGCCTACCGCTTTGCCGAGCTGGTGTTCCCGCTGCTGCCCGAGCCTTACGCAAGCCTGGCCGGACGCGGCGTGACCAACCTGACCGGGCCGTTTGGCGAAATGATTGCCAACGATGTCCTGCCCGCCAAAGCCACGGCCTGACCCGTTCTCCCTGTGGGAGCCGGTTTGCTCCCACCGCCGGAACAGCGTCGACTGCAAAAGGAACACCGCGTGACCGCCAAACCGCAAAGCACCCCGATCTCTCCCTTGCAGACCGCCCGGCAACTGGCCGCCGAGTTTGCCCTGACCGCCGTCGAGCGCGATGAGCGCGGTGGTACGCCGAAAGCCGAGCGTGACGCCCTGCGCGACAGCGGCCTGCTGGCCCTGAGCATTCCCACCCGCTACGGCGGCCTCGGCGCACGCTGGAGCGAAACCCTGGAGATCGTGCGCGAGTTCGCCAAGGTCGACAGCTCGATCGCCCACGTCTTTGGCTTTCATCACCTGATGCTCGCCACCGTGCGCCTGTTTTCCCGTCCCGAACAATGGCAGCCGTGGTTCGAGCAGACCGCGCGGCAGAACTGGTTCTGGGGCAACGCCCTCAATCCGCTGGACACCCGCACCGTGGTCAAGGACCTGGGCGGCTGGCGCGAGTTCTCCGGCAAGAAAAGCTTCTGCTCCGGCGCCAGCGACTCGCAGATGCTGATCGCCTCGGCGGTGGACGAAAGCAACGGCGGCAAACTGTTGATCGCCGCGATCCCCAGCGGACGCAGCGGCATCACGCTGCACAACGACTGGAACAACATCGGCCAGCGCCAGACCGACAGCGGCAGCGCCACGTTCGAACGGGTGCGTGTCGAAGAGTCGGAGCTGCTGCTCGATCCGGGTCCGCTGAGCACCCCGTTCGCCTGTTTGCGGCCGTTGATCGCGCAACTGACCTTCACTCACATGTTTCTCGGGATCGCCGAAGGCGCCTTCGAAGAGGCACGGCAATACACCCTCGGTGAAACCCGTGTGTGGCACAAATCCTCGGCCCGGGACGTGCGCGAAGACCCGTATGTGCTGGCCCACTACGGCGACTTCTGGGTTGCGCTGGAAGGCATTCGCCTGCTGGTTGAGCGCGCCGCCGGGCTGCTCGATGAGGCCTGGGCCAAAGGCCCGAACCTCAGCGCCCAGGAGCGCGGGCACCTGGCCACGGCAATCGCCACGGCCAAGGTCGCGGCCAGTCGTCAGGGCCTGGAATTGTGCAGCCGGCTGTTCGACGTCACCGGCGCCCGCGCGACCCACGCGTCCCTGCGCCTGGACCGGCACTGGCGCAACCTGCGCACGCAAACCCTGCACGACCCGCTGGATTACAAACTCCATGAGCTGGGCGACTGGGCGCTGAATCAGTCCCTGCCCGTACCGACGTTCTATTCCTGATTTCCTTTCGTGGAGCGAGCCCCATGCAACTGCTGACCCTACCGCCTTCACCGGCCCTGGCCACATCGATCCGGGCCACTGCCCAGGTCTTCGAAGATCCGAAATCCCAGGCGTTGCTCGCGCATTTGCAACAGGTGGCACCGAGTGAAGCCAGCGTGCTGATTATCGGTGAGACCGGCACCGGCAAAGAGCTGGTGGCGCGGCATATCCATAACCTCAGCAACCGCCGCAACCGCCCGTTCATCGCGGTCAACTGCGGCGCATTCTCCGAATCGCTGGTGGAAGCAGAACTGTTCGGCCATGAAAAAGGTGCCTTCACCGGTGCCCTCAGCGCCAAGGCCGGCTGGTTCGAGGAAGCGGATGGCGGCACGCTGTTTCTCGATGAGATCGGCGATTTGCCGATGGCGATCCAGGTGAAACTGCTGCGGGTGTTGCAGGAGCGCGAAGTGGTGCGCCTCGGTTCGCGCAAGAGCATTCCCATCGATGTGCGGGTGCTGGCGGCGACCAACGTGCAACTGGAGAAAGCCATCAATGCCGGGCATTTCCGCGAGGATCTGTATTACCGGGTGAACGTGGTCAATCTGGATTTGAGTCCGCTGCGCGAGCGCCCCGGCGACATCCTGCCGCTGACCCGGCACTTCATCGAAGCCTACAGCCAGCGCCTGGGTTATGGCCGCGTCACCATCAGCCCCGGTGCCGAACACAAGCTGCGTGGCTACGGTTGGCCGGGCAACATTCGCGAACTGGAAAACGTCATCCATCACACCCTGCTGATTTGCCGCAACGGGGTGATCGAGCGTGACGACCTGCGCCTGTCGAACCTGCGCATCGACCGTCCCGACGATCAGCAGACAACCGCCGACGACTCACCGGAAGCGCTGCTGGAACGGGCCTTCCATAAACTTTTCGAACAACAGGCCGGCGCACTGCACGAAAAGGTCGAGGACGCGCTGTTGCGTTCCGCCTATCGCTTTTGCCACTACAACCAGGTTCACACCGCCGCCCTGCTCGGCCTGAGCCGCAACGTCACCCGCACCCGTCTGATCAAGATCGGCGAGTTGGCGGTGAACAAGCGGCGCGCCACGGAAAACCTGCAAGGCGAGCGGCTGATCCAGTTGTCGATCTAGCCGACCAATTGGCAGTGCAAACCATCGTCGTGACTGCGGGCGATGCTGGACAGCACCTGGAATGAACCGAAGGTCACCGTTCGGGCCTGATGGGCGCGGATCAACTGCCAGAAATCCTGTTCGCCGCTTTCAAAACTCTGAAACGCCGCCTCCCCCGCCTCGCGGGACCGCCATTGCAGAAAGCTCAGCACCCGCCGGCCATCGTCGCTGGCCTGGACGCTGGCGCTGACAAAACCGGGATAACGCTGGGCGAGGTGTTCGGCCTGCACCGACAGGGCCGAAACCAGGGCCGGTTGCTGGCTGGGCTGGATCTCGAATTCGATCAGTTGGCTGAAGCTGCTGTTTTTCACGGGTGCTTGCATGACGTCCCCACTCGGTCAGGCGAATCTTGCGATTCGAAGGCCTGCAGGGTAAAACCTCGAGTTAACTAGAGGTCAAGGGGCAATTTGCAAATGATCAGCGCGAAAAATGTGCACAAGCAACTGACCGTCGGCGAAGTCGCGGCCCGCAGCGGCGTCGCGGTCTCCGCTCTGCACTTCTATGAAGCCAAGGGTTTGATCAAGAGCCAGCGCAACGCCGGCAACCAGCGACGCTATCCACGGGAAGTGCTGCGGCGAGTGGCGTTGATCAAAGTGGCGCAACGGCTGGGCATTCCGCTGGCGGAGATTGGCGAGGCGCTCAAGCAGTTGCCGGACAACCGTGCGCCGACAGCGGCGGACTGGAAGGTGCTGTCGGAAAAGTGGAGTCGGGAACTGGATGAACGGATCAGTCAATTGATGTTGTTGCGCGACCGGCTCAATGGCTGCATCGGTTGCGGCTGCCTGTCGATGGAGGCATGCCCGCTGCGCAATCAGGGCGATGTGCTGGGCGAGAAAGGGCCGGGGGCGCATTTTCTTGAAGCCGGTGCCGATCCGAAATAGCGGCGTGGCCTTCGCAGACAAGCCCGCTTCCACATTGAAAGGAGTTGCTGTTGTGGGAGTGGGCTTGCCCACGAAGGCGACCGAATGAGATCACCCAGGCAACTGCTCCCACAGGAAATCTGTGGGAGCAATTGTCTGGGCCATGCCTCTCCCGCGAAGGGGCCGCTCCGGTTGCCGCAGGAATCAGAACCCTGGCGCAATCTGCCCCTTGTAGCGAGTCAGGATGAACTGCCGCACCTCATCGGAGTTCAACGCCTTGGCCAGTTTCTGCACGCCCGGATTATTGATGTTGTCCGGCCGCGCCACGAGGAACTCGATGTACAGGCTCTTGCCCTTCTCGACGATCAACGCGCTGTTGGTGTCGATCCCGGCTTCCAGCGCGTAATTGGCGAACACGAACGCCAGATCCACCTGGCTCACCGAACGCGCCAGCAGCGCACCTTCCAGCTCACGGATTTTCAGGTGTCTGGGGTTTTCCACGATGTCGCGCTGGGTGGCGAGGGTGTTGCTCGGGTCCTTGAGCTTGATCAGCCCGGCCTCGTGCAACAGCACCAGGGCACGACCGGTGTTCACCGGATCGTTGGGAATCGACACGCTGGCGCCGTCCTTGAGCTCCGAGATGTTCTTGATTCTGGTCGAGTAGGCGCCGAACGGCTCGATGTGTACGCCGACCACCGGCACCAGATCGGTGTGGCGGGTCTTGTTGAAGTCATCGAGAAACGGACGGTACTGGTAATAGTTGGCGTCGAGGTTTTTCAGCGCCAGTTGCTGGTTGGGCTGAATGAAGTCGGTGAACACCTTGATGTCCAGATCCACGCCTTCCTTGGCCAGGGTCGGTTTGACGAACTCGAGGATTTCCGCGTGTGGCACCGGCGTGGCGCCGACGGTGAGTTTTTCGTTGGCGTGGGCGCCCATCGAGAGGATGGCGGCCAGTACGGCCAGGGTCTTTTTCATGTTGTACTCCAAGGCAGATATCAATGGCCGTCGTGGGGTGGACGTGGGGCCTTGTGGTTGTTGAATGTTTTTCAGCGGCGGCTGTAACGCACCACCAGACGGTCACCGGTCATTTGCAGGGCCTGCACCAGAATCAGCAGCAACACCACGGTGACCACCATCACGTCGGTCTGAAACCGTTGATAGCCGTAGCGGATCGCCAGATCGCCGAGTCCGCCGCCACCGATCACGCCAGCCATCGCCGTGTAATCCACCAGTACGATGGCCGTCACGGTCACCGCCGCCAGCAACCCGCCCCGGGCTTCCGGCAACAGCGTGTGGCGGATGATCTGCCAGGTGTTGGCGCCCATGGCCTGGGTCGCCTCGACCACGCCGCGATCGACTTCGCGCAGCGCGGTTTCCACCAGGCGCGCGAAGAACGGCGTGCAACCCACCACCAGCGGCGGAATGGTGCCCGGCACGCCCAGCGAAGTGCCGACCAGCAAGGTGGTCAGCGGAATCAGCACGATCAGCAAAATGATGAACGGCAGCGAACGCAGCATGTTCACGATCACCGACAGCACCCGATACACACCGACCGCCTCATGCAACTGACGCTTGCCGGTGAGAAACAGCAGCAGCCCCAGAGGCAATCCCAGAAGCACCGTGAACAGCAGCGCGGCGCCGAGCATGCTCAGGGTGTCGAGGCAGGCCCGGGCGATGTCGGCCCAGTAAATGTGCTTGAACCAGTCGGCCATGATCACGACCAGTCGTGGCGCGGCGGCTTGATGCCGTTGAGCAGCCAGTTGCCGACGACGTGGTACTTCCAGCGCACCGGGTCATGCAGGGTATGCACCCGGGCGTTGCGCCAGTGACGGTCGAAGTTATGTTTTTTCAGGGTCGAGCGCGTGCCGCCGAGTTCGAACAGTTTGTTGCTGGCCTCGATGGCGATTTCCGTGGTCAGCACTTTCGCCTTGGCCACGGCCAGTGACGCGAGGGCGACATTGTCTTCATCCGGCGCCGGACGCGCGGCATCCAGTGCCCGGCCGGCCCGTTCGAGCAAGGCTTCGGCAGCCTCCAGCCGAATTTCCAGAGCGCCGATCTGAATGATCGTCAGCGGATCTTCGCTGGCCTTGTCCACCCCGGCATCGATCCATGGCCGGGCGAACTGACGGACGAATTCGACCGTATCGCGCAGCGCGGCCCGGGCGATGCCGGCGTCGATGGCGGCGGTGGTCAACTGGGCGAACGGCCCGGCCAGGGTCGGGCTTTCATAGGAGCGGTAAGTGGGGAACAGATTGAACGGCGCCACTTGCAGATTCTCCGCCAGCACCGTGCCGCTGGACGTGGTGCGCTGGCCGATGCTGTCCCAGTCATCGACGATCACCAAGCCCTGGGTGCCGCGCTCGACGAACGCCAACTGGCCCTTCTGCTCCTCGTCCAGCGCCAGCACCGCCAGCCAGTGCGCGTAGAGCGAACCGGTGCAGTAACCCTTGCGCCCATTGATGACGTAGCCATCGCCATAGCGGCGGATGGTCGCCTGAATGTCCTGCACGTTCTTGCCGCCGGCTTCCGACAGCGCATTGGCGAAGCGATGGCCTTGCAGCGCCAGCTGGAAAAAGTGCGCCTGCTGCGCGGGGGTGCCTTGCAGGCGGATGTCTTCGAGCAGGCAATAGTGGTTTTGCGGGATTTGCCCGAGGGACGGATCGGCGGCGGAAATGATCGCGATCACCTGCGCCAGCACAGCGTAGGACACCTGCGCCCCGCCAAACTCTTGCGGCACGCTGATGCCCCACAGGCCGCTGTTGGAATACAGATCAACGATCTCGGCCGGCACTTCGCGGTGGCGGTCACGCTCGCCGGCGTGCTCCTGCAAAACGGCGGCGACCTGGGCCGCCACGCGCAAGGCTTCGGCGTCGTCGGCGATCCGGTGGGCGGACGGCGGGTTGATCGGATAAACGGCAGATTCAGACATGCAAGACTCTCGGTATCGGTGTTGTACCCAGGTATTGCAGCTTCTGTGCCTGCCCTGTCAGCCCGCATATTTCCTGGCTTTCAGAGGGTTTCCGAGTGATCCACGACGTCTGGAGCCGGGCATTCTGTTGCTTCACTGTCGATGGCTGAACAGTGCCAGGACTGCTCGTCGGGGAGTCGGTCGGGGCGGCACCAGAGGCCTATAGTTGACCGACCGGACATCTGGTCACGCCAGACCGTCCATCATCGTTTGCATAATAAAAAGCAGGGAGAACGTCATGAGCGTCAAACCCATTCCCGAGGGGTATCACAGCATTACCCCGTATCTCGGCATCCATAAGGCCGCCGAGGCCATCGACTTCTACAAGAAAGCCTTCGGTGCCACCGAAGTCATGCGCCTGGCCATGCCCGACGGCGGCATCGGCCACGCCGAGCTGCGCATCGGCGACTGCGCGATCATGCTCGGCTCGCCGTGCGACCAGGGACCGTTGAGCAACCCGGACAATAGAGTGTCGGTCGGCTTGCATCTGTACGTGACCGATGTCGATAAATCCTTCCAGCGCGCCCTCGACGCCGGGGCCACCACGGTGTCGGAGGTCAAGGATCAGTTTTATGGCGACCGCAGCGGGACGTTGAAAGATCCGTACGGGCACCTGTGGTTTCTTGCCACGCGCAAGGAGGATCTGACGCAAGAGCAGATCGAGCAGCGGGCGCGGGAGATGTTTCAGCAGGGGTGAGATTTTCAGGGTCTGAACAGGCGTATTCGCGGGCGAGCCCGCCCCCACAGTGGAATGCGTTGCTTTTGTGGGAGCAGGCTTGCCCGCGAAGGCGCCCGAACAGGCTGTGAACGTGATGGGTTCTACACACTTCATGAACAACCGCACCACACTTCACGCCTTGTCATGAACGCCGGGCGCTTTCAGGATGCAGCTCACCAGAATCCCCCCTGAAAAAGGATCAGCCGATGTTTGCCGGATTTCGCAAAGACCAGCGTCACGTCAACGGCGTGGACATCGCCTATCGCCTCGGCGGCAGCGGCCCGGGCCTGCTGCTGTTGCACGGGCACCCGCAGACTCACGTCATCTGGCACAAGATCGCCGGGCAACTGGCCGAACATTTCACCGTGGTCGCCGCTGACCTGCGCGGGTATGGCGACAGCGGCCGGCCGCCGGCGGATGAGCAGCACGGCAACTATTCGAAGCGTGAAATGGCCCGTGACGGCGTGGAATTGATGAAAGCCCTGGGCTTCGAACAGTTTTCGATCCTCGCCCACGACCGTGGCGCCCGGGTCGCCCATCGCCTGGCCCTCGACCACCCGGCGGAGGTACAGCGCATGGTGCTGCTGGACATCGCGCCGACCCTGGCGATGTACGCCCAGACCAACGAAGCCTTCGCCCGTGCCTACTGGCACTGGTTTTTCCTGATCCGCCCGGCACCGCTGCCGGAAACCCTGATCGAGGCCGATCCCGAAGCCTACCTGCGCAGCGTGATGGGCAGCCGCAGCGCCGGACTCAAGCCGTTCACCGACGAGGCATTCGGCGAGTACCTGCGCTGCCTCGAACGGCCGGGCAGCGCCCGGGGGATCTGCGAGGATTACCGCGCCAGCGCCGGCATCGATCTGGAACACGACCGCGCCGACATCGCGGCCAACCGTCATCTGACCCTGCCGCTGCTGGTACTGTGGGGCGCCGAAGGCACGGTCGGACGCTGTTTCGACCCACTCAAGGAGTGGCGTCAGGTGGCCGGGGATGTGCGCGGCCAGGCGTTGCCTTCGGGGCATTACATTGCCGAGGAAGTGCCTGAGCTGTTGCTGGCCGAAGCGCTGCCCTTTTTGCGCTGATCCCGCCCCGCTCCCCCAAAGGCAGTCGCGAAACATTTACTTTCATATCCTTTATCGGGATTTGCTTCGGTCATCCGTCTTATAGAGATGCGGGCCGGTCGCGTAGGCAAAAGCCACGACCGGCCCTTTCAGGACTCCTGCGCTGCGAAGCCCGTAGCCGCGAGCCCTTTCTCTGAATCAAGACGTTCAATCATGTCGAAGAAATCCCGCTCGAAACTGTGGTTCCTGGTGCATAGCTGGCTGGCATTGCCGATCTGGTTCTTTGTCCTGATCGTCTGCGTCACCGGCACCCTGGCGGTGGTCAGCCAGGAAATCGTCTGGCTGGCGAACCCGCAAACCCGCGCCAGCGCGCCATCGGACGATGCGCCGCGCCTGGGTTACGACCAGATCCTCACCGCGATCAGACAGGCCGAACCGCAACTGCTCGTCGACCGCATCAGTCGTCCCGACGAATCACACTTTGCACTGGAGGTGGGCGTCAACCACCCCGACGGGCGCTCATCGACGATCTACGTCAACCCGTACACCGGAAAAATCCAGGGCACCGCGCCGGACTTCGATTTCAGCGCCTTCACCCGCGCGCTGCATGGCTGGTGGCTGGTGCCCTTCACCAACGGCTACAGCTGGGGCTGGTATCTGGTGTCGATCCTCGGTTTGCCGATGCTGGCCTCGCTGGTCACCGGGCTGGTGGTCTACAAGCGGTTCTGGAAAGGCTTCCTGCGCCCGACCCTGCGCCTGCGCCACGGCGCGCGGATCTTCTGGGGGGATTTCCATCGCCTGAGCGGCATCTGGTCGATCTGGTTCATTGCGGTGATTTCCATCACCGGCACCTGGTTCCTGATCCAGGCCCTGCTGGCTGACAACCACATTTCCATTTCCAGTGAGCCGATCATTCCGGCGATGACCCGCGAAAGCGTGCCGCTGTCGGCCGATGGCGCGCCACCGCCACGGGTCGGCCTGGATCGCGCCATCGAACTGGCGCAGCAACGCATCCCCGGACTGGAGGCCAGTTCGCTGTTCCTGCCGGGCAACGCCTACAGCCACCTGAGCATCCGGGGCCGTGGCTGGTATCCGCTGATGCTGCAGAGCGCCACGCTCAACCCATACAGCGGTGAAGTGGCCGCCCTGCGGTTGCTTTCCGACCGCACCTCCCTGGAGTTCGTCACCGAGTCCATGCGTCCGCTGCACACCGGGGATTTCGGCGGGTTGTGGATCAAGCTGATCTGGTTCTTCTTCGGTCTGCTGCTGAGCATGATGGTCCTCAGCGGGCTGTTGATCTGGACCAAACGCACCGCGCTGGCCACCGCCAACGCCCTCAAGCGCGAAGACAAGAAAACCCGTGCCAGGGCACAACCGGTCATCAGCCGCGAGCCGTCGGAGGTCAACCCATGAGCAAATCTGCAATGGCCGTGCAACCGTCCCGGCTGAGTCAGCTCTGGCACAAATGGCGCTTTCACATCAACGTCCTGCTGTTGCTGATCCCGCTGGGCTTCATGCCCAAATACTTCTCCGACCAGGCGCTGTTTCGCGGCGACAGCGGTCTGGGCGAGCGCGAGATCGGCGAAGTCCAGGTCGGCCCCTGGAGCCTGCGTCTGGCGGAGTTTCGCAACCTGCCGCCACAGCCCGACGGTGCCGCCGGCTATCTGAAAGGCTTCAGCGCCGCCCTCTGCGATACCTGTATCGAACCGGTCAAGGCCACCTACCTGCGCATCGGCAAGCCACGCAGCCTGCGCGCCGCCGGCTCGCTGTTCTTCGGCACGCCTTACAGCATGGGCACGCAGTTGCCCGTCCCGGAAAAGACCAAAGCCGACGCCGAACTGTGGATCACCATGGAAGGCTGGGACGGCAGCATGCATCAGGCCTCGATCCCCCTGAGCCAGGCGTCCCCCGCGACGGTTGCCTGGCTGAACAAACAAGGAGCCAAACAATGAACCCTGCCCTGCGCCCTTCGCGCCTGAGCGCCGTATTGCTGGTGCTCTGCGCCGGCTTCAGCGCCAGCGCCCTGGCCCACAACCCGATGTGCGAATGCAAGGCGATCGACGCCGAACAGATCAAATGCACCGGCGGCTTCTCCGACGGCAGCGGCGCACCGGGGGTGACCCTCGATGTGATCGGCTACGACGAAACCATCCTCGTGCCGGGCAAGCTCGGCGCCGATTCGACCCTGACCTTCAAGAAGCCCGGCGCCGAGTTCTACGTGCTGTTCGACGCCGGCCCCGGCCATGTGGTGGAAATCGACCAAGCGGACATCGAAGCGCCATGAGCACACCGACCACCCAAGTCGTTCGCCCGGCCGGTGCCGGTCATGAAACCCTCAACGTCCTGCTGCTGTGCCTGCTGATTCTCGCGGTCGCCGGCTCCGTGGTGGCCTGGCGCGGGGTGTCCCATGAGCCGGAGCCGGTGTCCAGCCATCAACTCGACGCCCGCCGCGACCTCAGCGCCGCCGAGCAAGGCATCTATGCCGACCTGCGGGTCACCCTCGACGAAATCCGCCTGCTGCGCGAAGAGCAGCAAACCCTGCCAACCCCGCAGAACCTCGCCGACGAAGGCTTTGCCCCGTTCGCCCAGGACGCCAGCTCGGTGAGCCGTGGCGGTCATGCCTGGCAGTTGCTCGCTCAGAGCACCTATTTCGGCCAGAGCCAGGCCCCCGCCGTGGCCGGTTCGTTCGTGATGCGCCTGAGTGCCGATGCCAACGCCGGGCCGGACATCTGGCTCAACCGCAACGCCGACCTGAAAGCGCCTGCGGATCTGTCCGATGCCGCGCTGTCCGCCGCCGGCTGGAAACAGATCGTCGCGCAATACGATGCCGGGGTGACCCGCGAACATCGCCATTGATCCATCGCCCTCATTCGAGAGAAGACCGTTCGCCCATGTCCAACTCATCTCAACGCCGCTCCTTCCTGCGCCTGCTGCTGATCGGCCTATGCGCGTCCCTGCTCAGCCCGCTGGTCAGCGCCGATCCGGCCAAACGCCTGCGCATCGGCATCACCCTGCATCCGTATTACAGCTATGTGGCGAACATCGTCGGTGACAAGGCCGACGTGGTGCCGCTGATCCCCGCCGGTTTCAACCCGCATGCCTACGAGCCTCGCGCCGAAGACATCAAGCGCATCAGTGGCCTGGACGTGATCGTGCTCAACGGTGTCGGCCATGACGACTTCGCCGACCGCATGATCGCCGCCAGCGAAACGCCGGACATCAAGACCATCGAAGCCAACGAAAACGTGCCACTGCTGGCCGCCACCGGGGTCGCCGCGCGCGGGGCCGGCAAAGTGGTCAACCCGCACACGTTCCTGTCGATCAGCGCCTCGATTGCCCAGGTCAACAACATTGCCCGGGAACTGGGCAAGCTCGACCCGGACAACGCCAAGACCTACACCCAGAACGCCCGCGCCTACGGCAAACGCCTGCGGCAGATGCGCGCCGATGCGCTGGCCAAACTGACCCAGGCGCCCAACGCCGAACTGCGGGTCGCCACGGTCCACGCCGCCTACGACTATCTGCTGCGCGAATTCGGCCTGGAAGTGACCGCCGTGGTCGAGCCGGCCCACGGCATCGAACCGAGCCCGAGCCAGTTGAAGAAAACCATCGACCAGTTGCGCGAACTGGACGTGAAAGTGATTTTCTCCGAGATGGACTTCCCGTCGACCTACGTCGACACCATCCAGCGCGAGTCCGGGGTCAAGCTGTACCCGCTGTCACACATTTCCTACGGCGAATACACCGCCGACAAATACGAAAAGGAAATGACCGGCAACCTCAACACCGTTGTGCGGGCCATTCAGGAGTCGGGCGCATGACCGCACAAGAAAACCTGTCGGTGGCCCGCTGCGGCCCGACCCTGGACTTCAACGAGGTCAGCCTGACCCTTGGCCGCACCACAATCCTCGACAAGGTCACCTTCCAGGTGCAGCCCGGCAGCGTGCATGCGCTGGTCGGCCCCAACGGTGGCGGCAAGAGTTCGCTGATCAAGACGCTGCTCGGGCAGATGCCGCATCAGGGCCGCCTCAGCCTGCAATGGCCCGGCGAACCCGGCACCATCGGTTATGTGCCGCAAGCACTGGAATTCGATCGCGGCCTGCCGATGACCGTCGACGACTTCATGGCTGCCATGTGCCAGCGTCGTCCAGCCTTCCTCGGCGTGAGCAAACACTACGCCGGGGCCATCGGCGAAGCGCTGGAGCGGGTCGGCATGCAGGACAAGCGCAAACGGCGCATGGGCGCATTGTCCGGTGGCGAGCGCCAGCGGGTGTTGCTCGCCCAGGGCCTGATTCCGGCCCCGCAACTGCTGGTGCTGGACGAGCCGATGTCGGCCCTCGATGAAGCCGGAATCCAGGTGTTCGAACGCCTGCTCGGTGACTGGCGCGCGGCCGGCATCACCGTCCTGTGGATCGAGCATGATCTGGAGGCCGTCGGACGCCTGGCGAACCGGGTCACCGGTCTCAACCGCCGCGTGCTGTTCGATGCCACGCCGCAGCAGGCGCTGACCCCGGAACGTCTGCTGACCCTGTTCTCGACCCATCCACGGAGCGCTGTCTGATGAGTTATGAAGCCTTTCGCCTGATGATCCAGGGCTGGGCCTCCTCCGGTTATCTGCCGGAAGCCCTGGCCTACGGTTTTGTGGTCAACGCGCTGCTCGCCGGTCTGTTGATCGGCCCGGTGCTCGGTGGTCTTGGCACGCTGGTGGTGGTCAAGCGCTTTGCTTTCTTCTCCGAAGCCGTCGGCCACGCGGCGCTGACCGGCGTCGCCATCGGCATCCTGCTCGGCGAACCCTACACCGGGCCGTATGGCAGCCTGTTCGGCTACTGCCTGCTGTTCGGCATTCTGCTCAACTACCTGCGCAACCGCACCGGGCTGGCGCCGGACACGCTGATCGGGGTGTTCTTGTCGGTATCGCTGGCGCTGGGGGCGAGTCTGCTGCTGATCCTCGCCGGCAAGATCAACGTACACATTCTCGAGAACGTGCTGTTCGGCTCGGTACTGACGGTCAACGGCAACGATCTGGCGGTGCTGGCGATTGTCGGCTCCTTGGTGATGGCCCTGGCCCTGCCGCTGTACAACCGCATCATGCTCGCCAGTTTCAACCCGCAACTGGCGGCCGTGCGCGGGGTCGCGGTGAAGGCGCTGGATTACCTGTTCGTGATTCTGGTGACCCTGATCACCGTTGCGGCGGTGAAAGTCATCGGCGCCATTCTGGTCGGCGCCCTGCTGGTGATTCCGGCCGCCGCCGCCCGTTTGCTCAGCCAGTCGCTCAAGGGTTTCTTCTGGTGTGCGGTGCTGATCGCCACGGTCAGTACCCTGTGCGGGATTCTGGCGCCGATCGTCTTCGATCTGCCGATTCCGTCCGGCGCCGCGATCATCCTGGTCGCCGGTATCGCCTTCGCCCTCGCCGCCATTGCCCGGGGCGTCGTCCCCAGCCTGAAAGGGAATCTAGGATAAATGTCTTTTTCACTGCGCCAACTGACCCTGGCCATCGCCCTGTGCGGCATGGCCTCCACCCCGGTGCTGGCCGCCGAAACCGCGAAACCGCTGCATGTGCTGGCCTCGTTGCCGATCACCTACGGCCTGGGTGAAGTGCTGCTCAAGGGCACCACGGTCAACCTTGAACGTGCCGCACCGGCGAACCTGCCGGGCAGTCGGCAATCCGCTTATTTCACCGGTCGCGGCGCCCCGGCGCTGGGCAAACTGGCGAACGAGGCCGATGCGGTGATCGGCGTGCGCTCGCTGTGGGCCGACGATCCGTTGTACCCGATGGCCCGCCGCAGCAACATCCGCATCGTCGAAGTCGACGCTGCCCGCCCGGTGGACGGCGCCCTGCCGGGCATCGCCGTGCAGCCGGGGTTGAAGGTCGATGGCCTGAACAGCCAACCGTGGCTGGCGAGCAACAACATGGGGCGCATGGCCGATGTGATGGCGGCGGATCTGGTGCGCCTGGCGCCCCAGGACAAACCGAAGATCGAGGCCAACCTGGCGGCGCTGAAACAGCGTCTGCTGAAACTCAGCGCTGATAGCGAGGCTCGTCTGGCGAGCGCCGACAATCTGAGCGTGATGAGCCTGAGCGATCATTTCGGCTACCTGATCGGCAGCCTTAATCTGGAGCTGGCCGGCCAGGACCCGCGCCCGGATGCAGAGTGGACGCCGGAGGATCTGAAAAAACTGACGGCGACCCTCAAGGACAACGACGTGGCGCTGGTACTGCATCATCGCCAGCCCTCCGAGGCGGTGAAGGCGGCCATTGCCGAATCGGGCAGTCGCCTGCTGGTGTTGAGTACCGATGCCGAAGACCCGGTGGCGGAACTGGAAGGCAACGTGGATCTGCTGCTCAAGGGCTTGAGCGGCGCCTAGTTACACCGCAATCCCGGGCTCGCCAACGAGCCCGGCTCAGGCCACACAAAGCCCGGACATGAAAAAACCCGCTGACCGTCACCGGTCCAGCGGGTTTCTTTTTGCCGGTCGACTCAGTGAGCCGCCTGGCCTTCCATTTTCTGACGCAGGCTCAACGGACGCATGTCGGTCCAGACTTCTTCGATGTAGGCCAGGCATTCCTTTTTCAGGCCGCTCTTGCCCACGGTGCGCCAGCCTTCCGGCACGGCTTTGTAATCCGGCCAGATCGAGTACTGCTCTTCGTGGTTGACCACGACCTGAAAGAGGATGTCCTCGCGGTCGAATACTGACGTCATGCTGTGTCTCCATCGCTGTAAGGGTGGGCTGCGCACGGGGCGCAGCCGGGTATGTAGAAAGAACGTTCGGCGCGGTGAAAAATTTACAGGCCGGCGGTCGCCGCGACCAACGCCCGGCCAAAAATCTCGGCCACGCGGTCGATTTCGGCGGCGGTGATCACCAGCGGCGGCAGGAAACGCACCACCGCGCCATGCCGCCCGCCGAGTTCGAGGATCAGGCCGCGCTTGAGGCATTCGCGCTGCACCAGCGGCGCCAGACGCGCGAAGGCCGGTGGATGTCCCAGGGCATCCGGGGTGCCGCTCGGGTCGACCAGTTCGACCCCCAGCATCAGGCCGCGACCACGGATGTCGCCCAGTTGCGGGAAGTCCCGTTGCAGGATGTGCAGGTGCTCGCTCAGGCGTTCGCCCATGGCGGCGGCGTGCTCGCAGACCTTGTGCTCGACCAGATAACGCATCACGGCGGAGCCGGCAGCCATCGCCATCTGGTTGCCACGGAACGTACCGGCGTGGGCGCCCGGCTGCCATTTGTCGAGCCACTCGCGATAGACCACCACTGCCAGCGGCAGGCTGCCGCCGATGGCTTTGGACAGCACCACCACGTCCGGGATGATCCCGGCGTGCTCGAAGGCAAACATCTTGCCGGTGCGGGCGAAACCGCTCTGGATCTCATCGACGATCAGTGCCACGCCGGCCTTCTCGGTGATCCGGCGCAAGCCGCGCAGCCACTCGACGTCCGCCGGGATCACACCGCCCTCGCCCTGCACCGCTTCGACGATCACCGCCGCTGGCAATTGCACACCGGCTTCAGGGTCGTTGAGCAGGTTGTCCAGATAGCTCAGGTTGGCTTTCACCCCCGCCGCGCCACCGAGGCCGAACGGGCAGCGGTAATCGTATGGATACGGCATGAACTGCACGCCGTTGCTGAGCAAGGCGCCCAACGGTTTCTTCGGCCCCAGGCTGCCCATCAGGCTCAACGCGCCCTGGCTCATGCCGTGGTAACCGCCGGAGAACGACAGCACGGTGCTGCGGCCGGTAGCGGTACGCACCAGTTTCAGCGCGGCTTCTACGGCATCGGTGCCGGTCGGGCCGCAGAACTGGATTTTCGCTTCACTGGCCAGCTCGGCAGGCAGCAGGCCGAACAGATCCTGGACGAACTGATCCTTCACTGGCGTGGTCAGGTCGAGGGTGTGCAGCGGCAGCTCATCGCTGAGCACCTGCTGAATCGCCTCGATCACCACCGGATGGTTATGCCCCAGCGCCAGGGTGCCGGCACCGGCCAGGCAGTCGATGAAGCGGCGGCCCTCGACGTCCTCGACATACAGCCCCTTGGCGCGCTTGAGCGCCAGCGGAATACGTCGCGGATAGCTGCGGGCGTTGGACTCCTGCTGACTCTGGCGAGCGAGCAATGGCGATTCGTTGAACTGATACAGGGTTTCCGCCGGCTCGGAGGCGACCCGGGCCGAAGACTCTTCGATAAGGCTGGTGGCGACTGACATCTCTCGACCCCTCAATACGCTATGGATAGTGACCAAAACTGCACACCGCACAGGTGCGCGGTCCGGTTCCGGGGCGCACATGCAGGTTTTCCTGTTCTGGAAACGCTTGAGTCGGGCGAGGATTTACACCCTTGATCGCGTGTCAGGCTGAAGCGGCCAGCGGTTTGTGCATGGGAAAGGTCTGCATCCCGCGCTGCGTCAGGGGTTGCGCCGATTCGCGGTAGCCCAGGCGTCGGTAGAATGCCGCGCCGCTGCGGGTGCTGTTGAGATGGACGCCAGCCGTGCCGCGAATCCGCAGCCAGCCCTCGAGATCGGCCATCAGCGCCCGCCCGGCACCGCGCCGGCACCACTCCGGCTGGACGTGACAGAAGGTGATGTCACCGTTGGCCGCCGCCATGCCGGCACCAATCGGTTTGTCGTGCAGCAGCGCAATGTTCAGATAGCGGCGCGGATCGGCCAGCCAGGCGTGGATATGGTCGCAGGATTGCTGCGCCAGCCAGGGGATGACAAGGCGTGCGTCGTTACGGTGATCGAGTACACAACCGATGCGGATCGAGCGCTCGACAATCCGCTGGATGATGCTGGCGTCGGCCGCAGTGGCCGGGCAAATGTAGATGGGTGCTTCCATGGCGCAGGTCCCTCAATCCATTGAGTCAAGGCTGCCCAGACCTTAGCCTCGTGGTCGGTGGATGGCTATCGCTGATAGGTTACATTTGATGTGCCGATGACCTTCGCCTCACCCAAACGTGGGAGCGGGCAAGCCCGGCTCGCACATGAGGAAGTGAGCGGACTTACACAGGCTGCAACGGCATCGTCAGCTCGACCCGCAGGCCATCCGGACGGCTGTCGAAATGCAGGGTGCAAGCGCAGCGCTGGACGATGGCCTGGACGATCGCCAGGCCGAGGCCGCAACCGGTGCTCTGACCGTTGCGCCAGAAGCGTTGGGTCAGGTGCTGCAAATCATCGGCGGCGATGCCCGGCCCGTGGTCGCGCACCACGAAGCGCACGCGGTTGCCGGTGGTTTCCAGGCTCAGGTCCACTGCACCGTCCCCCGGGGTGTGGCGCAAGGCGTTGTCGAGCAGGTTGCGCAACGCCGCAATCGACAGCACCGCCGGCATTTGCAGCGGCGCGGCGGACAACACGTTCGGCACATGCAGTTTGATCCGCTGCCGCTCGCCGCCCGCCGCGTCCTGAATCGCCAGTTTCGCCACTTGCTCGGCGCTGCACTGCACGCCGTCGTCGAACGACAGACTGCCTTCCACCCGCGCCAGCAACAGCAATTGTTCAAGGGTCCGGTGCAAGCGATCGGCACCTTCTTCGGCGCGGGCCAGGGACTGATCCCGGGCACTGCCTTCGGTCATGCGCGCCACTTGCAGGTGGGTCTTGATCGCGGTCAGCGGGCTGCGCAGTTCGTGGGCGGCGTCACCGGTCAGGCGCCGCTCGCGCTCGATGGTCTTGCCGATGCGCTGGAACAATTGATTCTGGGTGTCGAGCAACGGTTTCAGTTCGCTCGGAAATGACTGGATCTGCAACGGTTCCAGCGAGTCGGCATTGCGTCGCATCAAGGCTTCACGCAAGCGGTTGAGCGGCGCCAGGCCCTGGCCGATGCCCAGCCACAGCAGGCACAGACAACCCAGCAACGCCACGCCGACCGGCACCGACGCCGCCAGCAGAATCGACATGTTCAGGGCTTCGCGCTCGATCTGCCGATCCGCCGTGGTGATCCGCACATCGCCCCGGGCCAGGGTAAAACTGCGCCACGGCGCACCGTCGATCATCTGATCGTGGAAGCCCATTTTCTCGGCTTCCAGCGCCTGTTCGGGATTATTGTGGCTGCGGGCCAGAATCTCGCCGCGCAGGGAACTGACCTGACAGGCCATGCCCCCGGGAATGTTCAGTTGTTCGGCACTGAAGTGAGTGCCCTCGCCCTTGCTCGGCAGGGTCGGCAGTTGCTCGAGCAGGCCAGCGACCATTCGCGCCGACGCCACCAGACGCTGGTCGAGGGAAAACATCATCTGATTGCGCAGATCGCTGAGCATCCAGGCTGCCGCCAAGGCCCAGATCAGCGCGAACGCGGCGCCGAGGGTCAGGCTCAGGCGCAGACGCAGACTCATCACTTGTCTTGTTCTCCGCCATCGGCCGGGCCGAGGCGATAGCCCAGGCCCCGGACGGTTTCCACAATGCCTTTGCCGAGCTTGCTGCGCAGGTGGTGGATATGCACGTTGAGTGCGTTGCTCTCCAGTTCGTCGTTGAATCCGTAGACGCTGTCCTTCAGTTGCTCGGTGGACAACACCCGGCCACGGTTGTGCAGCAAGGCCTGCAACAGTGATTGCTCACGTCGCGACAGGTCCACCGGTTGCCCGGCCAGGGTGGTTTCGCGGCTGCTCGGGTCGTACGTCAGCGCGCCGTGCTCGATCAGGTTGACGCTACGCCCGGCGACCCGCCGCAACAGAGTTTGCAGACGGGCGAACAGTTCGCGCAGATCGAACGGCTTGAGCAGGTAGTCGTCGGCACCGGCCTGCAGACCGTCGACGCGATCGGTGACCGCATCCCGCGCGGTGAGGATCAGCACCGGAATTTCCAGGCCCTGATGGCGCAACTGCTGCAACAGCTTCAGACCGTCTTCGTCCGGCAGGCCGAGATCCAGCACCATCACGTCGAATTCGGCGACTTTGAGCATCGCTCGCGCCTTGGACGCAGTGTTGACGTGCTCCACGGTCAACCCCTGGGCCGTCAGTCCTGCGACAATGCCGCTGGCGATCAACTCATCGTCTTCGCAAACCAATACGTGCATGCTGAGTCCCGTTGAAAAGTGCTGATTAGGCCGCCGGCCGATTAAGCCGACATTATGCCCCGAACGCCGCACCGACAAGGGCGTCACGGTTAATCATCGGTTAATCGCCGCCGCCCATTGTGCTCCTCACTTACAGGGACAAGGTTTTTCCATGCGTCACTTCTTTTTATTGTTTGCACTGTTGATCTCGGGTCTGGCCCAGGCAGGAAATGACCCGTTTGCGACGAAACCGGACTTTCTACCGGTCGACAAGGCGTTCGTCCTGACCTCGGAACGTCTGGAATCCGGCGAAAACCAGCTGTTCTGGCAGATCGCCGACGGCTATTACCTGTATCAGAAACGCCTGAAATTCGATGGCCTGGCGGCGGAAAACGCGCCGGCGCTGCCCGAAGGCGAATCCCACAGCGACGAGTTTTTCGGTGAACAACCGGTCTATCGCCAAGGCCTGGAAGTGAAGATCCCGGCGGCGGCCAGCGGACAGATCAAGGTCACTTATCAGGGCTGCGCCGACGCCGGCCTGTGTTATCCACCGCAAACCCGGGTCATCGACCTGGGCGGCAAGGCGCCGACCGCAGCGGGTGCGCAAGCACCGGATCAAGCCCTTGCCAGCAGCCTGCAACAGCGGGCGCTGGGCTGGAGCCTGCTGGTGTTCTTCGGCCTCGGCCTGTTACTGGCGTTTACCCCCTGCTCGCTACCGATGCTGCCGATTCTCGCCGGGATGATTGTCGGCAGCGGTGCCACCCCGCGACGCGGTTTCGCCCTGGCCAGCAGCTATGTGATCTGCATGGCGCTGGTCTACGCAGCGATGGGGGTGATTGCGGCATTGCTGGGGGCCAATCTTCAGGCGTGGTTGCAGAACCCATGGCTGCTCGGTGCCTTCGCGGCGATCTTCGTGGTGCTGGCGCTGCCGATGTTCGGTTTCTTCGAACTGCAACTGCCGGTGGCGCTGCGTGACCGACTGGAACACGCCTCGCGCAGCCGCAGCGGCGGCAGTCTGATCGGCGCCGGAGTGCTGGGTGCGCTGTCGGGGTTGCTGGTCGGGCCGTGCATGACCGCCCCGCTGGCCGGCGCCCTGCTCTACATCGCACAAAGCGGCAATGCGCTGCACGGTGGTCTGATCCTGTTTGCCCTGGGCATCGGCATTGGCGTGCCGCTGCTGTTGCTGGTAACTGTCGGCAATCGCTTCCTGCCCAAGCCCGGTGCGTGGATGAACCTGCTCAAAGGCGTATTCGGCTTCCTGTTCCTCGCCACCGCGCTGCTGATGTTGCGCCCGGTACTCAATCCTTCGCTGTGGCTGGGCCTGTGCGGTGCGCTGTTGTTGATCGCCGCCTACAGTGCCTGGAAACAATCGGAAGGTTTTGGCCGCGTCGCCCAACTATTCGGCGCGAGCTCGCTACTGCTCGGTCTGTGGGGCAGTCTGCTGGTGGTGGGTGCGGCGGGTGGCAGCGACGATCCGTATCAGCCGTTGCAGGTCTACAGCGCCGGCCGTAGCGCAACTGCCGTGCCGAATGCTCATGAGGCCTTCACCACGATCAACGACCCTGCGGCCCTGCAACGCGAACTCGACGCGGCGAAAGCCCAGGGCCAGTGGGTCTTGCTCGATTACTACGCCGACTGGTGCGTGTCGTGCAAAGTCATGGAAAAACAGGTGTTCGGCCAGCCGCGCGTGATGCAGGCCCTGAGCGATGTGCGCTTGCTCCGACTCGATGTCACCGCCGACAATGCCGCCAGCCGCGAGCTGCTCGGTCGTTATAAAGTGCCGGGGCCGCCGAGTTTCGTCTGGATCGGCGGCGACGGCGAAGAACGCCGCAGCCAGCGCATCACCGGCGAAGTCGATGCCGATACGTTCCTGCAACGCTGGACCACCACCCGAGACGCCCGTTAATGCTGACCTTCACCCTCGGCACCTTTGCCATCGCGCTCAACCACCTGCTGCTGATCAGTGCGCTGGCGCTGGCGACATTGGTCGGCTGGCGGGTCGCCAAGCGTGGCGGCGATAACCCCGAGTCGGCGCTGTTCAGCCTGTTCCTGCTTGGCCTGCTGGCGGCGCGCATCGCGTTTGTCGCCGTGTATTGGGGCCATTACCGCGCCGATCCGTGGCAGATCATCGATCTGCGCGACGGCGGTTTCCTCGCCTGGCCGGGGGTGATCGTGCTGCTGCTCGCGGCGCTGTATCGCGGCTGGCGGCGGCCGGGGTTGCGCCGACCACTGGGTTTCGGCGTGGTCAGCGGCGTGGCGTTCTGGGTGTTGGCGACGCTGTCGTTGAGCATTTATGAACAAGGCACACGCCTGCCGGACATCGCCCTGCGCAATGCCGCCGGGGAAACCGTGAAACTCTCCGACTATCAGGGCGGCCCGTTGGTGATCAATCTGTGGGCGACCTGGTGCCCGCCGTGCCGACGCGAAATGCCGGTGCTGGAAAACGCCCAGCAGCAGCGCCCGGACCTGACCTTCCTGTTCGTCAATCAGGCCGAAAGCATGCAAAGCGTCGCGACCTTTCTTGAAACCCAGGGCCTGAGCCTGTCCAACGTGCTGTTCGATCGCAGCGGACGCCTGGGTCAGGCCGTGGGCTCCATGGCTCTGCCAACCACCCTCTTTTACAGCCCCGATGGACGCCTGTTGGGCAGTCATCTGGGCGAGCTGTCGAACGCCAGTCTGGCCCGCGCTCTGGAAAACTTCGACACCCTCACTCCGAACGCCGCACCGGCCACCTCTGCAAGGAAACTCCCATGCCCCGCCTCCGCCACCTGCTGACGCTGACCCTGGGCGCTGCCCTGCTGCACTTGCCGTCGCTGCAGGCCGCTGAAGAATTGCCTGAAGCGATCAAGAAGATCGAAGCCAAGGGCGCAAAAATCGTCGGCCAGTTCGACGCTCCCGACGGTCTGCGCGGTTACGCGGCGCAGTACCAGAATCGCGGCATGGCGTTGTACCTGACCCCGGACGGCAAGCATGTATTGCTGGGCAATCTGTACGACGAGGCCGGCAGTGACCTGAGCAGCGCACCGCTGGAAAAACTGGTCTATGCACCGATGGCCAAGGAGATCTGGGCCAAGTTCGAAGCAAGCAACTGGATTCAGGACGGTGACAAAAATGCGCCGCGCACGGTGTACCTGTTCAGCGACCCGAACTGCCCGTACTGCAACATGTTCTGGGAACAGGCCCGCCCATGGATCAAGGCCGGCAAGGTGCAACTGCGCCACATCATGGTCGGCATCATCCGCGAAGACAGCCCGGCCAAGGCCGCTGCGCTGATGGCGGCCAAGGACCCGGCCAAAGCGCTGGAAGAACACGAGAAGGCCGGCAAGGGCAGTTCGCTGAAAGCCCTGAAAGACATTCCGAAGGCAGTGCAGACTCACCTTGCGGCGAACATGCAGTTAATGCAGGACCTGGAGCTGGAAGCGACCCCGGCGATCTTCTATCTGGACGACAAGGGTGGGCTGCAACAACAGCAAGGCGCGCCGACACCGGACAAACTGGTGAAAATTCTCGGACCCAAGTAAGCAAAAGATCGCAGCCAAGGCTGCGATCTTTTTTCATGCTCGCTACCTGTGGCGCTGCCCCAGGAAGGCCTTCAGCACCTCGGTGACAAACTCAGGGTTCTCCAGATTGGAGATGTGCCCCGCCTCCGGCACCAGCACGCACGGACAGCCGATCAGCTCGGCCATTTCCTGCGCCTCCGACGATGGCCGTGGCTTGTCCTGATCGCCGCAGACCACCAGGGTGGTCGCCGCATTCAATTCGCCCAGACGCGGCAGCAGGTCATCGCGACCGAAGGTGATCCGCCCCATCGGCACGATGCTTTCGCGCAAACGTTCCGGCGAGTATCCCGCCAGTTTCGCGCGAAAATCCTGGTACAGCGCCGACTGCTTGTCGATGCCCGGCCGGAAGAAAATCGGCACCACGATGTCCAGCAGTTGCTCGGAGATTTCACCGCTGTCTTCGATCTGCTTGAACAGCGAGAAGTAATACTGGCGAGTCGGCTCCGGCTCGACGCCGACGTAGGTGTCCATCAGCACCAGGCCGTTGAGCCGCTGCGCGGCCGACAGCGCCAGGCGCACGCCCCACATGCCACCGACCGACAGTCCGACCAGGGTGACCCGGTCGATGTCCAGATGATCGAGCAAGGCCAGGGCCTGGCGGGCGATGTCATCCAGCGACGTGGTGCCTTCGGGCAAACGTCCGGACTCGCCGTGGCCCCACAAATCCAGCGCAATCACCCGATAGTGCGGCGACAACGCAGCGATCTGCGGCGCCCACATCGCCTGATCCCAGAGATAACTGCCGGCCAGCAAGACTGCCGGGCCAGCGCCTTGATCGGTGTAATGCAGGGCTTGTCCGTCTACCGTGAAAAAGGGCATTGATCACCTCCGTGGAAAAAGAGAACCGGCAGACTGAGCTGCCGGTGTCTGATCGTCAACCGGGGAAATGTACGGGAATGTACAAGACAGATTGAAGGTGTCTGGTCTGAGGCCTTCGCGGGCAATCCCGCTCTCACAGTGGATCTCTGAGTGGTCACACATTTTGTGTTCACTGCATGATCCTGTGGGAGCGGGCTTGCCCGCAAAGAGGCCTTCGGGAAGGCTGGAGATTAAAGCCCCTCCAGCTCCGCCATCAGGTCATTGAGCCGATCCACCTTGTCCTCGGTGATGTCACTGGCCGCCAGCCCTTCGATGTACTCGGCCAGTTCCGCCACCGTGCTGCATTCGAACATCGCCCGCAGCGGCACGTCGCGTTGCAGGGTTTTCTGCACCCGCGAAGCGATTTGCGTGGCGAGCAGCGAGTGGCCGCCGAGTTCGAAGAAGTTGTCGAGTACGCCCACCTTCTCGACCTTCAGCACCTCGGCCCAGATATCGGCCAGGGTCTGCTCCAGCTCGTTGCGCGGCGCCAGGTAATCCTGGCTCTGCAACTGACCGATCTCCAGTGCCGGCAAGGCCTTGCGGTCGAGTTTGCCGTTGGCGTTGAGCGGCAGCCGATCCAGCCACAGCCAGTGCAGCGGCACCATGTATTCCGGCAGTTCAGCACGCAGGCGCTGCTTGATTCGCTCCAGGCGCTCGCTCGGATTCAGCGCAGACTCCGCCGCCACCAGATAACCGACCAAATGCTTGCCATTGGCGCCTTCCTGCACACCCACCGCGCCGTCGCGGACTTCCGGCTGCTCGTGCAGACGCGCTTCGATCTCACCCAGCTCGATCCGGTAACCGCGGATCTTCACTTGATGGTCGACCCGGCCGACGTACTCCAGCACGCCGTCGCTGCGACGGCGCGCAAGGTCACCGGTGCGGTACAGGCGCTCGCCCGGCGCGCCGAACGGATTCGGCACGAACACCGGCGCAGTGCGCAGCGGATCGCTGACGTAACCACGACCGACGCCGGTGCCGGCCACGCACAACTCACCCACCGCACCCAGCGGCACCAGTTCCAGCGCGCCATCGAGCAGGTACAGCAAGTTGTTGTCGGTCGGCGTGCCGATCGGCAGATAACTGCCGCGCGTCGAGGCCAGGTCGACGCGGAAGAACGCCACGTCGTCCGAGCACTCCGCCGGACCGTAAGCGTTGACCAGACCGATGTCCGGGTAACGCAGCAGCCATTGGTGCGCCAGTTCCGGCGGCATCGCTTCACCGGTCGGCAGCATCCAGCGCAAGCCGTCGAGGCTCAGGCGCTCCTGGGCGAGCATGCCCTGGATCAGCGACGGCACGCTCTCCAGCACGGTGATGCCCTGGGCCTGCACATGCACCAGCAGTCCTTGCGGATCGTGGGCGATGATATTCGGCACGATGTCCACCCGCGCGCCGAACAACGGGGCGGCGAGGAACTGCCAGACCGAAATGTCGAAGCTCTGCGACGCGGTCTGGGCGATCACGTCGGCGTCACTCAGCTTCAGGTACGGCACCTTGCTCAACTGGTTGTTGAGCATGCCGCGCTGCTCGACCATCACGCCTTTCGGTAACCCGGTGGAACCGGAGGTGTAGATCACGTAGGCGAGGTTGTCCGGGCCGCTGTAGATCCCCGGATTGGCCGCCGATTGCGCGCTGGCCTGAACCTCTTCCCAGACCAGCAAGCGTGGCCGGTTGGCACAACCGAACTCGTCGAGCAACACCTGCGCCTGCTCACGGCAAGCCGCGCTGCACACCAACACTGGCGTCTGGCTGAGTTCGATGATGCGGCTCAGGCGCTGACTCGGCAGACCCGGGTCCAGCGGCAGGTAACCGGCGCCCGCCTTGAAACTCCCGATAATCATGCCCAGCAGATCAAGATTACGCTCGGCCAGCAGCGCCACCGGCTGATCCATCTGCACGCCCGCCGCGACCAATGCATGGCCGAGTCGGTTGGCATTTTGGTTCAACTGTTCGTAGCTCTGCTGTTGATCGAGGCAACTGGCGGCAATGCGCTGCGGGTGCGTCGCCACTTGCGCTTCGAACTGGGCGACGTAGCTCTGTTCCAGCGGATAGTCGTGAGCACTCTGGTTGCAGCCGTGGAGCAGGAAGTCCTGTTCCTCTGCACCCAGCAACGGCAGGTCAGCCATGTCACCATGGAACCCCTCGACCAGCGCCAGCAACAGACGCTTGAACTCGCCCAGCATGCGCTCGACCGTCGACTCGTCGAAGTAACGCTGGTCGTAGGACAGGTGCAGACCGAGGTCATCGCCCGGATAGCAGACCGCCGTCAGCGGGAAGTTGGTGTGGGTCCGGCCCGAGTCCGAAGTCGCATTGAGGCTCTGCGCGCGATCCAGCACCGAGACTTCCACCGGGGCGTTCTCGAACACGAACAGGCTGTCGAACAGCGGCTGGCCTTTCGGCAGTTCGCTTTGCTCCTGGATGTTCACCAGCGGCAGATATTCGTACTCGCGCAATTGCATGTTGCTGTCGAGCAGACCGCTCAGCCACTGCCGCACGCTGGCGCGCTGGTCGTCCGCCGGGATCTGCACCCGCAGCGCGATGCTGTTGATGAACAGGCCGACGGTGCGTTGCATCTGCGGCATGTCCACCGGACGCCCGGCCACGGTGACGCCAAACAGTACGTCGCGATCACCGCTCAGACGACGCAGCACCAGCGCCCACGCGGCCTGGGCAAATGTATTGACGGTCAGTTGATGGGCCTGGGCCAGCTCACGCAGGCGGGCGCCATCCTGCACATCGAGACGGGTGTAGCGGTCGCCGACGATCATGCCGCCGCTTTCACCGGCATGCTCGCGCAGGAACGGCCGGTCGCTCGGGATCGGCGTGGTGCGCTCGAACCCTTGCAGGTTCTGTTGCCACCACTGACGCGCCTCGGCCAGGCTCTGGCGTTGCAGCCAGCCGATGTAATCGCGGTAGCGCGGTGGTACGGAAAGCTGCGCGTCGCGACCTTCGCCCAGCGCGGTGTAAATCTCGAAGAAGTCGTTCATCAGCAGCGAACGGCACCAGGCATCGATCAGGATGTGGTGGTTGCTCATCATGAACCAGTAGCGCGCCGCGCCGACCTTGATCAGGCGCAGGTGGAACGGCGCCTGATTGAGCAGATCGAAGCCGGCCTCGCGCTCGCTTTTCAGCAGCGCCTGCAGTTGCGGTTCCTGCTCGGCTTCGGCGACGGCGCTCCAGTCCAGATACTCGATCGGTGTGCGACCCGGGGTGTGGATCACTTGCAGCATGTCTTCGCCGACGTTCCAGCAGAACGAGGCACGCAACGCTTCGTGACGGGCGACCACCGCTTGCCAGGCCTGGGCGAAACGCTCGGGGTCTAGCTCGCTGTTGATGCGGTAGCGATCCTGCATGTAGTACAGGCCGGTGCCCGGCTCGAGCAGGGTGTGCAGCAGCATGCCCTCCTGCATCGGCGTCAGCGGGTACACATCCTCGATGTGCGCCGCCGGCACCGGCAATGCGTCGAGCTGCGCCTGAGTCAGTTTCGCCAGCGGGAAGTCCGACGGCGTCAGGCCACCGGCGGAGTCTTGCAGGCAGTGTTCGATCAGGCTTTGCAATTCACCAAGGTAGGCATCGGCCAGTTCATTGATGGTCTGCGCGTCGTAACGCTCGGCGCTGAAGGTCCAGCGCAGCAGCAACTCACCGCCGTAGACTTGACTGTCGACACTCAACTCGTTCGGCAATGGCGCCTGCGGGTCGTGGGCCGCGCCGACCGGCTCGTCCAGCGGACGGAACAACGCCTCGCTGCCGAAGCTCTGGTCGAACTGGCCAAGGTAGTTGAAGGTGATCGGTGCATGCGGCAATGCCGCCATGCTCGCGCGGCTGGCGTCATCGGCCAGATAACGCAGCACGCCGTAGCCCAGGCCTTTGTGCGGCACCGCGCGCAGTTGCTCCTTGATCGCCTTGATCGAAGCGCCCTGCCCGGCGGCCTCCTCGATGTTGTGCGGGATCAGGCGCAGCGGATAAGCGCTGGTGAACCAGCCGACGGTGCGGGTCAGGTCGATTTCGTCGAACAGGGTTTCGCGACCGTGGCCTTCCAGTTGAATCAGCGCCGATGGCTGGCCGCTCCAACGGCACAGCACGCGAGCCAGCGCGGTCAGCAACAGGTCGTTGACCTGGGTGCGGTAGGCACTCGGTGCCTGCTGCAACAACTGTTGGGTGTGCTCGGCGTCGAGACGCACGCTGACGGTTTGCGCGTGGAGATTCTGCTGACCGCCCTGCGGGTTTTCGCACGGCAATTCGGCACTCGGCCCGGCCAGTTGCGCTTGCCACCAGTCCCGTTCTTCGCGCAGGGATTCGCTGCCGGCATAAGCCTGCAAGCGCGCCGCCCAGTCCTTGAAGGCGCTGGTTTTCGCCGGCAGTTTTACCGACTGTCCGGCCTCGAGCTGGCGATACACGGTTTGCAGATCGTCGAGCAAGACGCGCCACGACACGCCGTCGACGACCAGGTGATGGATCGCGATAAACAGGCGTTGCTGTCCCTCAGGCCCATCGACCAGCACGACACGCATCAGCGGCCCTTCCTGCAGATCGAGGCTGCGCTGGGCGTCGGCGAACAGCGCCTGGCACTGGTCCATCGACGGCACGCGAACCTGCCACAGCACAGCGGCATCGGACACCGGCTGATGGCTCGCCTGCCACTGCCCCGTACTCTCGGTGAAGCGCAGACGCAAGGCGTCATGCTGCTCGATGACCGCCAACAGCGCTTGCTCCAGCCGATGCGGTTCCAGGACCGAAGTCGGCTCCAGCAACAACGCCTGGTTCCAGTGCTGACGCTGGGGAATCTCGCTGTCGAAGAACCAATGCTGGATCGGCGTCAGGCGTGACTCACCGCTCACCAGTCCTTGCTCGGCGGTGATTTGCTCGCTGCGGCTGGCGACAGCCGCGAGGGTCTGCACGGTCTGATGCTGGAACAGGTCGCGCGGGCTGAAATGAATGCCCTGCTGCCGCGCACGGCTGACCACCTGGATCGACAGGATCGAATCGCCGCCCAGTTCAAAGAAGTTGTCGTTGAGGCCGACCTGCTGGACGTTGAGCACCTCGCACCAGATCTGCGCCAGGGTCTGTTCCAGCTCATTGCTCGGCGCCACGTAATCCTGACGGTTCAACTCCGGGTCCGGCGCCGGCAAGGCGCGACGGTCGAGCTTGCCGTTGGCGGTCAGCGGCATGCTCGCCAGCAGCATCAGGTGGGTCGGCACCATGTAGTCCGGCAGTTGTGCCTTGAGGTGCGCCTTCAGCGCTTCGCGCAGTTCGGCTTGCTCGGCGTCGCCCTGCTCGGCCACTTCGGTCACCAGATAGCCAACCAGTTGCTTGCCGCTCGGCGCATCCAGCGCCAGCACCACCGCTTCACGAATCGAGGCGTGCTCCAGCAGGCGGGTTTCGATCTCGCCCAGCTCGATGCGGAAACCACGGATCTTCACCTGATGGTCGATCCGCCCCAGGTACTCCACCAGTCCGTCGGCGCGCTGGCGCACCAGGTCGCCGGTGCGGTACATGCGCCCGCCATCGGCGGCGAACGGGTCGGCGACAAAGCGTTCGGCACTGATGCCGGCGCGCTCGTGATAACCCAGGGCCAGACCGGCACCGCCGACGAACAGTTCACCGGTCGCGCCTTGCGGCACCAGCGCCAGATCGGCGTCGAGAATGTAGGCCACACGGTCGCCGATCACGCTGCCGATCGGCACGCTGCCCGCGCCCTCTTCCAGCACGAGCGGCGCCAGGCTCGCCAGCGGCATGACCACGGTTTCGGTCGGACCGTAGGCGTTGAAGAACAGGCTCGGCTTGAAGGCGGCGCGAATCCGTTGCAGGTGTTCGCCGGTCAGCGCCTCGCCGCCGGTGATGATCATCCGCACCGGCAGGGTGTCGTTTTGCGTCGCCAGGAATTGCGCCAACTGGCTGCCGTAGCTCGGCGTGAACCCGAGGACATTGATGCGATGGGTGCGAATCAGATCGCAGATTTCTTCCGCGTCCCACTGCCCCTGCGCACGCAGCACCACTTGCGCGCCACTGAGCAACGGCACCAGCAGACGCTCGGTGGCGGCGTCGAAGTTGATCGAATAGAAGTGCAGTTCGCAGTCATCCGGGCGCATGCCGAACCGCTCGATCACGGCCTGGCAATGCATGGCGATTTCACCGTGGGACACCACCACGCCTTTCGGCTTGCCGGTGGAGCCCGAGGTGTAGATCAGGTACGCCTGATGTTGCGGCAGGCTGATGAACGGCAACTCCGTGGCCGGGTAATCGGCGAGCGCGGCGCGGTCATCTTCCAGGCACCAGCGCGCCACGTTCGACGGCAGTTCACCGAGAGCCGTGAACATCGCGCGGTCGCTGAGCAGCAGGCCGACGCCGCTGTCCTCGATCATGTAATGCAGGCGATCGAGCGGGTATTCCGGGTCCAGCGGCACGTAGGCGCCGCCAGCCTTGAGAATCGCCAGCAGGCCGATGACCATTTCCAGCGAACGCTCCAGCGCCAGACCGACTCGCACTTGCGGCCCGACACCGCGCTCACGCAGCACCCAGGCCAGACGATTGGCCCGCGCATCCAGCTCGGCGTAGCTCAGGGTCTGTCCGGCGAAGGTCAGGGCCGGAGCGTCCTTGCGCACCAGCGCCTGCTCGGCGAACAGGTGATGGATGCACTGGTCGAGACGCCGCTCGCCCGGCTCGACGCCGAGGCTGTCGAGCAATCGCTGACGTTCAGCCGTGTCGAGCAGCGGCAATTCGCTGAGGCGTTGTTGCGGGTCGGCGATCAGCGCTTCCAGCAGATTGCGCCAATGTTTGGCCATACGGGCGATGGTCGGCTCATCGAACAGGTCGGTGCTGTAAGTCAGGCAGCAACCGAGGCGATGGTCGAGGTCGGTGACTTCAAGGTTGAGGTCGAACTTGGTCGCCCGCGCATCGTTGGCCAGGTACTCGACAGTCATCCCGGCTAGGGTGCGGCTCTGCTGGAACTCCCAGCGCTGCACGTTGCACATCACCTGGAACAGCGGGTTGTAGGCAGCACTGCGCGGCGGCTGCAACGCCTCCACCAGATGATCGAACGGCAGATCCTGATGGGACTGACCTTCGATGACGGTGTGGCGCACTTGCTCGAACAACTCGCCCACCGACATCTGGCCGTCGAGCTGGCAACGCAGCACCTGAGTGTTGAGGAACGCACCGATCAGCCCTTCACTTTCCGGGCGAATGCGGTTGGCCACCGGCGCGCCGATACGCAGATCGGTCTGGCCGCTGTAGCGGTAGAGCAGCGTGGCGAGCGCGGCGGTCATGGTCATGAACAGGGTCAGACCGTTCTGCGCATTGAACGCACGGACGCGGGCGGCGAGGTCATCGCTGAGGTCGAAACGGAACAGTTCGCCCTGATGGCTTTGCACCGGCGGACGCGGACGGTCGCCCGGCAATTCCAGCAGCGGATGTTCGCGGCCCAGTTGCGCGGTCCAGTAATCGAGCTGACGCTGACGCTCGCCGGACTCCAGCCAGTTGCGCTGCCAGACGCTGTAATCGAGGTACTGCACCGGCAACGGTTCCAGCGGCGACTCGCGGTCGTCGACAAAGGCTTCGTACAACGCGCTGAGTTCGCGGGCGAAGATGTCCATCGCCCAGCCTTCGGTGACGATGTGGTGCAGGGTCAGAACGAAGTAGTGTTCGTGTTCGGCGGTCTTGACCAGGCAGGCGCGCAGCAGCAGACCGGTTTCCAGATCGAACGGCTGATGGGCTTCTTCGTCGGCCAGTTGCTGGACTTTCTGCTCGCGCAGGTCAGCGGCGAGTTTGGAGAAATCCTTCCAGTCCATGCGCACGCCGGTTTCGGCATGCACCTGCTGACGGGCCACGCCGTCGACGCTCGGGAACGTGGTGCGCAGGGTTTCGTGGCGCAGGATCAACGCCTGCAACGCCGCCTCGAAACGCCCGACATCCAGCACGCCACGCAGACGCGCCATGCCGCCGACGTTGTACGCCGGGCTGTCCGGTTCCATCTGCCAGAGGAACCACATGCGCTGCTGGGAGTACGACAGCGGCACCGGTCGGCTGCGGTCGACCTTGTCGATCGGCGGCTGTTTGTTGGTGCGGCCACTGGCCTGGATCAGGCGGATCTGCCCGGCGAAATCCCCCAGTTCGCTGTGTTCGAACAACGCGCGCAGCGGCAACTCGACGTCGCAGGCCTGACGGGTCCGGGAAATGATTTGTGTGGCGAGCAGCGAGTGACCGCCGAGGGCGAAGAAGTCGTCGCGCAGGCCGACTTGCGCCAGGCCCAGCACTTCGCGCCAGATCGCGGCGATCTGTTGCTCCAGTTCCGTGACCGGTTCGACATGCTCGCGCACTTGCCATTGCGGCTCGGGCAACGCGCGGCGGTCGAGTTTACCGCTGGGGCTGAGGGGCATTTCATCGAGGCGCATCAGTTGCGCCGGCACCATGTATTCCGGCAGCTCGGCGGCCAGCGCGGTTTTCAGGCGGGTGATTTGCGCGTCCGGATCTTCGCTGGAATCGGTGGTGGTGAAGTAGCCGATCAGTTGCGCACCGGCGGCGGTTTCGCGGACCAGCACCACGGCCTGGGCGACGCTGTCCTGAGCCAGCAGCCGCGCTTCGATTTCTTCCGGCTCGACGCGGAAGCCGCGCAACTTGACCTGCTGATCGAGGCGGCCGAGGTATTCGATCACGCCCTCGGCGGTCCAGCGCGCGCGGTCACCGGTGCGGTACAAACGTGCGCCCTGCTCGCCCAGCGGATCGACCACGAAACGCTCGGCGGTCAACGCCGGACGGCCGAGGTAACCACGGGCCAGACCGATGCCGCTGATGCACAACTCGCCCGGCACACCGGCCGGCACCGGGTTCAGGTCGCTGTCGAGTACGCGGCAGATCACATTGCCCAGCGGCCGGCCGATCGGCGAGCGCTCGCCGTCGCCGGTCGAGCAATGCCAATGGGTAACGTTGATCGCGGTTTCGGTCGGACCGTAGCGGTTGTGCAGTTGCACTGCCGGCAGTTGCGCCAGCAGCCGGTTGCGCAGTTCCGCCGGCAGCGCTTCGCCACCGGAGAACACCCGGCGCAGGCTGCTGCATTCGACGCTCAACGGTTCGTCGACGAACAGCGAAAGCAGCGGCGGTACGAAGTGCAGCGTGGTCACGCCGTATTGTTGAACCAGTTGCGCGATGCGATGCGGATCACGGTGTTCACCGGGGCCGGCAATCGCCAGGCGCGCACCGGTGATCAGCGGCCAGAAGCATTCCCACACCGACACGTCGAAACTGATCGGCGCTTTCTGCAGCAGCACGTCGCTGTCGTTCAGGCGATAGGTGTCCTGCATCCATTGCAGGCGCTCGGCCAGTGCTGCGTGGGTATTGCCGACGCCCTTCGGCTGACCGGTGGAACCGGAGGTGTAGATCACGTAGGCGAGGTGGTCACCGTGCAGGTGCAGACCCGGGGCCTGGCTCGGCCAGTTCTCCAGGTGCAGGGAATCCATGGCGATGACGCTGACGCCCTCGCTGGCCGGCAAACGGTCGAGCAAAGCAGTCTGGGTCAGCAGCAGTTCGACGCCGCTGTCGCTGAGCATGTAGGCCAGACGTTCGGCCGGGTAGTCCGGGTCCAGCGGCACATAGGCACCGCCCGCCTTGATGATCGCCAGCAGACCGATCAGCAGTTGCGGCGAACGCTCGCAGGCGATAGCCACGCACACGTCCGGGCCGACGCCCTTGTCACGCAGATAATGCGCGAGACGGTTGGCTTGGGTGTGCAACTCGGCGAAGTCGTAACTGCCGCCGTCCCACACCAGCGCAGTGCGCTCCGGGGTCTGCTGTGCTTGTGCGTTGAGCAGTTCCGGCAGCCATTGCTGCGCCGGCGTGCAAGGGGCAACGCTCCAGACCTTCTGCTGATCGTGTTCGGCGGCGGTCAGCAATGGCAGGTCGCCGATGGCCTGCTGCGGACGCTCGCAGACCTCGCGCAACAGGTTGCAGAAATGCTCGGCCAGACGCTCGATGGTTGCGGCGTCGAACAGCTCATCGGCGTAGTCGAAGGACAGGCTCAGACGTCCGTTGCGGTCTTCTTCGCTGTGCAGTTGCAGATCGAACTTGGCCTCGCGGCTGTGCCACGGCAGTTCTTCGGCGAGCAGTCCCGGCAGACGCTTCAGCGCGCTCAAGTCGCGTTGCTGGTGGTTGAACATGACCTGAAACAAGCCTTGTTCGCGCGCCTGCGGAAAGGCTTCGAGCAGTTGTTCGAACGGCAGATCCTGATTCGCCTGGGCGCCGAGCGCAGCCTGACGGGTCCGGGCCAGCAGCTCCACGAATGGCAGGCGCGAATCGACCTCGGCACGCAGCACCTGGGTGTTGATGAAGAAGCCGATCAGGCCTTGGGTTTCCAGACGCGGACGGTTGGCGTTGGGCACGCCGATGCGAATGTCGCGCTGGCCGCTGTAGCGGTGCAACAGGCTCTGGAACGCCGCGAGCAACAGCATGAACGGGGTGGATTGATGGGCCTGGGCGGTGTTGCGAATCGCCTCGCTGAGGCTGACGCTCAGCCGCACGCCATGCCGTGCGGCGCTGTGCTTGATCTTCGCCGAGCGCGGATGGTCAGTGGCCAGTTCGAGGGTCGGGTGCTCGTCACCCAACTGCGCTTTCCAGTACCCCAGTTGTCGCTCGCCCTCACCTTGCGCCAGCCATTGGCGCTGCCAACTGCCGTAGTCAGCGTATTGGGTCGGCAAGGCCGGGAGATTGGCCGTCGCGCCTTGGGAGGCAGCGGCGTACAGGCGCGAGAACTCGTCGATCAGCACGTTCATCGACCAGCCATCGGCGATGATGTGGTGCATCGTCACCAGCAATTGGTGATCTTCGTCATCGAGACGAATCAGCGTCACCCACAGCAGCGGGCCTTTTTCCAGATCGAACTGGGTACGTGCCTCGTCCTCGCGAATCTGTTGCGCACGGGTTTCACGCTCGGCGGGCGGCAGATCGCTGATGTCGATCCGTTGCAGGTTGAATTCACCCGCTGCGACCAGCTGTTGCAGGGCCACGCCGTCACGCTCGAAGAAGCGCGTGCGCAGGGATTCGTGACGCTCGACCAGTTGCTGGAAACTGGCGCGCAAGGCGTCCTCATCCAGTTCGCCACGCAGGCGCAAGGCGCCGGGAATGTTGTAGGCGCTGCTCTGCGGATCGAGTTGCCAGGTGATCCACAGACGGTTTTGCGCCAGGGATTGCGGCAGCGGCTCGTTGCGCGACAGCGCGGCGATTTCGCCCTGGGCGCTACCGCCATCCTGTTGCTGCTGCGCCACGGCGGCGGTGAATGCCGCGAGGGTCGGCGCTTCGAAGAGCAGGCGCAGATTCAGCTCCAGGCCCAGCTCTTCGCGCACCCTGGCAATCACTTGGGTGGCGGCGATCGAGTTACCGCCGAGGAGGAAAAAGTGATCGTCGGCCGCGACCTTTTTGACGTTCAGTTGCTCGGCCCAGATCGCACCGATCAAGGTTTCCAGCTCGGAGGCCGAGACGGTCGATTCTTGCGATTCGCCGGTGGTTGTCGGGAACACTGCGTAGCTGTCGAGGCTGCCGTCGGCCAGACGATTACGGCACGCCGAACGTTGCAGTTTGCCGCTGGACGTCTTCGGCAACGCGCCAGGATTGAGCAGCACCACCACGCTCGGCGCTTCCTGATAAGCCTCGGCCACGGCCTGGCGGATGGCTTTGATCAGCGCCTCCGGCGGAAGGATTTTCTGCACGCTGCGGCTGATTTCCGCCGCGATGCCGATGCCCTCTTCGCCATGCTGGCTGACCGCGAACGCCGCGACCCGGCCCTTGCGTACCACTTCCACTTCGCGCTCGACGGTTTGCTCGATGTCCTGCGGATAGAGGTTGTGGCCACGCACGATCAGCATGTCTTTCAGGCGGCCGGTGATGAACAGCTCGCCATCACGGATGAAACCCAGGTCACCGGTACGCAGCCAGGTGCGGCCGGCATGCTGGACGAAGGTCTTGGCGCTGGCTTGCGGATTGCGCCAGTAGCCGTGGGCGATGCTCGGCCCGGCGGCCCAGACTTCACCGACGGCATTGTCAGGCAGTGCTTCAAGGCGATTCGGCTCGACGATCAGCACCGCATGCTCAGGCTGGCTGATGCCGCAACTCATGATCGGGCTGCCGGTGCCAGGCTCGGCGCGGTTCTGCGCCAGCGCCTGATCGTCCACGCGCAGGGCCGGAATTCCTTGCCCGCGCGGCGTGCCGGCGACAAACAGGGTCGCCTCGGCCAGACCGTAGGACGCCATGAAGCTGTCTTCGCTGAAACCGCAGGTGACGAACTTCTCGGCGAAGCGTTCAAGGGTATCGAGGCGGATCGGCTCCGAACCGGAATACGCCACGCGCCAGCGGCTGAGGTCGAGGCGCTCCATGGCCGACTCGCTGACCCGCTCGCTGCACAGACGGTAGGCGAAGTCCGGGCCGCCGCTGATGGTGCCGCCGTATTGGCTGATCGCTTCGAGCCAGCGCAATGGTCGGCCAAGGAAGTACGCCGGGGACATCAGGATGCACGGCACACCGCTGAAGATCGGTTGCAGCAGACCGCCGATCAGACCCATGTCGTGGTACAGCGGCAACCAACTGACGATGACGTCGTCCGGGTTCACGTCGATGCCGAAACCGTGGCGGATCAGCAGCTCGTTGGCGACCAGATTGCCGTGGCTGACCTGCACGCCCTTGGGCAGCGCGGTGGAACCGGAGGTGTATTGCAGGAAGGCGATGTGATCTTGCGGCAGGGGCGGCTCGACCCAACGCTCGGCCAGCGCGCTGTCGAGGGTGTCGACACACAACAGCGGCGGCGCGCCTTCGATCTGCTGCAAGGCGTCGCGCAGGTCGGCACTGGTCAGCAGCAGACGCGGTTCGGCGTCGGCAATGATCGACAGCAAGCGTTCCTGATGATGGCGACGGGCCGATTCCGGCGGATAGGCCGGCACCGCGATCACGCCCGCATACAGGCAACCGAAGAAGGCCGCGACGTAATCCGGGCCGCTGGGAAACAGCAATACCGCGCGCTCGCCGAAACCGGCCTCGGCCTGCAACGCGGCGGCAATGGTGCGCGCGCGCTGATCGAGTTCGCGATAACTGAGCACCACAGCCTGCTCCTCGGATTCCGCGAGAAAACGCAGGGCCAGCCGATCCGGCGTCAGGGCCGCGCGGCGCTGGAGGGCTTGGACCAGGGTGCTGGGGAGTTCGAACGCGTCGGTCATGAGGTTTCCTGCCTGAATTCGGCTTGCTAGTGGAATCGGGTTGTTGCGTCACGCCCTTTCGGGACGCGCAGGGCGCGGTCTGTGCCGACCGCGCAAGGCATGGGAATACTGTCTGGCCGGGGGCGTTTGCCCGGAACCATTCACCAATGAGAACGGATGACGTCTTGAAATAATTAGTCGGCAGGCTGGAACGCCAACGGGGCTGGGTTGGAACGCAGTGCGGCGGCGTGTCGCAGTTCTCGAATCGCACCTTTATGGATCATTAGTTCTCTTTCTCAATTGACAATCATTATCATTCAACATAATTTGTCGCTCGATGTGTAGGACGGCCCCGTCCCCCAGGCGTCCCACTAACCTATTGGCAGCAAGGTGATTTCCATGACGGAACAAGTATCCACAAGCAGGTGCGATTCACCGCTACTTCAGGCTTTCGTCGACAATCGACTGATTCTGGTCAAGATTGCAGCCCGCATTACCGGCTGCCGGTCGCGTGCCGAAGATGTGGTTCAGGATGCATTTTTCCGACTGCAATCGGCCCCTCCGATCACGTCGTCGATCAAGGCTCAACTGAGTTACCTGTTCCAGATCGTGCGCAACCTGGCGATCGATCACTACCGCAAACAGGCGCTGGAGCAGAAGTACGCCGGCCCCGAAGAGGAAGGGTTGAACGTGGTCATCCAGGGCGCTTCGCCGGAAACCTCGCACATCAACTTCTCGACCCTGGAAAACATCGCCGATGCGCTGACCGAACTGCCCAGCCGCACCCGCTATGCGTTCGAGATGTATCGCCTGCACGGCGTACCGCAAAAAGACATCGCCAAGGAACTCGGCGTCTCGCCGACCCTGGTCAACTTCATGATTCGCGATGCGCTGGTGCATTGCCGCAAGGTGTCGGGCGCTCGTGGAGATGTGGCGGCGATGGCACGTCGTTAACCCCGCGCCACGCACAAAAGAAGATCGCAGCCTTTGCAGGCTGCGATCTTTTTTTTGCCTGATGCGTTATCAGGCCAGCTTGCACCGATCGAAGAACCGCTCACGCCCCAGAATCATCAGCGCCGCGCGCTTGTGCGGGAAGTCGAATTCCTTTTCGCAGTGGAAGCACTGGTTGTGCATGTGGCCGATCATCTTCGCGTTGTCGGCGCGCGGTTCGGCGACGACGCGCTGGGTGCGCGGATCGTCCAGAAACAGGTAGTGCACCAGCGCCGACAGCCAGCTCGCCACTTTATGCGGGCCGCGATGATCTTCTTCGCCCACCAGCATGTGAATGCCGCGATCGTAGTTGTCGGCGTCGTAGAACGGCGCGATGCGATCTTCCTTGGCCCAGTACGCTTCGAAATAGGCAAACGGCTGATCGTCGAAACAACCGATCAGGGTCAGGGTGTGCGGGTCGGCGTCGAGTTTGCTCAGGTATTCGCGATGCTGTTCGAGACTGCCCTCCTCCTGCCAGAAACTGGCAACGCGCGGGCTGTTCTGCCAACGGTTGAAACGCGGCAGATCCTCTTCGATCTCCACCGTGCGCAGGGAAATCCAGGCGCCGAGCCGCGCATCGAAACGCCGGTAGACCTCGCCACGCGGCTTGACCGGGCGCAGCGGATGGCGTTTGCCATTACTGATGACCATCTGCTGCGGATAGCTGCCGGTCAGCGAAGTGCCCAGCCACGGTTGCGGCAGTTGCCAGAACAGACCGCGCTCGCAGCGATATTCACCCGCCACCTCGGTGCTCACCAGCAATCCGCTGAGCAAGGCTTCGGTGGGTGGCTGATCCAGCTGCCAGATCAACTGCTGGCGCGCCGGATCGCGGGCAAACAACCAGTAACAGGCCGCCCACAACGCCTGGCCGGGTGGCAGGGCGAAGCGCTCATCGATCTGGATCGGCCCCTGGGCCTCACGATCGAGCCGCAGGCGAATCAGCGGTTGCCCGTCCAGACTCAGGCTCAAACGGCTTTCGGTGGCATCGGCTATCAGTTCGCTGCCCGTGGGCAAGGCCAGGGCAGTCAGGTCATTCAGATTGGACATGGGTCGGGCTCACGATAATCGTCGACAGTTCAACGATGGAACGTGAGCCGGGCGGGGAAATTTAGCCCGTGCGCCAAAATGCGCCGGTCAGTGTTGCGACACCGGCACCACGGCGATCTTGTACGGATCGAAGATCTTCAGCAGCTCGCCGTTGTCACGCAGGCCTTGCAGCAACTTGCTGAACGCGTCGCCGGTGATCGGTGCGGTCGGGCGCAAAATCGCGTAGTGGTGATAGATCTGGTCGATGCGCTGCGAAACCAGCAACTCACTGCTCACCTTCTGGTTACGCAGCAGGTAATCGCTCAGATAAGAGCGGGTCACCAGCGCGATATCGGCCCGCCCGCGCAGCACCATCAACAGGTTGCTGTCGTGGGAATAGGTCAGCGTGGCGTTGTAGTTTTGCGCGAGGAATTTCGGATCGGCGTTGAAGTTGGCGAATTCGTAGTGATAACCACTGAACAGGGCCAGGCGCTTGCCGGTGAGGTCGGCGAAGTAGCTTTGCTGACGACCGGGCTCACTTTGCGCGACAAAGATCTCCGCGTCTTCCAGCCCCATGTCGACGGTGGTGTGGGGAATGTCCTTCCAGCCCCAGTCCGGGTTCTCGAAGATCGCCATGTCCGTGCGACCATCCTTGAAGTCACCGAATCGCCGGGGAATCGAGGTCGGCACCAGCACGAACTGATAGTCGCTCTGCAAGCGGTTCAGGGCGGCGACCAGTTCCGGCAGCAGACCGGTATCGGCGCCGTTTTCCGGGCGAATGGTGTAAGGCGGGAAATGCGCCGCCCCCACCCGGACCAACTGCGCCGACTGAGCGGGCAAAACCCAAAATGCAGCCAGCGCTACGAACATCAGCCCTGCGGCCGTCCGAATTGGTGAAGACTTCAAAACACCCCACTCCCCGAAAAATTACCGATCCATGCATTCAAGCTAGGCGGTTTCGCCCAGTTAGCCAGTTTCACGAACCAATAGAAAGCATTCAGCGTTCTTCAAGCACCAGAATCAGCGCTTCATCGGCCAATTGATCGAGGCTCAGATTGCCGCCGGCACGGAACCAGGTGGTGGTCCAGGACAACGCCCCGGTGAGGAAGCGTCGGGTGATAAACACATCACCACGAATAAACCCGGCGTCCCTGGCCTCGCCCAGCACCTGCAGCCAGATGTCTTCATAGATATCGCGCAGCGCCAGCACCCGGGCCTGGCCTTCCTCGGACAGCGAGCGCCACTCATACACCAGCACCGCCATCGCCTCGCCGCTGCCGCCCATGATCGACTGCAATTCGCAACGGATCAGCGCCAGCACCCGCTCGCGCACGCTGGTTGCTTCGGCCAGTGAGGCGCGCATCAGCGCGGTGTTGTAACGGATGGTTTCTTCCATCACGGCACGAAGGATTTCATCCTTGCTCTTGAAGTGATGAAAAATGCTCCCCGACTGAATCCCCACCGCTCCCGCCAGATCGCGCACGGTGGTGCGTTCATAGCCCTTGTTGCGGAACAGGTGCGCCGCCACCTGGAGCAACTTGCCGCGAGCGCTCTCCGGATCGGTCAACTGACCGGCATCGACCAGTTCACGCATCACCCCCAGGGCTTTTTGCTCGTCCACCCGTTCTCTCCTACAGTCGATCAGTCGGCTGCTCCCCTGAAACCGCAGGGTTGCGCGGGCAATTTAAGCCGCCGCCGGTAACCAAGCAAGCGCTCGGGCAGAAGATTATTTCAGCCGTTTACAAACCAAGCGCTTGCTTGGTAGTCTCGAAGCACTTCTGTCGGAGGTGCCTGTGTCGGAGATAAAAATGCCAACTACCGTGCGTATCGGATGCGCCAGTGCATTCTGGGGTGATACCTCGACCGCTGCCGCGCAACTGGTGGACGCCGGTCGACTGGACTATCTGGTGTTCGACTACCTGGCGGAAATCACCCTGTCGATCATGGCCGGCGCCCGGATGAAAGATCCCCGGACCGGATTCGCCAGCGACTTCATCGACGTCCTCACGCCCCTGCTGCCGCAACTGGCCGAGCAACGCATCCGCGTCATCAGCAACGCCGGCGGAGTCAATCCACAGGCCTGCGCCGCCGCCTTGCAAGCGGCCTGCGATGCGGCCGGGATTGACCTGAAAATCGCCGTGCTGCTGGGCGACGACCTGCAACCGCAACTCAAACAACTCGCCAATCAAGGCATCACGGAAATGTTCAGCGGCGCCCCGCTGCCGCCGGTGTGCGTCTCGACCAACGCCTACCTCGGCGCGCCGGGCATCGTCGAGGCCCTGCGCCTGGGTGCCGACATCGTCATCACCGGGCGGGTGGTCGACAGCGCAGTGGTCAGCGCCGCGCTGGTGCATGAATTCGGCTGGTCATGGCACGACTTCGACAAACTCGCCCAGGCTGCCCTGGCCGGGCACATCATCGAATGCGGCGCACAATGCACCGGCGGCAACTTCACCGACTGGCGTGACGTCCCGGACTATGAGCACATCGGCTTCCCGATCGTCGAGGTCAGCGCCGACGGCCACTTCATCGTCAGCAAGCCCGAAGGCTCGGGCGGGCTGGTCACACCGCTGACCGTCGGCGAACAGATGCTGTATGAAATCGGCGATCCCCAGGCGTATCTGTTGCCTGATGTGGTGTGCGATTTCAGCCAGGTCAAACTTCAGCAACAAGGCCTGAATGCCGTGCGGGTCCACGGCGCCAAAGGCCTGCCGCCCAGCGACAAATACAAGGTCAGCGCCACGTATCCGGACGGTTTTCGCTGCTCCGCCAGTTGCCTGATCGCCGGCATCGATGCGGTGGACAAGGCCCGGCGTGTCAGTCAGGCGATCCTCGGCAAAACCTCGGAAATGCTTGAACAGCGCGGCTGGGGACCCTACAGCGAAACCCACATCGAACTGCTCGGCAGCGAAGCCACTTACGGCCCCCACGGCCAGCGTCGCGACAGCCGTGAAGTGGTGATCAAACTGGCGGTCCGTCATCCGCACAGGCAGGCGCTGATCCTGTTCTCCCGGGAAATCGCCCAGGCCGCCACCGGCATGGCGCCCGGACTGACCGGAATCGTCGGCGGCCGGCCAACGGTGTATCCGCTGATCCGGCTGTTCTCGTTCCTCGTCGACAAAAGCGCCTGCACCCTGCACATCGACATCGCCGGTGAGCACCATCCCTTCACCCTCCCCGACGCTACCGCGCTCGACAGCCAGGACCTGCCCCTGCCCCATGAACCGCCCAAGCCCCACGGTCGCGCCGACGCCAGCGTGGCCCTGGTGAAACTGGCCGTGGCACGCTCTGGCGACAAGGGTAATCACAGCAACATCGGGGTGATGCCACGGCGGCCGGAATACTTGCCGTGGATCGCCGAAGCGCTGACCCCGGCGGTGGTCGTCGACTGGATGCGCCACGTCCTCGACCCGCTCCACGGGCGGGTCGAGCGCTGGTATCTGCCCGGCACCCACAGCCTGAATTTCCTCCTGGAAAACGCCCTCGGCGGCGGTGGCGTGGCCAGTCTGCGCATCGATCCGCAAGGCAAGGCTTTCGCCCAGCAACTGCTGGAAATCCAGATCCCGGTGCCGCAGAGCATCGCCGAACAGTTCGACTAGAGGATGGCCAGCATGCCGTATGAATCGATTTTCCGAGCCGATCTGTTCAGCGGCCAGACTCTCATCGTCACCGGTGGCGGCAGCGGCATCGGCCGGTGTACCGCCCATGAACTAGCGGCGCTCGGGGCCACCGTGGTGCTGGTCGGACGCAAAGCGGAAAAGCTCCAGCGGGTCGCCGCCGAAATTGCCGAGGACGGTGGTCGCGCGTACTGGAAGGCCTGCGACATTCGCGATGAAGAAGCCGTGAAGCAACTGGTTGCCGAGCTGATCCACGAGCACGGGCCCATCCACGGCCTGGTCAACAATGCCGGCGGCCAGTATCCGTCGCCGTTGGCGTCGATCAATCAGAAAGGTTTCGAAACCGTGCTGCGCACCAATCTGGTCGGCGGCTTCCTGATGGCCCGGGAAGTGTTCAACCAATCCATGAGCAAGCACGGCGGCAACATCGTCAACATGCTCGCCGACATGTGGGGCGGCATGCCCGGCATGGGCCATTCCGGCGCCGCACGCTCGGGTATGGACAACTTCACCAAGACCGCCGCGTTCGAGTGGGGCCATGCGGGAGTGCGGGTCAACGCGGTGGCGCCGGGATGGATCGCCTCCAGTGGCATGGACACTTACGAAGGCGCATTCAAAGCGGTGATCCCGACCCTGCGCGAACAGGTGCCGCTCAAGCGCATCGGCACCGAGTCGGAGGTCAGCGCGGCCATCGTGTTCCTGCTCAGCCCGGCGGCGGCATTCATCAGCGGCAGCACCTTGCGCATCGACGGCGCGGCGAGTCTCGGCAGTCGCGCCTGGCCGCTGCACAAGGCGACCCACAGCGAATCGTTCAACGGTTTCCACCGCGCGTTTTTGCCGGACGTACTCAAGGACAAGGAGTAAGCCATGCCGCAGATCCAGTCCCAACTCGATCCCCACAGCGAAACGTTTGCCCGCAATCGCGCGGCGATGCTCGCGGCCATCGAGCATGTGCAGCAACTCGAGCAGAACCTGCTGAACAAAGCCGCCGAAGCCAAACCGAAATTCGACAAGCGCGGCCAACTGCTGCCACGCGAGCGTCTGAACCTGCTGCTAGACCCCGGCTCGCCCTTCCTGGAACTCGCCAGCCTCGCCGGTTACAAGTTGCATGACGACAAGGACGGCAGCGCTGCCGGTGGAGGCTTGATCGCCGGCATCGGCTACGTGTCCGGCGTGCGGGCGCTGGTGGTGGCGAACAACAGCGCGATCAAGGGCGGAACCATCTCGCCCACCGGCCTGAAAAAATCCCTGCGCCTGCAACAGATCGCCCAGGAAAACAAACTGCCGGTCATCACCCTCGCCGAAAGCGGCGGCGCCAACCTCAACTACGCGGCGGAGATTTTCGTCGAAGGCGCGCGCAGCTTTGCCAATCAGGCGCGGATGTCCGCCATGGGCCTGCCGCAAATCACCGTGGTACATGGTTCGGCCACCGCTGGCGGCGCCTATCAGCCGGGGCTGTCGGATTACGTGGTGGTGGTGCGCGGCAAGGCCAAGCTGTTCCTGGCCGGTCCGCCGCTGCTCAAGGCCGCCACCGGCGAAGTCGCCACCGATGAAGAACTGGGCGGCGCCGAAATGCACGCGCAGGTGGCCGGCACCGCCGAATACCTGGCCGAGAACGATGCCGACGGCGTGCGTCAGGTAAGGGAAATCGTCAGCCTGTTGAACTGGAACGAGCAACTGCCGTGGCTGCCCGAGCCGCAATACAAAGAACCGCTCTACCCCATCGACGAATTGCTCGGGCTGATTCCCGACGACCCGAAAAAGCCCTACGACGCGCGCGAAATCATTGCACGGATCGCCGACGAATCACGCTTCCTGGAGTTCAAGGGTGAGTTCGATCAACAGACCCTGTGCGGCCACCTGAAAATCCACGGCCGGGCCTGCGGCTTCATCGGCAACAACGGCCCGATCACCCCCAATGGCGCGAGCAAGGCGGCGCAGTTCATTCAGCTCTGCGACCAGAGCCAGACGCCGCTGCTGTTTTTCCACAACACCACCGGGTTCATGGTCGGCACGGAGTCAGAACAACAAGGCGTGATCAAGCACGGCTCGAAACTGATTCAAGCGGTGGCCAACGCCCGGGTGCCGAAACTGACCATCGTCGTGGGCGGCTCCTACGGGGCCGGCAACTATGCGATGTGCGGGCGCGGCCTCGACCCGCGATTCATCTTCGCCTGGCCCAACAGCCGCACCGCCGTCATGGGCGGCGCCCAGGCCGGCAAGGTGTTGCGCATCGTCACCGAAGCCAGGCAGCTCAAGGATGGCCTGGAGCCCGATCCGAAAATGCTCGACATGCTGGAACAGGTCACCGCGCAGAAACTCGACAGCCAGTCCACCGCTCTCTACGGCAGTGCCAACCTGTGGGACGACGGCCTGATCGACCCCCGTGACACCCGTACCCTGCTCGGCTATCTGCTGGACCTGTGCCACGAGGCCGACGTGCGTGCGCTGCAACCCAACAGCTTCGGCGTGAGCCGGTTCTAACTGCCACGGATTTCAGGAGAACAATAAAAAATGATCTTCACCCCGGAACACGAAGCACTGCGCCGCACCGTCCGCCAATTCGTCGAGCACGAGATCAACCCCCACGTCGAGGCCTGGGAAAAGGCCGGGCGTTTTCCGATCCACGAGATCTTCCGCAAGGCCGGCGACCTCGGCCTGCTGGGGATCTCCAAACCGGAAAAGTTCGGTGGCATGGGCCTCGACTACAGCTATTCGATCGTCGCCGCCGAAGAATTCGGCACCATTCATTGCGGCGGGATTCCGATGTCGATCGGGGTGCAGACCGACATGTGTACCCCCGCCCTTGCCCGCTTCGGCTCCGATGAATTGCGCGAAGAGTTCCTGCGTCCGGCGATCACCGGCGAACAGGTCGGCTGCATCGGCGTCTCGGAAGTCGGGGCCGGCTCCGACGTCGCCGGATTGAAGACCACGGCGCGCAAGGATGGCGACGACTACGTGATCAACGGCAGCAAGATGTGGATCACCAACTCGCCGAGCGCCGACTTCATTTGCCTGCTGGCGAACACATCCGATGACAAACCGCACGTCAACAAGTCGCTGATCATGGTGCCGATGAACAGCCCCGGCATCAGCCTCAGCTCGCACCTGGACAAGCTCGGCATGCGCAGCTCGGAAACCGCCCAGGTGTTTTTCGACAACGTGCGCGTGCCCCAGCGCAACCGCATCGGCCATGAGGGCGCCGGCTTCATGATGCAGATGCTGCAATTCCAGGAAGAGCGGCTGTTCGGCGCGGCAAACATGATCAAGGGCCTGGAATATTGCGTCGACAGCACCATCGAGTACTGCAAGGAGCGCAAGACCTTCGGCAATGCGCTGATCGATAACCAGGTGATCCACTTCCGCCTCGCCGAATTGCAGACCGAAATCGAATGCCTGCGGGCGCTGGTCTACCAGGCCACCGAGCAATACGTGAAAGGCCAGGACGTCACGCGACTGGCATCGATGGCCAAGCTCAAGGCCGGGCGCCTCGGCCGCGAAGTCAGCGACAGTTGCCTGCAATATTGGGGCGGCATGGGCTTCATGTGGGACAACCCGGTGGCCCGCGCCTACCGCGACGTGCGGCTGGTGTCGATTGGCGGCGGCGCCGACGAAATCATGCTGGGGATCATCTGCAAACTGATGGGCATCCTGCCGGGAAAAAAGAAATGAGCCCCCTGCCCGATTGCCAGACGCTGCTGCTCGAATCCCATAACGGCGTGCTGCACATCACCCTCAATCGCCCCGACAGTCGCAACGCCATGAGCCTGCAAATGGTCGCGGAACTGCGCAGCGTGCTGGCGGCAGCGCGCGACGACAGAGGCGTGCGCGCACTGGTGCTCAGCGGCGCCGGCGGGCACTTCTGCGCCGGTGGCGACATCAAGGACATGGCCAGCGCCCGCACCCGGGGCGCCGATGCCTATCGCGAGTTGAACCGCGCCTTCGGTGCCCTGCTGGAAGAAGCACAACACGCGCCGCAAGTGCTGATCACCGTGCTGCAAGGCGCGGTGCTTGGCGGCGGGTTCGGTCTGGCGTGTGTCAGCGACATCGCCATCGCCGATCATCAGGCGCAATTCGGCCTGCCGGAAACCAGCCTCGGCCTGCTGCCGGCGCAGATCGCGCCGTTCGTGGTGCAGCGGATCGGCCTCACCGAAACCCGGCGCCTGGCGCTGACCGCTGCACGTTTCGACGGCACGCACGCACGACGCATGGGGCTGGTGCATTTTGTCGAGGAGGATCCGCAAGCCCTGGCCGAACGGCTGGATGAAGTGCTGCAGCACGTGTTGTGTTGCGCCCCCGAGGCCAATGCCATGACCAAGAAACTGCTGCTGGCCAGTGCCGCCCAGCCTTCGAGCCAGTTACTGGATGACGCGGCGCAATGGTTCAGCGCGGCGGTGACCGGCGCCGAGGGAATCGAGGGGACCATGGCGTTCGTGCAGAAGCGCAAGCCTCGGTGGGCCTCGTAACCCCCGTGGGAAGCCAATCCATTCACCGCCCACTTCCAGGAAAGCCACCATGCCCGCCATCCACAAAATCCTGATTGCCAATCGCGGTGAAATCGCCTGTCGCATCCAGCGCACGGCCCAGGCCCTGGGCTATCGCACCGTCGCCGTGTTCAGCGAGGCCGATGCCGACGCGTTGCATGTGCAGATGGCCGATCAAGCGGTGAACATCGGCCCGGCACCGGTGCAACAGTCCTACCTCAATATTCCGGCCATCCTCGATGCCGCCCGGCGCAGCGGTGCCGATGCGATCCACCCCGGCTATGGTTTCCTCTCGGAAAACGCCGAGTTTGCCCGCGCCTGCGAACAAGCGGGGCTGACCTTCATCGGCCCCAGCGCCGAGGCCATTGAGCTGATGGGCAGCAAACGCCTGTCGAAAATCGCCATGCTTGAAGCCCGCGTGCCGTGCATTGCCGGTTATCAAGGCGCCGAACAGGATGATGCGACCTTGCTGCGCGAAGCCGAACGCATTGGTTATCCGCTGATGATCAAGGCCAGCGCCGGCGGTGGCGGGCGCGGCATGCGTCTGGCACACAACGCCGATGAACTGCCGGCGCAGCTGCGTACGGCGCGCTCCGAGGCGCTGAACGGTTTCGGCAGTGATGAACTGATCCTCGAACAGGCGCTGATCGAACCTCGACACATCGAAGTGCAGTTGTTTGGCGACCACCACGGGCATCTGGTTTACCTCGGCGAGCGCGACTGCTCGATCCAGCGCCGTCATCAGAAAGTCATCGAGGAAGCGCCCTGCCCGGTCATGACCGCCGAGCTGCGCCAGGCGATGGGCGAAGCGGCGCTCAAGGCCGGACGGGCAGTGAACTACGTCGGTGCCGGCACCGTGGAGTTTCTGCTCGATGCCCGTGGAAGCTTCTACTTTCTGGAGATGAACACGCGCCTGCAAGTAGAGCATCCGGTGACCGAGTTGATCACCGGGCAGGATCTGGTGGCGTGGCAATTACGCATCGCCGAAGGACAGCCGCTGCCGTTGACCCAGGATCAGGTGCAACTCAACGGCCATGCCATGGAGGTGCGCCTCTACGCCGAAGATCCGGCACAGGGCTTTCTGCCGCAGACCGGCCGGGTCGAAGCCTGGGAGCCGGCCTTGCACGAGGGCACCCGGATTGACCATGGCCTGCGCGAAGGCCAGTCGGTCAGCGCGTTCTACGACCCGATGCTCGGCAAACTGATCGCCCACGGCGCGACTCGCGAAGAGGCCCGGCGCAAACTGCTGCGCGCGGTACAGGACAGCGTTCTGCTGGGTCTGCACAGCAATCAGCGCCTGCTGACCCATCTGCTGCAACATCCACAATTCATCCGTGGCGAATTCAGCACCGCTTTCATCCCTCAGTACTTCGCCGATCACCCTTGCCTGCAGGCGTATGCGCCCAATGCCGAGGAACTGGCCATCGCGGCGCTGCTGTTTTATCAGGGCACGGCCCAGGCGCACCGCGCGCCACTGAACGGCTGGCGCAACACCGCCAGCGTGCCGCTGCGGTATCGGCTGGGCCTGGAAGATCAGGACTGGAACGTGCAACTGCTCGCCGGAGCGCAAGGCGCGTTCGAGGTGCGCGTGGCCGACCGCACGCTGGCGCTCAAACTGCTCGCCCACGACGAGCGCTCGGCCCTCCTGGAAATCGACGGTGTGCGCCAACGCCATGCCTATCGTCTTGATGATGGACAACTCTGGTTGTTCACCCGTCCCGGCAGCCTGCGGCTGGTGGATCGAACTCATGCGGTGATCGGCAGTCAGAGCAGCGTCAGCTCCGGCACCTTGAAGGCGCCGATGGACGGTGCCATTGTCGACGTGCTGGTCAGCGAAGGCAGCCCGGTCAGCAAAGGGCAACTGCTGGTGGTGCTGGAAGCGATGAAAATGGAGCACCCGCTCAAGGCCGGCATCGACGGCGTACTCAAGCGGGTGCAGGTCAAGGTCGGCGATCAGGTGAAAAATCGTCAGGTTCTGTTGCAGGTCGAGTGAGTCGCCGGGCGCATCCGCAAGGTTTGACTACGCTCTGACTATCAGAACGCGTATATCAGGAACCCTGCGATGCCCCATTGGCTGGTCATTGATCTGGAAGCCACCACCGACGAAGGTGGCTGGCCGGTTACGGACATGGAAATCATCGAAATCGGTGCCACCCTGGTGGATCGGGCCGGTCGCGAACAGGATCACTTTCAACGCTTCGTCAAACCGACGCGCCGTCCGCTGCTGACGCCGTTCTGTCGGGAGCTGACGCACATCACCCAGGCCAACATCGACAGCGCGCAACCGCTGGGCGAAGTCTGGCCGGCGTTCGAGCGCTGGCTCGGCCAGCACCAGACGCGGCTCGAAGGTTGGGCCAGTTGGGGCGATTACGACCGCAGGCAGTTGCTTCAGGAATGGCAGCGCCTGCAACTCGACAGCGCGTTGAGCCGTGTCCCGCACATGAATCTCAAACAGCGCTTCGCCAAGGCCCGGCGCCTCGAACGACCGATGGGGCTCAACGGCGCGCTGCAACTGGCCGGCATGCAGTTCAACGGCCAGCAGCATCGGGCACTGGAAGACGCCCGCAATACCGCGCGGCTGCTGCCGCTGGTGCTGCCGCTTTAGGGGCGTGACGGCACCGGAAGCCTTGGGCATACTGGCCGGCCCTTTTTAGCCCTTTTCGAGGAATCGCCCATGTTTAAAGTCAACGAGTACTTCGACGGCACCGTCAAGTCGATCGCCTTTGGCACCGCTGAAGGTCCGGCGACCATCGGCGTCATGGCCCCGGGCGAATACGAATTCGGCACCAGCCAGCGTGAAATCATGCACGTTGTTTCCGGTGCGCTGACCGTCAAGCTGCCAGACAGCAACGACTGGGAAACCTTCGCCGCCGGCAGCCAGTTCAACGTCCCGGCCAACAGCAAGTTCCAGCTGAAGGTCGCGGTCGACACCGCTTACCTGTGCGAGTATCGCGGCTGAGTCCACGGCTCTCGCGGCAAAAAAATGCCCGTGTCCAAGGACACGGGCATTTTCGTTTCCGTTACCGATTATTCAAGGATCTCGACCGCCATCCCGACTTCCAGACGACCATTACCGTCGTTGACCAGATTCTGCCCGAACATCGCACCATCAGCCTCGGCGCGGGTTTTCTGCAGGGTCGCCAGCGGCTCTCGGTCGGCGCTGCGCTCGCCGGTCTGCGGATCGATCGTGGTAAGAATGCAGCGCGAGCAGGACTTGACCACCCGAAACTCGACATCGCCAATGCGGATCCGCTTCCAGCCATCCTCGGCGTAGGCTTCGCTGCCCTCGATCACCAGGTTCGGCCGGAAACGCAGCATTTCCAGCGGCCGCCCGACCTCCTGCGACAAATGTTGCAACGACGCCTCGCCGATCAGCAGCAATGGGAAGCCATCGGCGAATGCCACCTGATCGTCATCCTTGCCATATCCGGCCTGGGTGGTGCGGGCGCGCTCCAGCGGCACTTGCACCAGACGGGTCGGCTTGCCAAGGAAATCGCTGACCCATCGGGCCGCTTCGTCACCGGCATCCGGCACACGCAGGGTGTCGCGCCAGATAGTCACGCCACGCAGCTCGGCATCGCTTTCGGGCAAGGCGATATCCAGCGCCGAATGCCCCGGCGCACTGAGCGTCAGGCCACCGTCGGCATTCCACAGCGCTGACAACTGGCTCATCTTCGCTTCGGCGCGCTGGGTCAGGAAACGTCCGCTGGCCTCGTCCACCAGCATCCAGCGTCGATCCCCCTCAAGCCCCAGTTTGTCCAGGCCGATCCCTTGCAGGACCTCGCCCTTGCCGGATTTCAACGGGTAACGATAAAGCGCGCTCAGACGCAGCATGGCCAGCTCCCTGGTGGGTCAAAAACGCCACCCTATACGAGCTTCATGGGCGAATCAAAGACTGAAAAGAAACCGGTGGGAGCGAGTCCGTCGCTCCCACCCGCTATCAGGCCGGTACGGCGTCGAGCATCAGGCGCTGGCGCACCACATCGACCAGTTTGTCCGGCTGGAATTTGGACAGGAAGTTGTCGCAACCGACCTTCTTCACCATCGAATCGTTGAAGCTGCCGGACAGCGAAGTGTGCAGCACCACGTACAAGCCACGCAGGCGCGGATCGTTGCGGATTTCGGTGGTCAGGCGATAGCCGTCCATTTCCGGCATTTCCGCGTCGGTGAAGACCATCAGCAGCTTGTCGGTCATGTTCACCCCGGTGTCGGCCCACGCCTTGAGCATGTTCAACGCCTTCAGGCCGTCGCTGGCAATGTGCATCTTCACACCCAACTGGCCGAGGGTGTCGCGCAGTTGCGACAGCGCAACGTTGGAGTCGTCCACCAGCAGCACTTCACGGCCACGGGCGCGCTCCAGCACCGGATCGTCGAGTTTGTCGCGGGAAACCTTGGCGTTGTACGGGACGATTTCGGCGAGGACTTTTTCCACGTCGATGATTTCCACCAGTTGATCGTCGACCTTGCTGATGGCGGTCAGGTAATGCTGGCGGCCGGCGCTGGTCGGCGGCGGCAGGATGGCTTCCCAGTTCATGTTGACGATGCGGTCGACGCCACCGACGAGGAATGCCTGCACCGAACGGTTGTATTCAGTGACGATGATCGTGCTGTTCGGCCCCGGCACCAGCGGACGCATGCCGATGGCCTGGGACAGGTCGATCACCGGCAAGGTCTGCCCGCGCAGGTTGACCACGCCGCAGACGAACGGGTGACGCTGGGGCATCAGGGTCAGCTTCGGCAGTTGCAGGACTTCCTGAACCTTGAACACGTTGATCGCGAACAATTGGCGTCCTGCCAGTCGAAACATGAGAATTTCCAGGCGATTCTCACCCACCAGTTGCGTGCGTTGGTCTACCGTGTCGAGAATGCCGGCCATCATGACTCCTGGGCTTGTACTGATGAATTCACTATTGGGGGTTATCGGCTGGATCCGGAAGATCTTGATCCCGTCACAAATCACTAACAAAATGCCATGAACGGGCATTGATGTCACATTAACATCATGCTTTACTGGCTCGGTGAAATCATCTGCTACATTCTCTCCGACGCGACCCCGGTTTGCGCCGAAGGTTCCTGCGCCTAGGGGATTCCCCTAGTAACAATCAGGCCCAACCTGATGTTCGCAATATCCAATAGCCATTAATGTGACGCCATTCTCATTGCATGAACGGAGTCAGGCTATTGTGTGCGATCGCAGGTCAGTGGAAACACCTCCTCTTGAAACCCCAGGTTCGTGCCATTGCACACCGGGGCGCGATCTCACGACGGTTCATGATCGTCGGCACACACGGCATTCCCTCATCAGACATGACGTGGTGGAGATAAGCATGCCGAACGAGCACAAAGACTGGGCGCAGCGGTTCCCCGAGTTTCTTGCCGAGGCTGAAACACTCCTGGCCAAGTCCGAAGAATGCCTCAGCCATTTGCAATTGATCAGCAACGACAAGGACGCCATCGACTGCATGCTCAGCACCCTCCTGAAACTTGCGCACAAGGCAAAAGCTCTGGCGCTGGAGGCGGTTTCCGAGTTTTCGCTGCACATTCACCAGTTGCTGAACCAGGCGGTGGACCACGTCGACCTTCATACCCAAGCGCTGGCAGCGTTGAAAGACTGTTTCACGCTGATGGCCTGGCAACTGGAACTGGTCGACCACAACACTGGCCAACTGAGCCTCGACGAAAGTGAACAATGCTCGTTGATCGAAGCCTTTGCCTTTCAGGTCGGACAGAGCCAGATCCAGCTGCCACTCAGCGTCAAGCCACTGGCCCTGGTGGCCTACTCGGAGCGCCAAGCGTAATCAGGTGCACTTGAGACACTTCTGCTTCAACCGTAAATGTCGCAATTGAATAGTTCATGCCTGCCCGCGACAAACTCAAAAAAATAATCAGCCCGAACGAACGCCGAATTTTTCCGGCCGTATCAGGGTTTGCCTGTGTATAAAAATACAACTTCCGGCAACCTCGATATCTATCGAACAATCCAACTTTTTCCATTGTGGAACTGACGTCCAATGTGGCGATTTTCCTGACCCCATGGACATATTGGGTAAACGCGACCGACGGTATCTTAAGTGGTATTATGCCGCCCGCTAGTTGCTCTCAATTAATGGCACAGTGATTTCAGTGATATGTCTGCAGAGAAGTTTTCATTTGACTGTCGATCACTTAACCGTATTGATTCCAACAACATAAGTGACAGTTTTTTCATTCAGAGACCCGCCAGCCATCCAGGCCGCTCTGCCCGCAGCGAACATCCATTGGCTCCATCCGTTATGCACGCCAGCCTCAAGTCAATCGCCAAATGGCAACCCTCGCGAGAAAACGCACGCCGGTTCACCCTGCTGCTATGTCTGGGTTCCGCCCTTGGCTGCGTGCTGACCTACAGTCTGTCCGCCCAACTCTCGCTCGGCCTGCTGCTGCTCAATGTGGCTGCCGCCAGCAGCGTCTGGGTGCAGCATCGCTTGTCACGCAAGTCGATCAAGTTCCAGCCGCAGGAGCTCGCCGATCGCTTGTTGCAAGTCCAGGAGAACGAGCGTCATCGTCTCAGCCGTGAACTGCACGACGATATCGGCCAACTGCTGACCGCCGCCAAACTGCAAAGCGAATGGTTGAAACGCCGCCTCCCCGAAGACTTGCAGGAACAGAGTTCGGCACTCTGCGAGACGCTGGACGAAACCCTGAACAAAGTCCGCGACGTGTCAGCCATTCTCAACCCGCGCCAGCTGACCAGCCTCGGCCTGGAAGCCAGCCTGCGCGCGCACCTGCTCAAGACATTGACCAATACGTCGGTGAACTGGAGCCTGGACTGCCAGCAGCGTCTGAACGGCATTCCCGAGGAAATGGCGGTTGCCGCATTTCGTATTGCCCAGGAAGCTGTTACCAATATCCTGCGCCATGCCCAGGCCCAGAATCTGCTGATCCGCGTGCAACGCCTGCCCCAAGGCTTGACCCTGATGATCAGCGATGACGGCCAGGGCTTCGCGCCAGCCGCCAACCCCGGGCGGGAAGGACAACGGGGCATGGCCGGGATGGCCGAACGGATCGAACAATTGGGTGGCACCTTGAACGTGATCAGCGAACCGGGCAAAGGCACTCGAATCGAAGCACTTTTCCCCTGGGCGCCCCGGGCACTCGAGCGGGCCAGCACGAATAAGGTTCTGCGTTGACTTGTAACTTACTTCTGGTGGATGACCACTCGCTGATCAGGGCCGGCGTGCGCGCTCTGGTACTGGATATTCCCGGTTACGCGGTAATCGGCGAGGCCAACGATGGCTCGCAGCTGCTCGAAATGGTCGAGCAACTGGTCCCCGATATTGTGTTGCTGGATATCTCCATGAAAGAAACCAGCGGCTTGCAGGCCTTGCAACAACTGCGACGCGTCCGCCCGCAGAGCAAGGTGCTGATTCTTTCGATGCACACCGATCCGGCGCTGATCATGCAGGCGCTGGAATCCGGCGCCCACGGCTACCTGCTCAAGGACACTACCGCCACCGAGCTCGAGCATGCGCTGGAAGCGCTGCGCAACAACGAGCGCTACCTGAGTCCGGCGATCGCGCATACGGTGATCAATCAGGCCCTGACCCGCAACAACCAGAAAAACCAGCCGGAAACCGCCGAATCACACAACCTGACGGCGCGCCAGCTGGAAATCCTGCGCCTGATCGTGCGCGGCAAGTCCACCCGGGAAATCGCCCATGGCCTGGGCCTGAGCATCAAGACCGTGGAAACCCACCGCTCGCAGATCATGAAGCGCTTGCAGATCTACGATGTGGCGGGCCTGGTGCTTTTCGCCGTCAGGGAACAGATCATCAGCCTCGACGATTGAGCGCCTGCCGGGCCAGCAGTAGTGGCGAATCCTGCGGCAAATGCACCTGCAACGCCCCGGGACGCACCTCGAACCGCAGGCTGTCGCCCTCCAGCGGTTCGCCATCCAGATTGATATAAAGCCCTTCGGCCACCTTGATTTCAACCCAGGGCAAGCGGGTGCGGACAAACATGTTGTCGAGGCCGAAACCGTCGCTCAGCAGGTTTTTCAAAGTCCCGACGAGCTCCTGTGGCGCCGGCAGGATACTGATGTCCAGCAAGCCATCATCGGCCAGGGCCTGCGGACACAGGACATGCCCTCCCCCGGCCTGACGCCCGTTGCCGATACCCAGCGCCAGCAGCTCGCCACTCCAGTGGAAGTCCGGGCCTTGCAGCTCTCCGTACGCGGCATGCAGCTCACTGAATCGCGACAGACCGGTGAACAGATAGGCCGCGCCACCCAGGACTTTTTTCAAATCCTCTGAAGTATTGGCCGTGACCTGGCTGCCGAAACCACCGGTGGCCATATTCAGAAAAATCTGCCCGCCGACCTCCCCCAGATCGATGTCGCGGGGCGCCACCTCCAACAGCTCCAGCGCCTGCGCCGGCACCAGGGGAATCCCCGCCGCACGGGAAAAATCGTTGGCGGTTCCCAGCGGCAACAACACCAGACTGGCCTTGCGCGGATGCGCCGCGAGGGCCTCGGCAATGTCGCGCAACGTGCCGTCCCCGCCGCCGGCAATGATCTGCCGATAACCGGCCGTCAGCGCTTCCTCGACCAGGCGCTGGGCGTCGCCGGCCTCCCAGGTCAGTCGCACCGCCACTTCCCAGCCCTGTTTGCGCTTGCCTTCGACGGCGGCGCGAACCTCCTCATTGAGTGCCTGCTTGCCATGCAGAATCAACAGTGCCCTGCGTTCACTCATTGTGGTCACTCCCGCAATTGATTGGTAACGGGACATGTTGACCACTGGCGCACGCAAAAAAGCCTCAAACCCTTTAATTAATTCGGGTTCGGGGTTGTACGTCCTACAGAGCGGTATTTTTTCTTACGAAATCTGACGAATCAGCTCAATTGACCGGATTTGTTCGCTGGTTCACCTTGTTCGGGCGGTATCAATCTTCTATCTGAAAACACGCAAGGATGTGCATGTAAATGAATGGATACATCGTCAGGACTTTCAACAGTCCGCATGGCAGCAGATACCAGCAGGAAGCCAAAACAGTGAGTGGCGGTTTCCATGTCGAGCCATGAAAGCAGAATCCCAGTGAGCCCGGTCGCCCCACTTGCCGAAAGCCGCGTCAATCATAAAACCGACTTCAAAAGCAGCGCTAAAACCACTGGAGGAAATGATATGGAACCTCGTATCACCGAGCTGGAGACTCACCTGAAATACATTTGCAGGGATCTCGCTGAAGTCCGCGGGGACGTCAAATCCATCAAGCATCGCCTCGCCTATTCGGCCGGTGCGGCTGCCGTGGTGATGGGCCTGCTGGGCTGGGTCGCCAACAGCCGTTTCGATCAGCTCGTCGGTCTGATGAGCTCTTGATACAAAAATGCAGGCGTCGACTGCATCAGCCGAGCCTGCACTTGCACACCCTCTCAGCCCAGGAGGTCGCTCAAGGGTATGAAATTCACCTCGTCGCCGTTGGTCAGCGTACGCCCTTCCAGCACCTCCACCAGCCCATCGGCCCACGCGGCACTGCGCAGGACGCCAGAGCTTTGATTGCGATAGACAGTGGCCCGCCCCTGCTCCAGGCGCCCGCGCAGATACTCGCGGCGGTTGCCGGCCACAGGCCAGTCAAAGCCTGCCGGCACCGGGAATTTCAGCGGTTCGACATCCTGCCCCCCCTGACGCCGCAACAGATAAGGCCGCGCCAGCAAGGCGAAGGTGACCAGCGTCGACGCCGGGTTACCCGGCAAACCGATCACCGGCACATTGCGAAAATGCCCAAACGTCAGCGGTTTTCCGGGTTTGATGGCCAGCTTCCACAGCGCCAGTTCACCCTCTTCGCGCAAAGCGATCCCAAGGAAATCCGCCTCCCCTACCGAGACACCACCCGTGGAAAGTATCAGATCGACGTCCTGCAACTGGCCGAGACGCTCGCGAGTGCTCGGCAGATCATCCGGGAGAATGCCGGCATCGATCACTTCGCAACCCAGGCGCTGCAACCAGCTGCACAACAGCACGCGGTTGCTGTTGTAGATCTGTCCGGGTCCCAGATCCTGACCCGGTTCCACCAGCTCGTCGCCCGTCGACAACACCGCGACGCGCACCTTGCGTACCACGTCCAGCTCCGCGCGTCCCAAGGACGCCGCCAACCCTTGCTCGATCGGGCCGAGCCGGGTTCCCGCCGTCAGGATCAGTTCCCCCTTCGTGGTTTCCTGGCCCTGGGGCCTGATGTTCTGCCCTGCCTTCATGGGTTCGATGAAACGCACGCGTTCATCGCCCTGTACCTCGGCGTTTTCCTGCATCTCGACACAATCGGCCCCCTGGGGCACCGGCGCACCCGTGAAGATCCGCGCACATGTACCGGGCTGCAATGGCTCGGGGAATTGACCGGCGAAAACCTTCTGGCTGACCGGCAACGGTTCGCCCTTCCAGTCCGCCAGAGCCAGGGCATACCCGTCCATCGCGCTGTTGGGCCAGGGCGGAAGATCCAGCGTCGCAACCAGATCCTCGGCCAGTACCCGGCCCTGAACCTTCGCCAGCGGCAACCGCTCACGCTCGACGATCCTCGATGCGTCAGCCATTTCCAGCAATCTGGCGAGGGCCGTTTCGACCGGCATCAGGCTGCCGGTCTTGCCAGGCTTACCCACGGGATTCACAAGGCGCCGCCTGTTTCAGATGAGGAACGAAATTGCACGGACGGTGCCGCGAATCCAGCTGCTCGGCCAAGATGCCGTCCCAACCGGTGCGCACCGCATTGGTTGACCCCGGCAGGCAGCAGACCAGCGTGCCATTGGCCAGGCCGGCCAGCGCCCGGGACTGCACGGTGGAGGTACCGATATCGGCCACCGAGATCTGCCGGAACAGCTCGCCGAAGCCATCCACCTGTTTATCGAGCAGGCAGGCGACCGCTTCCGGCGTACTGTCGCGGCCTGTGAAGCCGGTGCCGCCGGTGATCAGCACGACTTGCACCACGTCTTCGGCAATCCAGGTGGCGACTTGCGCACGGATTTTGTACAGGTCATCTTTGAGCATCACCCGTTCGGCCAGGTTATGGCCGGCAGCGGTCAGACGGTCGACGAAGACCTGGCCCGAGGTATCGGTTTCCAGGGTGCGGGTGTCGCTTACAGTCAGCACCGCAATATTGAGCGGCACGAAAGGTACATCAGCCTTGGCTTTCATAGGCTCGTCCAGTTGTAGGAGAAACAGCCCGGTGTTATATCACAGCGCCCCATTTTTTCGCCGCCCGAACGGAGAGCTGAAATGACCACGACACAATTGCCTCCCGGCTCCATTCTGCTCCTGGCCGGAGGGCGCGGCCAACGCATGGGTGGCCAGGACAAGGGGTTCGTGGAGTGGTTGGGCGAGCCACTGATTGCCCATGTGCAACGCCAGGTGCGCCCGTTCACCGACGACCTGATCATTTCCTGCAACCGCAATTTCGATCGTTACGCGCCCTTCGCCGACCAATTGGTGTCGGATCACGAAGGCGACTTTCCTGGCCCCTTGGCGGGGATCCTCGCCGGCCTGAGAGCCGCACGTCATTCACACTTGCTGGTCCTGCCCTGCGATGTGCCACGAATCGACGCCGCCCTGCTGGAAAGCATGCGCGAAGCCGCCAGTCGTCAACCTGAAAAACCTTTAATGTTGCGTCATGACCAGCACTGGGAGCCGCTGTTATGCGTGATTCCGCTGGTACTCCTGCCCGCGTTCGAAGAGGCCTGGAACAGCGGTGAACGCAGCCCCGGCCGCATCATGCGCAGTCTCGGCGCGGCTGCCCTGGAATGTCCTGACAACGACCCGCGCCTGGCCAATCTCAACACCCCGGAACTGTTAAGCTCGCACAACACTGTGTCAGACTGACAGCACTCAAGGAACTTGCACGCCTTGTATACGTCTCAAGCTCAGTAACCAAAAGATTATCCCTTCGGAGACACACTCATGACTCAACGGACCCTCGCCACTTTCATGCTCGCACTGGGCCTCGCTACCCTCGCCGGTTGCGCTTCGCCGTCAGTGATCACCTTGAATGACGGTCGCGAAATCCAGGCCGTCGATACGCCTAAATACGATGAAGACTCCGGTTTCTACGAGTTCCAGCAACTCGACGGCAAGCGCACTCGCATCAACAAGGATCAGATTCGCACCGTTAAAGAGCTGTAAGCTTTTTACGACGCACCTGATACAGAAAAAGCCCGCATCATGCGGGCTTTTTCGTGGGAGATAGAAACGCGGGGAATCCGATAATCACCAATCCAGCGTGATCCGGCTTTCAAATTCGCGCTGCTCCCCCGTAACCGGATCGATGAATCGCAAACCCTGCGCCAGCAGTTTGAGCGGCCTGGTGTAATCGTCCTCGATGCCCTTCAAGACTTCCGGGTAGAACGGATCATTGCAGATGCTCGCTCCTAACGCCGTCATATGTACCCGCAACTGATGCCTCTTGCCGGTCACCGGATACAGGCCATAGCGCCAGAGTTCGCCGTTTTTTTCCCGAACCTCCACGCGGGTTTCGGTATTGCTCACACCCGGTACTTCCTGCATGCGGAAAAACGGTTCGCCGTCCACCAGACGGCTTTTGTGCAGCAGAGGAAAATCCAGCCCCGGCAAGGCGCCGGCAATGGCTTCGTAGCGTTTTTCAATCTGCCGTTTCGGGAACAACGACTGATACGCAGAGCGGCTTTGCGGATTCGCCGAAAAGATCACCAGCCCCGCCGTGTGCCGGTCGATACGGTGCAACGGCACCAGATTGGGGTTCTCCAGGCGGCGGATCAAGCGGCGCAGCAAAGTCTGCTCCACGTACTCGCCCGCCGGGATCACGGGTAGAAAGTGCGGCTTGTCCGCCACCACCAGATGATCGTCCGCATAGAGGATCGACTCGATGACCGGAATCGGCTTTTCATCCGGCACTTCGCGGAAGTAGTGGATGCGCAGGCCTTCCCTGTACGGCAGATCCACTGCAATCGGCTGCCCGTCGCTGTCCAGGACTCGTCCTCGGGCGATCCGGTCGAGCCATTGCTCGCGGCTGATTGCACTGAAATGCGCACACAGGCAATCGAGTACGGTTACCCAGGAGCCGGGAGGCAGATGAAGCGTGCTGGCCTGATTCTGTGCGGCAGAAAACGTTGATGTGGACATACGAAACTCGAACCCTCAATGCAGGCCGGCATTATCCAACAGGGAACGAAACGAACCTAGCCCGGAATCCGCATCAGGCCGGAACCGATGATCTCTGCGCTGCCTCGGTAAACTCCTTGAGCCAGCGCAGCACCTCGACGGCTTCCCAGCGTCCCGGGTCATACAAGGCATAGAGCAGGCCCTGATAGCCGACGACATCGAGTTGTTTGTGATAACCGGCGCGCTGGAACAACGCCTCGATTTCAGCGAAACAGGTGTTGAAATGCAGCTTGTTGAATGGCGTCTTGCCCTCTGTCACCAGTCCGTCCAGGCGCAGCTCGAGGACGGCCTCGCGCACCACGTCAACCGACATCCGGTTTACGCTGTTCTTCAACTGTTGGACATTGACCACGGTGCATCCCTCTGACATCCGGGCTCACCTGCCGACTCCTTGACCAAGGAGCCAGTCACCAAAAGCATGGCAAGGCAGGCCAACCCGATTACTGTATGCGCATACAGTAACCGAATAATCCGAAAGGTGCCAAGGGAAGGATCAAACGGGCGACAGACGCAACGCCTGTGCGCTGTCAGAGGAACGCTTAACGCAGGAACGCCACCACCTGATCGGCACTGAATGGCCAGCCGATTTCCGCGCCGGTGTCGATCCGGCGCAGCACCGGAATCCGCAAACTGTAGGCCTCGAACCAGGATTCATCGTCAGCGATGTCCACCAACTCCACCAGCAGCCCGTGCTCGACGAACTCCATCAACATGGCTTCAGCGACTTCACACAGATGACACCCCAGGGTGCCGAACAGCTGACATTCAGGAAGCATGTGCGCTCAACCGAAAAAATTGAACGCCTATTCTAGGCCCGCTCCGAAAACCCGTCGAGCCGCCCCGACCGGAAGGTCTCCGAACCTCAGTCGCACTTTCCGGCAAAACGCTGATGCACATCAGTCGCGAAAAATCCGCTTTGCGCGATGCTTCGTTGTTTTTTGCCTCTACGCTTGAGTAGCCAGACCTGTCTTCGGAGTTTTCGTGTTTGCCAACCTGTTGATCATTCTCGCTTCGTCCCTGCTGATGATTGCCCTGTTCCGCCGCCTGCGTCTGCCGCCGGTGCTAGGGTATCTGTGCGTGGGATTGATGGTCGGACCCAAGGCGTTCGACTGGGTCAACGAGAGCGAACACTTGCCGGACATCGCCGAGTTGGGCGTGGTCTTTCTGCTGTTTTCCCTGGGGCTGGAATTCTCCCTGTCGAAAATGATCGCCCTGCGAAAAGTGGTGTTCCGTCTGGGCAGCCAGCAAGTGCTGGTCAGCGCACTATTGCTGGGCGGGGTGCTGATGCTGCTGGGCATGCCGGTCACGGCCGCGCTGTTGTTGGGGGCTGGCCTGTCATTGTCATCCACGGCAATTGTCACCAAGGAACTGAGCAGCCTCGGCGAAGTATTCAGCAGCCACGGCCAGAATGCCGTGGGCGTGCTGCTGTTTCAGGACGTGGTGGCGGTGCTGTTGCTGACGCTGGTCCCGGTGTTCGCCGGCAGCAGCGATCAGGCATGGTATCTGGCGCTGCCGCTGACCCTGGGCAAAACCGTGGCGCTGTTCCTCGGCCTGCTGCTGGCCAGCCGATGGTTGCTGCCGCGACTGTTTCACGAAGTCGCCGCCTCGCGCTCGGCGGAGCTATTCGTCCTGCTGGCACTGGTGATCGTTCTGCTGACCGCCTGGCTCACACACCTGCTGGGCCTGTCCCCTGCCCTGGGGGCCTTTCTCGCGGGCATGCTGTTGGGGGAAAGCCACTATCGGCATCAGATCGAGGCGGATATCCGGCCGTTTCGCGACATCCTGCTCGGCCTGTTTTTCGTTAGCATCGGCATGCTGATCGACCTGCAACTGTTTTTCAGCCACAGCCTGGCGATCCTCGGCCTGACACTGGGTTTGCTGCTGATCAAGGGCTGCGTGGTGGCGGTGCTGGTCAATTGGCGCGGCAGCGACAGTGAAACCGCCTGGCGCAGCGGTCTGGCCCTGGCCCAGGGCGGCGAATTCTGTTTCGCCCTGATGGCGCAGATGCAGCAGAACCAGATGCTCCCGGCCGGACTCGGTGCCCTGCTGTTGGCGGCGACGTTCTGTTCGATGCTGCTGACGCCGCTACTGCTGCGCGCGGCCCCGCGAATCGCTGCCGGCCTGCACCGAAAACCCAATCAAGAGGCGCAGATCGAACAGATCAGCGCGCTGAACGCCGGGTTCGATCAGCATGTGGTGATCTGCGGTTACGGCCGCGTCGGCCAGTCGATCGGGCGCTTCATGCACAACGCCGGACAACCCTACATCGCACTGGATAACGATCCCGTGCGAATTCAGGAAGCAGCCGCCCGCGAACGCGATGTGCATTACGGCGACTCCACACGGGGCGACTTGCTCACCGCCGTGGGCCTGCTGCGCGCCAGGCTGGTGGTGATTGCCGTGGATCAGAGCGATGTTGCCTTGCGCGTACTCAAGGAGGCGCGACGCCTTAACGCCACCGTGCCCATTCTGGTGCGCACCCGCGATGACAGTCAGTTGGCTGAGCTGAAAGCCGCCGGCGCCACGGAAGTGGTGCCGGAGCTGCTGGAGTCAAGCCTGATGCTCGGCTCACACGCCTTGATCATGCTCGGGTTGCCGGCACACAAGGTGCAGGCAAGAGTCGATCAGATACGTATGGATCGCTATCGCCTGCTGCACGGTTTTTACCCCGGTGCCGAAGATGAAGAGACTTAGTCCTGACTCACCGCGCCGATCTTGTGCAGCGACAGATCGGCGCCGTAATACTCTTGTTCCTGGCTCAGGCGCAGCCCGTGCAGTGCCTTGATCAGCCCGTAAACGGCAAAGCCGCCGACCAGCGCCACGACCACGCCCAGCGCTGTGCCGATCAGTTGACTGACCAGGCTCACACCGCCCAGGCCACCCAACGCGGTCTGCCCGAAGATCCCGCAGGCGATCCCGCCCCAGACGCCACACAAGCCATGCAGCGGCCACACGCCCAGCACATCGTCGATCCGCCATTTGACTTGCGCGGCGGTGAAGCACCAGACAAACAGCGCACCGGCAATCGCACCGGTCACCAGTGCGCCCACCGGGTGCATGAGGTCGGAACCGGCACACACCGCGACCAGTCCGGCCAGCGGGCCGTTATGCAGGAACCCCGGGTCATTGCGCCCGACCAGCAACGCCGCCATCGTTCCGCCGACCATCGCCATCAGCGAATTGACCGCCACCAGGCCACTAACCCCTTGCAGGGTCTGCGCGCTCATCACGTTGAAGCCGAACCAGCCGACAATCAGGATCCACGAGCCGAGCGCCAGAAACGGAATGCTCGACGGCGCGAAAGCCACCAGCCGCCCCTCGCGATAGCGTCCGTTGCGCGGCCCCAGCAACAGCACGGCCGCCAGCGCCAGCCAGCCGCCCATGGCATGCACCACCACGGAACCGGCGAAATCATGGAACGCGGCACCGAATTGCGCCGTCAACCAGGCTTGCAATCCGTAGTTGCCATTCCAGATCATGCCTTCGAAGAACGGATAGATGAACGCGACGATCAATGCTGTCGCGCACAGTTGCGGCACGAACCGCGCCCGCTCGGCGATACCTCCGGAAATGATCGCCGGAATCGCCGCCGCAAAGGTCAGCAGGAAGAAAAACTTCACCAGCCCGTAGCCGTGATCGGCACTGAGTACGGCCGCCGGTTGCAGGAAGGTCACCCCGTAGGAAATCCAATAGCCTATAAAGAAGTAGGCCAGCGTGGAGACAGCGAAATCGCTGAGAATCTTCGACAGGGCGTTGACCTGGTTCTTCTGGCGAACCGTGCCGACTTCCAGAAACGCGAATCCGGCGTGCATCGCCAGTACCATCACCGCGCCAATCAGGATGAACAACGTATTAGAGCTGTGAACCAGCGTGTCCACAGCGCTTTGCAGATTTTCCATAAGGAGGCAGACCCAAGGCTGAAAAAGGCACCAAAGCGGTTCATGCGGACATTTCATGCACCAAGTTGCGACTGTACGGTTCCCGATCCGGCAGTCCGGCGAACCGCTTTGGCGCACAAGGTCGATGTCCTGACACGTTCCATCATTAACCGGATAAAGTTTTCCCGGTTGCACGCCCGGCAACGGCGCACAGTGGCCGGTCGATGCACCACGACACAGCAAAAGTTGTACCAGTCATTTGCACTGAACCTTCGCGCAAGGCTCATACTCGAACGCTTCAGAAAGCCACTTACGGAGATCCACCCATGGCCAGAACCAAGGCACAGACCGCTCAAGACATTCTGATGGAAGACTTTCAGACGCTGGTGGCCGATACCGAACGGTTGCTCGAGCACACCGCCACCTTGGCGGGCGATCAGGCCGATGAGTTGCGTGAGCAGATCCACGAAAGCCTGCTGCGCGCCCGGGAAACCCTGAAGCTGACCGAAGACACCCTGCGTGATCGCGGCCAGGCAGCGGTTGCCGCCACCGAAGACTATGTGTCGGCCAACCCGTGGCAATCGGTCGGCATCGCCGCAGGCGTGGGCTTTCTGATTGGCCTGCTGGCCACACGGCGCTGATTATGTCGATCGGTGAATCCGGCCCGGCATCGGGCACCAGCTCCTCCACCCGGCGCCTGGGCGCCGCCGTCCTTGGCTTGTTGCACAGTCACGTCGAATTGTTCGGCATCGAACTGCAGGAGCAGAAAGCCCGTACCGTCAGCCTGTTGCTGTTCGCCGGCCTGGCCTTGGTATTTGCGCTGTTGTTGCTGGTCGGTCTGTCAGCACTGGTGCTGATTGTGTTCTGGGACCTCTATCGCCTGCCGGCGATCATCGGGCTGTGCGTGTTCTATACCCTGGCGGCCATCTTCTGCGGTCTGCGGCTCAAGGCTGCGGTTTTCGATGAATCCTCGCCCTTCCACGGTACTTTGGAAGAGTTGGCCAACGACCGGGAGCGCCTGCTGCCATGAGCCTGCCAGAACTTCCGCACAACAGTTCACGCCAGGAAATGCGCAAGGCACTGATCCGCTTGCGCATGGAAATGCACCGTCAGGAAATCCGCCATGAGACCGGCCAGGTCCTGCAACCCTTGCAGCGAATCCGTGGCATGAGTCAGAACCTGCACGAAGGTTTCGGCATCAAGCACGCGCCGTTGTGGGGCGTGGCCGCCGTGACGCTGCTGGGTTTTCTCACCGGCAAGGGTGCGAAGAGCGGCGGTATCGGCGGCCTCACCCGGTTGATCCGCCTGGGCACCACGCTCGGCCCGTTGATCAAACTGGTCATGCAGAACTCGGGCAAACGCTGACGTCGCGCATCTGGCTGCATTCTTGCAATAGCGGCGGGATTGAATCTCTTTATCCAGAGGTTCAATCCCGCTCGCCTATCCGGTCGGCAAGCATCCACCAGAACAACAAGACTTTTTAGGAGGCCCCGTGATCGACGGGCAACCGCTCGCCTGCTTTCAGCCGTTCATCGATACCGCGACAGGACGTATTGCAGGCGTCGAAGCACTGGGTCGCCTGCGCCAGGCCGACGGTCAACTGGCCTCGGTCGGGCCGCTGTTCGCCGACCCGCGTACACCCGCGATCGCCCTGCGTCGCCTCGACCGGCAGATACGCGACAACGCCCTGAGTCGACTGCATGAAGCTCCGACCGACTGGTTCCTCAGCCTGAACATGTCGCCGCGCTGGATCAGTCGTTTGCGCGCCGATCAACCATTGCCCAGTCTCAAGCAGCTCGCCCGCCACGGTATCGATCCCCGACGCATTGTCTTCGAGATCACCGAACTGGGCGGCAACAGTCAGCGCCTCAACGAGGTCGTGGCGCGCTACCGCGAGGTCGGCGCACGAATCGCCATCGATGATTTTGGAGCCGGCTATTCGCAACTGGATCGCGTGCTGGCCTTGCAACCGGACATCCTCAAACTCGACATGCGCCTTTTCCAGGAGGCCGCACGCGGCGGGCCGAGCAGCGATGTGGTCAAGGCGCTGGCGCAAATGGCCGAGAAAACCGGTTGCTGGATCATTGCCGAAGGGGTGGAAACCGAGGCCCAGCTCAACTTTGCCCTGGAATGTGGATCGCGCTACGTCCAGGGCTTTCTGTTTGCCCGGGCGCAGGAAGCGTTTTTCGCGCCTGACGCCTTCGTCCAGTCGTTCGCCGCACTGCGCCAGCGCTACGTTGCGCAGAAACTCGCAGAACGCGGGCGCTTGATGCGGATGCGCCAGCAGCTCGGCGAACTCATGGCGATCCTGCAAGCCTGGGCTCAGGCCCGCGCACCGCTCAGTGCGTTGCCGCAACTCGATGCGTTTCCCTGGCTGCTGCGCTTTTACCAGTGCGACCGCCATGGCACCCAACTGACCCCCAACCTCGAATGGCAACACAATGGGTGGAGCGCCGATAACCGTTACCTGGGACACAACTGGTCATGGCGCCCCTACTTCTATCACCTGCTGGCCGAAGGCTGGGAAGAACGCCGTCTGACGCTGTCCAGCACCTACCGTGACGCGACCAGCAACCAGTACTGCCTGACCGCCGGACAGTTTTTCGACAATGGTGAACGCCTGCTGCTGATCGACATCGATGCCGCCGGGTTGTAGTTGCGCTTGCAGACGCGAGTGCGAACCGGGAAGCTAGGCCATCAGTCACCAGACGGAGAGAATCAGCCTTGGATTGGCAAACCCTGCTCAACCGCGAACGCCTCGGAAAGCCGCTGCACAGCCCGCAAGAACTCGGCCGCAGCCCTTTTCACAAAGACCACGACCGCATCATTTTCTCCGGTGCATTCCGCCGCCTGGGACGCAAGACCCAGGTCCACCCGGTTTCCAGCAACGATCACATCCATACCCGCCTGACCCATTCTCTGGAAGTCAGTTGCGTCGGCCGCTCGCTGGGCATGCGTGTCGGTGAAACCCTGCGCGGCGCCTTGCCCGAGTGGTGCGAGCCAAGTGATCTGGGCATGGTGGTGCAATCGGCCTGTCTGGCCCATGACATCGGCAACCCGCCGTTCGGGCATTCCGGCGAAGATGCGATTCGCCATTGGTTTCAGCAGGCCGCCGGACGCGGCTGGCTGGATGCGATGAGCGATGCCGAACGCGGTGACTTCCTCAATTTCGAAGGCAATGCGCAAGGTTTCCGGGTGCTCACCCAACTGGAGTATCACCAGTTCGATGGCGGCACCCGCCTGACCTACGCCACCCTTGGCACCTATCTCAAGTACCCGTGGACGGCGCGTCACGCCGATTCCCTCGGCTACAAAAAGCACAAGTTCGGCTGCTATCAGAGCGAATTGCCGCTGCTCGAGCAGATCGCCCACAAACTCGGCCTGCCACAGCTCGAAGAACAGCGCTGGGCGCGTCATCCGCTGGTCTATCTGATGGAGGCGGCGGACGACATCTGCTATGCCTTGATCGATCTGGAAGACGGTCTGGAAATGGAGCTGCTCGACTACCCGGAAGTCGAGTCGCTGCTGCTTGGCCTCGTGGGCGATGACCTGCCGGAAACCTATCGCCAGCTCGGCCCCCAGGATTCGCGTCGGCGCAAACTGGCGATCCTGCGTGGCAAGGCCATCGAACACCTGACCAACGCCGCCGCCCGGGCCTTTGTCGAGCAACAGGATGCGCTGCTCTCCGGCACGCTTCATGGCGATCTGGTCGAGCATATGCACGGCCCGGCCAAGCGTTGCGTGCTGAATGCCAAGGACATAGCGCGCAAGAAGATCTTTCAGGACAAGCGCAAGACCCTGCACGAAATCGGTGCCTACACGACCCTGGAAATCCTGCTCAACGCTTTTTGCGGTGCCGCGCTGGAGCAGCACAACGGGCGGACGCCGTCGTTCAAGAGTCGCAGGATCCTGGATCTGCTCGGCAACAACGCGCCGGATCCCCACGGTTCATTGCACGGCTCGTTCCTGCGCATGATCGACTTCATCGCCGGCATGACCGACAGTTACGCCAGCGACATGGCCCTGGAAATGACCGGACGCTCAAGCCACTGAAATCTCCGCTGACCGGTGACCTCCAACACCGGTCAGCGGGGTCTCGACAGCCGAAACGGGGCTGCAGCGCCTTCCACTCTTAAACAACCGCGAGATAAATAATCATCGGCAAATAAAAGCCGAAAAACCGCTTACCAATCAATATTCGAGAACAACTTCGATATTATTTTTTTGGTAAAAACAACCTATCTCCTTACGCCACACCTAGTTTACTTGTAGTCACATTCTCTTTCTCTTGTAGGAATAATCCTAGATCACTGCTGGAGCCATGTCCGCTCATGCGACTGCTCATTTATCTGAGCTAAGGTGCGCGCTTTATTCGCGCTTGCATGGGATTTGATTATGAACTCCGTTTTTATCGTCGACGATCATCCGGTTATTCGTCTTGCCGTTCGAATGTTGCTGGAACACGAGGGCTACAAGGTGGTCGGTGAAACCGATAACGGGGTCGACGCCATGCAGATGGTCCGCGAATGCATGCCCGACCTGATCATTCTCGATATCAGCATCCCCAAGCTGGACGGCCTCGAAGTCCTCGCCCGCTTCAACGCCATGAGTTCACCGTTCAAGACCCTGGTCCTGACCGCTCAATGCCCGACACTGTTCGGCATTCGCTGCATGCAATCCGGCGCTTCGGGCTATGTGTGCAAACAGGAAGACTTGAGCGAACTGGTCAGCGCAATCAAGGCCGTACTTTCCGGTTACAACTATTTCCCGAGTCAGGCATTGAATCCGGTTCGCAGTGACGATATTCGCTACAACGAACTTGAACTGTTCAAGTCCGTAAACGACCGTGAATTGATGGTCCTGCAACTTTTCGCCCAGGGACGCACCAACAAGGAAATTGCCAAAGGCATGTTTCTCAGCAACAAGACCGTCAGCACTTACAAAAAACGCCTGATGCAGAAACTCAAGGCGAAGTCCCTGGTAGAACTTATCGAAATGGCCAAACGTAACGCACTCGTGTGAGAGCCCGCATGCCCAGCCGTTTAAAGGAATATCTGATCGCAGTGTGCGCGGGGCTTTGCCTGAGCGGGCCTGTGTCCGCCAACCCCACGGATCCGCAGGACTTCACCCTGCTCAGTCGCTCGGCAAGCGGATCGATACCGCTGGTGCTGGAACCTTCGCAACGGCAGTGGCTGCACACTCGCAAGGAACTGGTCGTCGGGACGTCCGCGCCGGATTACCCGCCCTTTGACATGACCGCCAGCGGGCGCGACTACGAAGGGTTCACCGCCGATTATGTGGGTCTGCTGAGCCAGGCCACCGAGCTGCCGGTCAGGATCGCGCGCTATGCCTCGCGGGATGCCGCCATCCGGGCGCTGATCGACGGGGATATCGACCTGATCGGTACTGCCAACGCCTATGAGGCTGGCAACCCCGAGCTTACGCTGTCCCGGCCCTACGCCATCGATCAGCCGGTACTGGTCACCCGCGAAGGCGAAACCCGTTCCCTGAGCGAAGGCCTGGCCGGCCTGCGACTGAGCATGGTCTATCACTACCTGCCGCTCGAGGAAATCAAGGCCCTGTACCCGAAAGCGCTCATCACCTCCTTTCCGTCCTACCAGAATGCGATCAACGCAGTCGCGTTCGATCAGGCCGATGTGTTCCTCGGCGATACGATTTCCACCCACTACATGATCAACAAGGGCTACCTGAACAACATCCGCATGGCCAACTTCGGCAAGCAGGAAGCCCATGGATTCAGCTTCGCGGTGCATCGCGACAACACCCCGTTGCTCGGCATCATCAATGCCATGCTCGCGGCGATGCCAGGCAGCGAACGGGTCAGCATCGCCAAGCGCTGGAGCGCCGGCAGTGACATATTGCTGACCGACCAGAAACTGCAACTGACCCGCCGCGAGGAGCTCTGGCTCAAGGAACACCCGGTCGTCAGCGTGCTGGTCAACGAGTCGTACGCGCCGCTGACCTTCTTCGACAACGACGGCAACTTCCGTGGCATCAGTGCGGACCTGCTCGAACTGATCCGCCTGCGCACCGGTCTGCGCTTCGATATCCGTCGCAGCCGCAGCGACATCGAAATGATCAAACAGGTCGACACCCATCGCGCCGACCTGATCGCCGCCCTGCTGCCAACGCCTCAGCGCGAGCAGATCCTCAACTTCAGTCGGCCGTACCTGGAAAACTCGTTCGTCCTGTTGACCCGCAAATCCGCCGACAGCCCGACCCACCTGGGGCAACTCAAGGGCAAGCACCTGGCGATCGCCCAGGGCAATCCGATGATCGAGTACCTGCGCCGCGAGTTTCCGCGCATTCAGTTGATCGAAACCCCCGACACCTTCAGCGCGGTGGCCCTGCTCGATGAGGGCCGGGTCGAAGGCGCGGTGAATTCGCTGCTGATCGCCAACTATTTCATCTCATCGCGGATCTTCGAACATCCTCTCCAGATCACCACCACCATCGGCACGCTGCAGGCAGCCTTTTCCCTGGCGACATCCCGCGACAATCAGGAGTTGGGGTCGATCATCGACAAGGCCCTCTCCAGCATCACCCCCGAGGAACTGGGCATCATCAACGGTCATTGGCGCGGTTACTCCGGCGCATCGCCCAGCACCTGGCGGGTTTACCAGCGCCTGTTCTATCAGGTGATCGGCGTGGCCTGTCTGCTCCTGCTGCTGTCTCTGGCGTGGAATGCCTACATGCGCCGGCAGATCAGACAACGCCAGAAAGCCGAGCGGGCGTTGAACGATCAATACGAATTCATGCGCTCGCTGGTCAATGGCACGCCCCATCCGATCTATGTACGGGACCGCCAGGGCCTGCTGCAAAGTTGCAACGACAGCTATCTGCGAACCTTCAACGCCAGGCGCGAAGATGTCATCGGCAAAAGCGTCATGCAGGGTGCGTTGAGCAACGCATTCGAGGCGCAGGTCTATCAGGCGGATTACCAGCGTGTCATCGCCGAAGGCAAGCCGCTGGTGCTCGACCGTCCCCTGCACATCGGCAACCGGCGCCTGACCATCTACCACTGGATCCTGCCCTACCGCGACTCCAGCGCCCGGGTGCAGGGAATCATCGGCGGCTGGATCGATATCAGCGAGCGTCACCAGTTGTTCGACGAGTTGCGCGCAGCCAAGGAACAGGCGGATGACGCCAACCGCGCCAAGAGCACCTTCCTGGCAACCATGAGCCATGAAATCCGTACGCCGATGAACGCTGTCATCGGCATGCTCGAACTGACACTCGAACGCATGGAGCACTGCCACCCTGATCGCTCGTCCATCGAAACCGCCTACCAGTCGGCCAAGGATCTGCTGAGCCTGATTGGCGACATTCTCGACATCGCCCGGATCGAGTCCGGGCGCCTGAGCCTGAGTCCGGAGCGGGTCAACCTGACGGATACGGTGAGTTCGGTGGTGAAAATCTTCGAAGGCCTGGCCCGGCAGAAAAATCTCGTGCTGCAGCTGACCTGCAACCCTGCCAACCCGGAGGTTGATGTGCATCTGGATCCGCTACGTTTCAAGCAGGTGCTGTCCAACCTGATCAGCAACGCCATCAAGTTCACCGACCGTGGACACGTAAGGGTGATGGTGGACCTGATGACCACCGAAGAACCCTCGCATTCGATTCTGCAACTGGCCATTCAGGACAGCGGTATCGGTATCGGTGCCGAAGACCAGCAACGCTTGTTCGCCCCCTTCGCCCAGGCCGGAACCGGCCGGCCGCAGGTCAGGGGCGGCGCCGGCCTGGGACTGGTGATCAGCCGCAGCCTGTGCGAAATGATGGGGGGACAACTGCACCTGAGCAGCCAGCAAGGGATTGGCACTCAGGTGTGCATTTCCCTGCCTCTGGAAACCTTCCCCGCCGACACCGGCAGACAGAAGATAGAGCCGCCCATCCTGATGTCCGCAACGCCCCTCAATGTGCTGGTGGTTGACGATCACCCGGCCAACCGTCTGCTGATGTGCCAGCAACTGGAATTCCTCGGTCATTCCTTCAGCCTCGCCGAAGAGGGTCAGAGCGGTTTCGAGCAATGGAAGGCCGGCCGTTTCGAACTGGTGATCGCCGACTGCAACATGCCGGTGATGGATGGCTATGAACTGACCCGCGCCATCCGCCGCCATGAACGCCAGACCCAACGCCCGCCCTGCACCGTACTGGGATTCACCGCCAACGCGCAGCCCGAGGAAGTGCAACGCTGCAAGCAGGCGGGGATGAATGACTGTCTGTTCAAACCCTTGAGCCTGAGCCTGCTCAGTCAATGGCTGAACAAGGTCAGGCCGACGCCCGCCGTCGCGGCATTCAACCTGCAAGGGCTGAATCAGCTGACCGGTGGCAACCCGGCCCAGGCGCAGCGATTACTGGTTGAACTGCTCAACAGCAGTCGCGATGACCGCCAGGAGCTGCTGGCGCTGTCGCCCCTGCATGATCGTCAGGCACTGGCGGCGATCGCCCATAAAATCAAAGGCGCCGCACGCATTGCCCAGGCCACCCGCCTGATCGAATGTTGCGAAGCGCTGGAACAGGCCTGCACCCAGGCGTTGCCGGCCAATGATATCGGTCAGCGCTGCGAAGCGAGTAACCAGGCCATGCTCGATCTGGAGCAGGCATTGCAGCAGCAATTGGCCCGATCCGGTTACGGCAAAACCGCCGAGCCTTAACTATGCTTTGACGCTGAGCAGTGTGTTAACCCCCATGGAGAGACCGTGATGCCCAGCCCACTGCGCCCGGAACAACGCCGGTTTCCGCTGCATGTGCACATCAGCGTCATGTTCACCTTCCTGCTGTTGCTCACCGGGGTGGTGCTGGGTCTGTTCAATTACCGGCAAACCACCCAGATCATCCTCGTCAGCAGTGAAAAACTGTTCAGCCGCATCGAACAGGACGTACGCGTGGATCTGCAAGCCACCTACGAACCGATTCGGCATCTGTTGAGTTTGCTGGCGGGCAATCCGGCCACCCAGGCAGCGGACCTGGAACAACGCCTGGCGCTGCTCAAACCATTCAGTCAGTCACTTGCCGACAACCCGGATCTGGCCTCGCTGTACGTCGGCTACGCCAACGGCGACTTTTTCATGGTCCGGCCCCTGCGCACGGCAGCGTTGAAAACCCTGGTCAAAGCCCCGGATGCCGCGGCCTATCAGGTCTGGAGCATCGAGCATGACGCCAGCGGTCAGGCCCGTTCGCAATCAGTATTTTTCGATCAGGCGTTGACGCGGATCGGCCAGCAGGACAATCCCGACGATGCCTATGATCCACGCCTGCGGGCCTGGTTCAGCGACGCCCGGCAACAAAGCGGGCAGATCACCACCGAACCCTACGTGTTTTTCTCCACCCGTAACGTCGGCACCACCCTGGCCCGGCGCAGCGATGAAAACGCGGTGATCGGCGCCGACCTGACCCTGGAAACCCTGTCCGCCACCCTGGTCAAGCATGTGGTCACGCCGGCCACGGAAATCGCCCTGTTCGACACCGATGGCAATGCCGTGGCTTACCCCGACAGCAGCCGTCTGGTCGTCGACGACCGTACACCGCGCCTAGCCAAGGCGGCCGACCTGAGTCCGAGCCTGCACGCGCTGCTGTCCGGCAAGCATCAAGGCAAACGGCTGATGGTTGACGGGCGGCAGTGGATCGTCGCCCGCAGTGCCTTGCAGGAGGGTGGACCCAAAGGGTTGCAGATGGCGTTGCTGGTGCCGGAGGACGAACTGCTGGTCGACGCTTATCGCCTGCGCTGGCAAGGCGCGTTGATTACCCTCGCCACCCTTTTGCTGTGTCTGCCGCTCGGCTGGCTGATTTCCCGGGTTCTGGTCAAGCCGCTGCATGCGCTGGTCAAGGAAGCCGACGCGATTCGCAGCTTCGACTTCAACTTCCCGCTCACCCGCCGCTCTCCCGTACTGGAAGTCGACCAACTGAGCGTGTCGATGGCGCGGATGAAGGACACCCTGGCGAGTTTCTTCCGTATCACCGACAGCCTGACCGCAGAAACCCGGTTTGCCCCGCTGTTGCAGCGCGTGTTGCTCGAAACGGTGCAGATCGCCCAGGCCCAGGCCGGGTTGATTTACCTGCGCGAACACGACGGCGATCGCATGGAGCCCCACGGGCTGGTGATCGATGGCAAGGCGCAGGCCCTGGCGACTTTCGATATCCAGGGCCGGAACCTGGATGCCGGGCAGAGTCCCGGTTGGTTTCAGCAACTGGCGCAGGCCGACACGGTGGTCAGCGACATCGGCTTCGAGCAGGCCGGCGATCTGCAAAAGGTGCTGCTGGCGATGACCTCGCCGAGGGTGCATCTGATCGGCATCCGCCTGCGCAACCGGCACAACGAAACCGTCGGCCTGCTGATCCTGCTCATCAACGACAGCGGCACCCAGGCCGATCTGGAAAAGCTGCGGCCCGATCGCATCGCGTTCCTGCAAGCGGTGTCCGGGGCAGCGGCGGTGAGTATCGAAAGCCAGCGTCTGCAAGCCCGGCAGAAACATTTGCTCGATGCGTTCATTCAACTGCTTGCCGGGGCCATCGATGCGAAAAGCCCCTACACCGGCGGACATTGCCAGCGCGTGCCGGAACTGGCGCTGATGCTCGCCCACGCCGCTGCCGCCAGCCAGGCCCCGGCCTTCCGCGCCTATCAGCCGAGCGAAGACGAATGGGAAGCCCTGCACATTGCCGCCTGGCTGCACGATTGCGGCAAGGTCACGACGCCTGAATATGTGGTCGACAAAGCCACCAAACTGGAAACCCTCAACGACCGCATCCACGAAGTCCGCACCCGATTCGAAGTGCTCAAGCGCGATGCCTGGGTCAGTTACTGGCAGGCGCTCGCCACCGGTGGCGACGAAACGCAACTGGCAACGCTGCGCGATACCACCCTGGCCGGCCTGGATGACGACTTTGCCTTTGTCGCCCACTGCAACCTGGGGGCGGAAGCCATGGCCGAAGCCGATCTGCTGCGTCTTGAACAGATCGCACAGCGGCGCTGGCAACGCACGCTGGATGATCGTCTGGGAGTGTCATGGGAAGAGAATCGGCGCCAGTCGCACACACCAGCGCCGGTTTTGCCTGTCAGCGAACCGTTGCTCGCCGACAAACCCGAACATCTGCTCGAACGCGCCGCCAGCGAGCTGATCCCCGAGGACAATCCGTGGGGGTTCAAACTCGACGTGCCGCCCTACAAATACAACCGTGGCGAGCTGTACAACCTGCGGATCAGCCGCGGCACCCTGACCCGCGAAGAGCGCTACATCATCAATCACCATATGGTGCAGACGATCCTGATGCTCAGTCACCTGCCCTTCCCCGAGCATCTGAACAACGTCGCGGAAATTGCCGGCGGTCATCACGAAAAAATGGACGGCACCGGTTATCCCAAACGCCTGAAACGCGAGGAAATGAGCCTGCCGGCACGGATGATCGCAATCGCCGACATCTTTGAGGCGCTGACCGCCGCCGACCGGCCCTACAAAAAGGCCAAGAACCTCAGCGAGGCGCTGGCAATCATGGCCAACATGTGCCGCGACGCGCATATCGATGCCGAACTGTTCGGCCTGTTCATCAGCGACGGCGTGTACCTGGAGTACGCCCATCGCTTTCTCGATCCTCGGCAGATCGATGCCGTCGATCCCGCCAGCCTGTTGCACAAGGCGGGTCTGACGGTGTGATCAGCAGTCGGTCAGACGCAGGAAAATCGCCGCCAGCCGCTCGATGCCGGCCTGATCGTCAACGCCGAAGCGTGCCAGTTTCGGGCTGTCCAGATCCAGCACGCCAATCAGGCGGCCGTCCTTGACCAGCGGCACCACCAGCTCGCTGTTCGACGCGCTGTCACAGGCGATGTGGCCGGGGAACGCATGCACGTCTTCCACCCGCTGGGTTTGCAGGCTGGCCGCCGCCGCGCCGCAGACACCGCGCCCGAACGGAATGCGCACACAGGCAATCTGGCCCTGGAACGGACCCAGCACCAGCTCTTCGTTGCGGTTGAGGTAGAAACCGGCCCAGTTCAGGTCATCGAGCTGGTTGAACAGGAATGCGGAAAACTGCGCGGCGTTGGCGATGAAATCGCGCTCATCCGCCAGCAGCGATTCCAGTTGGGCGGCCAACATGCCATAGCCTTCGAGGCCCTGGCCGCTCTGTTGCAAATCAATCATGCCTTGTGCTCCAGCAATTTGAGTCCCACCCAGTAACGGGCGAATTGGTACGCGCAACGTCCGTTGCGGTTGCCGCGTCCGGTGGCCCAGCGCACGGCGAGAATGTCCAGTTGCTCGTCGCGCTGCCAGCTCAGATTGGCCTTGGCGGCCAACTGGCCGATCCAGTGTTCGACGACATTGAGGAAGTGTTCCTGGGTAAACGGGTAAAACGACAGCCACAGGCCAAAGCGATCCGACAGCGCGATCTTGTCTTCCACCGCCTCGCTGGGATGCAACTCGCCGTCGACGCGCTTCCAGTTTTCGTTGTCGCTTTCCTTTTCCGGCACCAGATGGCGGCGGTTCGACGTCGCATACAGCAACACGTTGTCCGGCGCCTGCTCCAGCGAACCGTCAAGCACGCTTTTGAGCACGCGATAATCACCTTCGCCGGACTCGAACGACAAGTCATCGCAAAACAGCACGAAGCGCTGTGGCAGCTTGGCGATCTGCTCCACCACCCGTGGCAGATCCGCCAGATGATCGCGCTCGATCTCGATCAGCCGCAGACCGGCTGCGGCGTGCTCGGCGAGCAACGCACGCACCAGCGACGACTTGCCAGTGCCACGCGAGCCCCAGAGCAAGGCATGGTTGGCCGGCATGCCGTCGAGGAACTGCTGGGTGTTGCGGCCCAACTGCTCCAGTTGGCGATCGACGCCGATCAGGTCGGACAGGCGCATGTCCAGGCTGACTTCCAGCGGCAGCAGGAAACCGCTGCGACCGTCACGCTGCCAGCGCGCGGCCAGGCAATGGCTCCAGTCGATGACCGGGCGCGGCGCCGGCAGCAACGGCTCGATGCGCGCCAGAACCGACTCGGCGCGTTCAAGAAAAGCATTCAATCGGGAATCCACGTCTTCTCCTCGGGCTCGTTCACAGTAATGATGGCGGTACAGCGCCGACAAACAGACTTCAACACCCTCTCCACCCCTTGTTACAAGGCGATTCGAGAGGCACGGTATCCATACTTGATCGACTATGCTTGAGCAGCGAAGGGAAACGGAAGTGGTTCAACACCCCATGGATATCAAATTCACCCACCGGCTGTCTTACAAGCAAGCCCGGCTTACCGTGCTTGTCGGGTTCATTCTGGGCACGCTGCTCAGTCTGGTGCAGATCGGCATCGATTATGCCAGCGAAGACGCCTCCATCAACCGTGAAATCCTGTCTTTGCTGGAAATCAGCCATAACCCGGCTTCGCGCATTGCCTACAACATCGACGCCGAACTGGCCCAGGAACTGACATTGGGCCTGCTGCGCTCGCCAGCAATCATTTCCGCGCAACTGGTCGACAACAACCAGACGGTGCTGGCCAGCGTCAAACGCCCCGAGCTGCAAAGCGGCTACCGGATGATCAGCGACTTCCTGTTCGGCGCCAAACGCCGTTTCGAAGACCGCCTCTACCTCGACCACTTGCCCAACGAATCCCTCGGCAGCCTGAGCCTGGAGGTCGACACCTACGCCTTCGGCAGCCGCTTTCTGCGCCGCGCCGAAGTCACCCTGCTCAACGGTTTTGCCCGCAGCCTGATCCTCACCGGCCTGTTGCTGGCGCTGTTCTACGTGATGCTGACCAAGCCGCTGGTGCGAGTCATCCGCGAGCTCAGCGGCCGTGATCCGCGCAGCGCCGAGCCCACCACCCTGGAATGTCCTACCGGACACGCCAACGATGAAATCGGCGTGCTGGTCAAAGTCGCCAACCAGCAGTTCGACAACATCGCCACGGAGATCCAGCAACGGCGCAATGCGGAAAACCGTCTGACCGACTACCTCGGGCAACTGGAAAACATCGTCTCGGCCCGCACCGCCGAACTCAAGGCAATCAACGACCGCCTCACTCAGTCCAACGAAGAACTGGAAGTCGCCCGCAGCACCGCCCTGGACATGGCCGAGGCGCGGTCGGCGTTCCTCGCCAACATGAGCCACGAGATCCGTACCCCGCTCAACGGCCTGCTTGGGATGATCGCGCTGTCGCTGGACGGCCCGCTGAATGCCGAACAGCAGCAGCAACTGTCCATCGCCCACGACTCGGGCAAGGTGCTGGTGGAACTGCTCAACGACATCCTCGACCTGTCGAAATTCGATGCCGGGCAACTGGAGCTCGAGCACATTCCGTTCGACCTCGGATCGCTGATCGAAGACACCGCCAACCTGCTGTCACAGAACGCGGCGCCGAGTGTCGAGCTGACGTGCCTGATCGACCCGCATTTCCCGGCGCTGGTGCTGGGGGATCCGACCCGGGTCCGGCAGATCGTCAGCAATCTGCTGTCCAACGCCCTGAAATTCACCCGCTTCGGTCGGGTCGACGTGCGCTTGTCGACCTGCCCGGACGGCGTGCGCATAGAGGTCTGCGACACCGGCATCGGCATCGCTCAGGAAGCGCAGGTGAAAATCTTCCAGCCGTTCACCCAGGCGGGCGCCGGTATCACCCGGCAGTACGGCGGCACCGGACTGGGCCTGGCGCTGACGTACAACCTTTGCGAAGCCATGCAGGGCCGTTTGACGATCAGTTCCGAAGTCGGCTTCGGCAGCCAGTTCTGCGCCGAACTACCGCTGCCCTGCCATACCCGCGCCGTGCCCCCGGCGCCGATGACGGGCAAGGTGCTGGCAATCACGGCCTCAAGCAGCGGTCTGGCGGAACTGCTCGGCGGTCTGCTGCCGGTCTGGGGGCTGACCTATGAACAGCGCACCATCGATGACTCACTGCTCGGCTTGTCACCCGATGTACTCATCACTGATTGTCCTGAATGTCTGTTCGGCCTGCGTCCGACCCTCGGCGCGCCGGTGCTGTTGGTGACCGCCTACGGCAGTTTCATGCCCAGCGAGGAAGCGGCCGCCCTCGCCCCGCTGCAGCAGCAGGCCCGACCGCTGGCGCGCAATGCGTTGTATCAGAACCTGCGGCGGATCCTGCAACAGGACGTCACCACCATCGACAGCGCGCGCGTCGAAGCGCCGCCGTCCCAGCGCCGTGGACGGGTCTTGCTGGTGGAGGACAACCCGGTCAATCAGTTGGTGGCCAAAGGCATGCTCGGCAAACTCGGCTGCGACGTGATCGTTGCCGCCCATGGCGCCGAAGCGCTGGATCAACTGGAACACGATGAGTTCGACCTGGTGCTGATGGATTGCAACATGCCGGTGATGGACGGCTATGAAGCCAGTCGGCAGATTCGCCAGAGCGGTCGCTGGCCGCACCTGCCAATCGTCGCCCTGACCGCCAACGCCATGTCCGAGGAACGCGAACGCTGCCGGTCAGCGGGCATGAGCGACTACCTGGCCAAACCGTTTCGCCGCGAAGAACTGGCGGCCCTGCTCGATCAGTGGATACCGACTACGACGCCGCTTTGATCTGCCCGAGCAGGTAATCGAGCCCTGTGCGCAGCTCTTCGAGCCGTCCCAGATCCACCCCGCTGTCGCACAACAACCGGGCCTTGAGCGGCCCGACCTGATCGCGCAGGGCCAGGCCTTCGTGGGTCAGGCTCAAGTGAACTTCACGCTCATCCCGCGCCGAGCGCTGGCGCTGCACCAGTTGCAGTTGCTCCAGACGTTTGAGCAGCGGCGTCAGCGTCCCCGAGTCGAGCGCCAGACGCTCCCCCAGGGCCTTGACGGTCGGCTGCTCGGGCGCAGTTTCCTGCCACTCCCACAACACCAGCATCGCCAGGTATTGCGGGTAGGTCAGGCCAAGCTGATCGAGCATCGGCTTATAGCCACGGATCACCGCGCGGGAGGCGGCATACAGCTTGAAGCACAGCTGGCTGTCGAGCTTCAGCGAATCGGCGGACAGGTCGTTCATTTGAGCAGGGCTTCGATCTCGCGGCTCAGGTCCTGTGGCTTGGTGGCCGGCGCGAAACGCTTGACCAACTGCCCGTCCTTGCCGATCAGGAACTTGGTGAAGTTCCACTTGATACCCTGGGAACCCAACACGCCCGGTGCGCGTTTCTTCAGTTGCGCGAACAGTGGGTGCGCACCCGCGCCATTGACGTCGATCTTCTTGAACAGCGGGAAGCTGACGCCGTAATTCAGCTCGCAGAACTCACTGATCGCGCCTTCGTTACCGGGCTCCTGCTTGCCGAACTGATTGCACGGGAAACCCAGCACCACCAGGCCCTGATCCTTGTAGGTCTGCCACAACTCTTCAAGCCCCTTGTATTGCGGGGTGAATCCGCACTTGCTGGCGGTGTTGACCACCAATACCGCCTTGCCGGCGAAGTCGGCCAGGGTCTTTTGTTCGCCCTTGATGGTGGTACACGGGATGTTCAGCAGGTTGTCGCTCATGGGTGCGCACTCTGAAAAGTGGGTAAGGGGCAAAAATAGCGAGCAATTGAATTGTGTGCAATTTAAATATTCACACAACACCCTGCGAGAGCCGCCAAAAGCAACTCCCGCAGGGTTCACATCACGCGCGCGGTTCCAGGTTCAGGCACACCGAGTTGATGCAGTAACGCAGCCCTGTCGGCGGCGGACCGTCGGGGAACACGTGACCCAGGTGGGCATCGCATCGGGCGCACTTGACCTCGGTGCGGATCATGCCGTGGCTGGTGTCACGGATTTCGGTCATGGCGCTTTCGCCGATCGGCGCGTAAAAGCTCGGCCAACCGCAACCGGAGTCAAACTTGGTGGTGGAATCGAACAGCGGCTCGTCGCAGCAGACGCAGTGATAAACACCGTCGGTCTTTGTGGCGTTGTACTTGCCGGAGAACGGTCGCTCGGTGGCGCTGAGACGGCACACGTTGTACTGCTCGGGGTCGAGCATCGCCCGCCATTCCTCCAGGGTCTTTTCTATCTTTTCCATCATCACACCTCAGCGGCTGAAAAAGCCCGATCTGTACCTTTTCCACGGATCGGGTGGCACGTATGATTGCGCCTCGTCACGCGCCAGTCTGGCAGCGGCATCCTGCGCATTCAAACGAATTCCGGGAACCGCCGCGCAAGACCTCCACCTGTGTGAAGACGCAGGATTCCCAGCACGGTTGTCCACCCGCCGCCTGGATCGTTCATTTTCGGGATCACATCGCCATGCAGTTCAGCAAATCGAACAAGCTCGCCAACGTCTGCTACGACATTCGCGGCCCGGTGCTCAAGCACGCCAAACGCCTGGAAGAGGAAGGCCATCGCATCCTCAAGCTGAACATCGGCAACCCGGCACCCTTTGGTTTCGAAGCGCCGGATGAAATCCTTCAGGATGTGATCCGCAACCTGCCGACCGCCCAGGGCTACAGCGACTCCAAAGGCCTGTTCAGCGCGCGCAAGGCCGTCATGCAGTATTACCAGCAGAAGCAGGTCGAAGGTGTCGGCATCGAAGACATCTACCTGGGCAACGGCGTTTCCGAACTGATCGTGATGTCGCTGCAGGCCCTGCTCAACAACGGCGACGAAGTGCTGGTGCCAGCTCCGGACTATCCGCTGTGGACGGCGGCCGTGAGCCTGGCCGGCGGCAATGCGGTGCATTATCTGTGCGACGAAGGCGCCGACTGGTTCCCGGACCTGGCCGACATCAAGGCCAAGATCACCCCGAATACCAAAGCCATGGTGATCATCAACCCGAACAACCCGACCGGCGCGGTGTACTCGAAGGAAGTGCTGCTGGGCATGCTGGAGCTGGCGCGCCAGCACAACCTGGTGGTGTTCTCCGACGAAATCTACGACAAGATTCTCTACGACGATGCCGTGCACATCTGCACCGCCTCGCTGGCCCCGGACCTGCTGTGCCTGACCTTCAACGGTCTGTCCAAGTCCTACCGCGTGGCCGGTTTCCGTTCCGGCTGGATCGCGATTTCCGGTCCCAAACACAACGCCCAGAGCTACATCGAAGGCATCGACATGCTGGCCAACATGCGCCTGTGTGCCAACGTGCCGAGCCAGCATGCCATCCAGACGGCGCTGGGCGGTTACCAGAGCATCAACGACCTGGTGCTGCCACAGGGGCGCCTGCTGGAACAGCGCAACCGCACCTGGGAACTGCTCAACGACATTCCCGGCGTAAGCTGCGTCAAGCCGATGGGTGCGCTGTATGCGTTCCCGAAAATCGACCCGAAGGTCTGCCCGATCCACAACGACGAAAAATTCGTCCTCGACCTGCTGCTCTCCGAGAAGCTGCTGGTGGTTCAAGGCACGGCGTTCAACTGGCCGTGGCCGGATCACTTCCGGGTCGTCACACTGCCACGGGTCGATGACCTGGACATGGCGATCGGCCGTATCGGCAACTTCCTCAAGTCCTATCGCCAGTAACCGGCCATCAGTGCGCAACGCCCCGAACGTTGCGCACTGTCTGATTCAGCAACACTTCTGCACGCCCCGCCCTCATACGCCTTCTACACTTGCGACTCGTAACGGTCACACGCCCCTGAGGTAGTGGCTGCGGGTGGACGCTGGCGATCTTGCCTGTCAGCACCGGACGTGGGAAACGCCCTGCACGCGACGGATTTGGCTGTAGGACACAGTTTGAAATAGTCACCCGGTTGAATCGCCAGGTGCCGCACCTTATATACCCCGCAGTACGCTACATCTTTAGCTTGAGGAGAGTTCTACAACCATGATGCGCATCCTGCTGTTTTTGGCCACTAACCTGGCGGTCGTGCTGATAGCCAGCATCACCCTGAGCCTTTTCGGCTTCAACGGGTTCATGGCGGCCAACGGGGTTGATCTCAACCTCAGTCAGCTGCTGGTTTTCTGTGCGGTCTTTGGTTTTGCCGGTTCCTTGTTCTCGCTGTTCATCTCCAAATGGATGGCGAAGATGAGCACCAGCACCCAGATCATCAGCCAACCGCGCACCCGTCATGAACAATGGCTGCTGCAAACCGTCGAGCAACTGTCCCGTGAAGCCGGGATCAAGATGCCCGAAGTCGGGATTTTCCCGGCCTACGAGGCCAACGCCTTCGCCACCGGCTGGAACAAGAACGACGCGCTGGTCGCGGTCAGCCAGGGTCTGCTGGAACGTTTTTCGCCGGATGAAGTGAAAGCGGTGCTGGCGCACGAGATCGGCCACGTGGCCAACGGTGACATGGTCACCCTGGCGCTGATCCAGGGCGTGGTGAACACCTTCGTGATGTTCTTCGCGCGGATCATCGGCAACTTTGTCGACAAGGTGATCTTCAAGAACGAGGAAGGCCAGGGCATCGCCTACTACGTGGCGACCATCTTCGCCGAACTGGTACTGGGCATCCTGGCCAGCGCGATCGTCATGTGGTTCTCGCGCAAACGGGAATTCCGCGCCGACGATGCCGGTGCGCGTCTGGCCGGCACAGCCGCGATGATTGGCGCCCTGCAACGCCTGCGTGCCGAGCAAGGCCTGCCGGTACACATGCCCGACACCCTGAATGCCTTCGGCATCAACGGGGGCATCAAGCAAGGGTTCGCTCGCATGTTCATGAGCCACCCACCGCTGGAAGAGCGTATCGACGCCCTGCGTCGTCGCGGCTGATTCAGCCCGGCGTATAAACAAGAAGGCCCGCAGTGATGCGGGCCTTTTTTATTGCAGTGTTTTTGGGAGTGCCTGTCAGGACCCTTCGCGGGCCAGCCCATATTGGAATGTGTTGCCCTTATGAGAGCGGGCCTGCTCGCGAAGACGCCTGAACAGCCAATGCACCTCAGCGACCGGAAACCCGATACGCCCGCTCCTCCAGCCGCGTCGCGCCGGCCTGCAGGAACTTGCCGTTTTCCCCCAGCACATCCTGCTCTTCCAGCATCTGTACCTGCCACGCACCACAGAGAAGGCGCTGCACCTCGGCATCATCCACCGCAAACGGTGGCCCGGACATCTGCGTCTGATCGTAATCCAGAGTAATCAGCAAACCCTGCAACCCCGTTGGCAAAATGGCCTGCAGATGCGCCGCGTAGCGCTCGCGCATCGGTGCTGGCAAGGCAATCAGCGCCGCGCGGTCGTACAACGCGGCGCAGTCCGCCACGTCATCCGCCGTCAGGGCAAAGAAATCACCGCACCACAATTCGATCGAACCGGCGCGATAACGCTTGAATGCACCCTTCTCACTGACCTGCACCGGCAACTGCTGCTCGCTGAAAAAATCCTCGACGGCCTTCTCCGACAACTCGACGCCGAGCACCTGATGACCGCGCCCCGCCAGCCACAGCAAATCGAGGCTCTTGCCGCACAACGGCACCAGCACGCGGGCTTGCTCCGCGACTGACAGATCCGGCCAATGCCGCTGTAAATACGGGTTCACCTGCGGCTGATGGAAGCCGATCTGGTTCGACTCCCACTTCTTGTACCAAAAATCGGGCTGCATGGGTCACTCCCAAAAATTCGATTAAAAGGCGTTAAAACTTATATTAGATTTAGATCAATGATCTGACTGAAGATGGCGCCATCTTAACGCTCAGGAACCCTTCCATGTTTCCCAGCCTGTTTATCTCCCACGGCTCGCCCATGCTGGCACTGGAGCCCGGCGCCAGCGGCCCGGCACTGGCGCGACTGGCCGCCGAACTGCCAAGACCCAAAGCCATCGTCATTGTTTCCGCTCACTGGGAAAGCCACGAATTGCTGGTCAGCAGCCACCCGAACCCGGAAACCTGGCATGACTTCGGCGGTTTTCCTCGCGCCCTGTTTGAAGTGCAGTACCCGGCGCCCGGCAATCCGCAACTGGCACAAGAGGTTGCCGAACGGCTGACCGCCAGCCAGTTGCCCGCCCGCCTCGACCCTCAGCGTCCGTTCGACCACGGCGTCTGGGTACCGCTGACACTGATGTATCCACAGGCCGATATCCCGGTGGTGCAGGTTTCCCTGCCCAGCCGGGGCGGACCGGCCTTGCAGACCCGCGTCGGTGCTGCGCTGGCCGGGTTGCGCGAGCAGGGTGTTCTGCTGATCGGCTCCGGCAGCATCACCCACAACCTGCGTGAACTGGACTGGCACGCCGGCCCGGAAAGCGTCGAGCCCTGGGCGCAGGATTTCCGTGACTGGATGATCGACAAGCTGAAAGCCGACGATGAAGCCGCGCTGCACGACTATCGCCAGCAGGCGCCGAACGCCGTGCGCAGCCACCCGAGCGATGAGCATCTGTTGCCGTTGTACTTCGCCCGGGGTGCCGGGGGCAAGTTCAGCGTGGCACACCAGGGATTCACGATGGGTGCCCTGGGCATGGATATTTATCGCTTCGGCTGAGGCTTTCTTGCAGGCATAAAAAATCCCCGAACCAGTCGGGGATTTTTTATGTTCGATCAATCAGCCCAGAGGCGGATCAATCTTCGCGGTAGCGACGCAGCTTGAGCTGCTTGCCGGCAACGCGAGTGTCCTTCAGCTTGGTCAGGAGTTTGTCCAGACCATCTTCCGGCAGCTCGACGAGGCTGAAGCTGTCACGTACCTGGATACGACCGATCGCTTCGCGAGCCAGACCACCTTCGTTGAGGATGGCGCCCAGCAGGTTCTTGGCGGCGATACCGTCACGCGCGCCCAGCGCGGTACGGCAACGGGCACGACCTTCGCCCAGCGGCATTGGCGCGCGACGCTCGCGGTCACCGCGATCCGGACGCTCGCCACGATCAGGACGGTCGCCACGCGGTGCGCTGTTCGGCACCAGTGGACGCTCCTTCTCGATCGCTGCCAGGTTCAGCGCCTGACCATTGGTAGCCTTGCGCAGCAGAGCGGCAGCCAGGGCACGCGGGGTGCAACCGATGTCGGCGGTCAGACGATCCAGCAGATCGCCATGAGTCGCTTCGGCATCAGCCACCAGCGGCGACAAGCTGTTGGTCAGCTTCTTGATGCGCGCATCGAGAACAGCCTGGGCGTCCGGCAGACGCACTTCGGCAACTTTCTGACCGGTCACACGCTCGATCACTTGCAGCATGCGGCGCTCACGCGGAGTCACCAGCAGCAGCGCGCGGCCTTCGCGACCGGCACGGCCGGTACGGCCGATACGGTGTACGTAGGATTCCGGGTCGTACGGCATGTCCACGTTGAATACGTGGGTGATGCGCGGCACGTCCAGACCACGGGCGGCAACGTCGGTCGCGACAACGATGTCCAGACGGCCATCCTTGAGCGAGTCGATCACGCGTTCACGCTGGTTCTGGGCGATGTCACCGTTCAGCGCAGCGGCCTTGTAGCCTTTGGCGTCGAGGGCGCTGGCCAGATCCAGGGTCGCTTGCTTGGTGCGCACGAACATGATCAGAGCATCGAAATCTTCCACTTCCAGCAAGCTGAGAACGGCCGAAGTCTTCTGGTCGGCGTGGACCATCAGGTGAGCTTGTTCGATCGCGGTAACGGTCTGGGTCTTGCTCTGGATCTTGACGTGTTTCGGATCCTTGAGGTGACGCTCGGCGATCGCGCGGATCGACTGCGGCAAGGTCGCCGAGAACAGTACGGTCTGGCGGGTTTCCGGCAGAGCCTTGAAGATCACTTCGAGGTCGTCCATGAAGCCCAGTTTGAGCATTTCGTCCGCTTCGTCGAGAACCAGGTGGTTCACGGTGTTGAGGACTTTTTCGTCGCGACGCAGGTGGTCGCACAGACGGCCCGGAGTGGCGACAACGATCTGTGCGCCATTACGGATTGCTTTCAATTGTGGGCCCATCGGCGCGCCGCCGTAGACAGCCACAACAGTCACGCCCGGCATTTGCTTGGCGTAGGTTTCGAAAGCGGTTGCAACTTGCAGCGCCAACTCACGAGTTGGGGCCAGGATCAGAGCTTGCGGCTCGCGCTTGGACGGATCAATGCGGTTCAGGATAGGCAGGGCAAAGGCAGCGGTTTTACCGGTACCGGTTTGCGCCTGACCAATCATATCGTGACCGGCGAGAATGATCGGGATCGACTGCTGCTGAATGGCCGAAGGCTCTTCATAGCCGGTAGCGACTACTGCAGCGACAATATTGGGATGAAGTTCAAGAGCGGCGAAGCCGCCGATTTCCTGGGTCATGGGTCTGCCTCTAAGTGCATCCGCAAAGACCCATGCTCCAAAGCTGCACATGCCGTGTTGAGACTCAAGAGTCGCCCTGGCAGCTTTGTCGGCGGGGATTTGCGAAAACGAATGGATGGAAAAAGAATCGTCAAGGAAGAGCCCGCAGTGCGGACGTGCAGCCGAAGCTGACTTCGGAGAATTGCGCTACCTAAACGCGACCCGGTTAAAGGCCGGCGCGCACTATACCGGAATTTGCCCGAAAAGGGAGCTTTTTTTATCGCTCCGGTGCGCTTGTCACCGTGATGTAACGGGGTTTTGCGGATAATCCCGCCAAGGTCTACTTTTCAAAGGCCCGGCTCTGTTGGCGATGGCGCTTAATCGATTCATCGACGTGCGGCATGTGGTCGCTGCACCCACCCTTCCCGTCTGAGGAAATCCCCATGAATCAGCCCTGCCCCGGCCGTGTCAGCCGTGAGCGCCGTGGTCACGTCCACTTGCTCGGTCTGGATCGAGCGGCCAAGCGCAATGCCTTCGACCTCGAACTGCTCAACGACCTGAGCCTGGCCTATGGCGAGTTCGAGGCGGACAGCGAGGCGCGGGTCGCGGTGGTGTTCGGGCATGGTGAGCACTTTACCGCCGGGCTTGACCTGGTCAACACCAGTGCCGCCCTCGCCGAAGGCTGGCAGGTGCCGCCCGGTGGCTGCGATCCGTGGGGTGTTTTCGTCGGGCCACGGGTCAGCAAACCGGTGATCGTCGCGGCCCAGGGTTACTGCCTGACCATCGGCATCGAGCTGATGCTCGCCGCCGACATCAACCTGTGCGCCAGCAATACCCGGTTCGCCCAGATGGAAGTCCAGCGTGGGATCTTTCCTTTTGGTGGCGCGACGTTGCGCTTTCATCAAATCGCTGGCTGGGGCAATGCCATGCGCTGGCTGCTGACCGGTGATGAATTCGACGCTCATGATGCGTTGCGCCTGGGACTGGTGCAGGAAGTCATGGCCAGCGAGGATCTGCTACCGCGAGCCATTGAGCTGGCTGAGCGGATTGCCCGGCAGGCGCCGCTGGGAGTGCAGGCGACGTTGATGTCGGCGCGACAGGCGCGTTATGAGGGCGAGACCGCCGCAGCGCAGGGATTGCCGCCGCTGGTGAAGCGGCTGCTGGCCAGCGAGGATGCGCGCGAGGGTGTTCGCTCGCTGGTCGAGCGGCGTCCCGGAGTATTCAAAGGGATCTGAATACGGGGGAGGTCTTGAAGCCGCCCTCGCGGGCAAGCCATCACTGACGACTCAGGTCGCCGGACGAATCGCGTTGATCAATGTCTGCAACGAATACCCCAGCCTCGGCGCCAGCGCTTCGGCCCGGGCCGTCAGCGCCTGCATGTCCAGTTGCTGATCCAGATCCGCCGGCACGATCAGAATCACATTGCCCTCCTTCACCGGCAGCTCCCAGTAATGCCGGTGATAGAGCCCGCGCAACAGTGCCGCGCCCAAGGGTTTGCCATCGTCGGTGGCCCATTGGTTGATCACCAGCCAGCCGCCGGGATTCAGACGTTTCTGACAATCGCCGAGGAAATTCCATGCAAGGTGCCCGGCGCCGGGGCCGACGTCGGTGTACAGATCGACGAAGATCAGATCCGCGGGTTCCGCCGTCGGCAGCAGTTCGAGCGCATCACCGACGCGGATATACAGCCGCGGATCGTCATCCAGCCCGAGGTATTCGATGGCCAGGCGCGGGACGTCCGGGCGCAACTCGATGGCTTCGACGTCTTCCAGCGGCAGGAACTTGAGGCAGGCCTGGGTCAGCGTACCGGCGCCCAGCCCGAGAAACAGCGCACTTTCCGGCTGTTCATGGCACAACGCGCCAATCAGCATCGCCCGGGTATAGTCGTATTCCAGCCAGCTGGGATCGGCGGTGAACACGCAGCTCTGCTCGATGGCATCGCCGAACTCCAGAAAGCGGTAATCGGCCACTTCCAGCACGCGGATCACGCCGAACTCGTCCTTTACCTCGGCGAGCAAAAGCTCGACGCGCTCCTCAGTCATTTCATCTCCTGGTGGTCACCGGGCGCGGTGACGCGATGGCACCGCAGCGGTGCCGTGGCAAAGCGGCGATTGTCGGCGAAGGAGCGGGAGCAGGTCACGCACTAATTGCTGCTACCATGGCCGTCCGTGCGTAGAACCTTAGAGACCATGATGAGCCAACCCTGGAGCCCTGACAGCTGGCGCGCCCTGCCGATCCAGCAACAACCCCAATACCCCGACGCCGCGCATCTGCGCCAGGTCGAGCAGACCCTGGCCAGTTATCCGCCGCTGGTGTTTGCCGGCGAGGCCCGGGAATTGCGTCGTCAGTTCGCTGAAGTGACCCAGGGCCGGGCGTTCCTGTTGCAGGGTGGCGACTGCGCCGAAAGCTTCGCCGAGTTCTCCGCCGCGAAGATCCGCGACACCTTCAAGGTGCTGCTGCAAATGGCGATCGTCATGACCTTTGCCGCCGGTTGCCCGGTGGTCAAGGTCGGGCGCATGGCCGGGCAGTTCGCCAAGCCGCGTTCGGCCAACGATGAAACCATCGACGGCGTGACCCTGCCGGCCTACCGTGGCGACATCGTCAACGGCATCGGTTTCGACGCGGTCAGTCGTGTGCCGGACCCGGAGCGCCTGCTGCAGTCCTATCACCAGTCCACCGCCACCCTCAACTTGTTGCGCGCCTTCGCCCAGGGCGGCTTTGCCGACCTGCATCAGGTCCACAAGTGGAACCTGGATTTCATCGCCAACTCGGCCCTGGCCGAAAAATACAGCCACCTGGCCGACCGCATCGATGAAACCCTGGCCTTCATGCGCGCCTGCGGCATGGACACTTCGCCGCAACTGCGCGAAACCAGTTTCTTCACCGCCCACGAAGCGTTGCTGCTGAATTACGAAGAAGCCTTCGTGCGCCGCGACAGCCTGACCAACGATTACTACGATTGCTCGGCGCACATGCTGTGGATCGGCGACCGCACCCGTCAGCTCGACGGTGCCCATGTCGAGTTCCTGCGCGGGGTGAACAACCCGATCGGGGTCAAGGTCGGCCCGAGCATGAACCCGGATGACCTGATTCGCCTGATCGACGTGCTCAACCCGGACAACGATCCGGGTCGCCTGAACCTGATCGCACGGATGGGCGCGAACAAGGTCGGCGATCACCTGCCGGCGCTGATCCGCGCGGTGCAGCGTGAAGGCAAGCAGGTGCTGTGGAGTTCCGACCCGATGCACGGCAACACCATCAAGGCCAGCAGCGGCTACAAGACCCGGGATTTCGCGCAGATCCTCGGCGAGGTGAAGCAGTTCTTCCAGGTCCATGAAGCGGAAGGCAGCTATGCCGGCGGCATCCACATCGAGATGACCGGGCAGAACGTCACCGAATGCATCGGCGGCGCGCGGCCGATCACCGAGGATGGTTTGTCGGATCGCTACCACACCCACTGCGACCCACGGATGAATGCCGATCAGTCGCTGGAGCTGGCGTTTTTGATTGCTGAAACACTGAAGCAAGTTCGCCGCTGAGATTTTCGATCTTTAGTGCCTGCACTGGCCTCTTCGCGGGCCGGCCCGGCTCCCACAGCGTTTGGGAGCCGGGCTGGCCTGCGAAGGCAATGGCTCAGTCTCCATCGATCCGCGCCAATGCCACCCGCAACCTGGCCGCACTCTGCCGCTGACAATTGAGCTGCAACCGCTCCAGCCCCAGCCAGTCCGCCATCCGCCGCAGACTCCCCGCCAACGCCAGCATCCCCGCCTCATCCAGCCCGCTTTCCTCTTCGTGTACCGCATGCACCGCCAGTTGCCCCGAGGCCCGCTCGGCGCGCAGGTCGACCCGCGCCGCAATCCGTTCGTTGTGCAGAAACGGCAACACGTAATAGCCGTAGACCCGCTTGTGCTGCGGCGTATAAATCTCCAGCCGATAGCGGAAATCGAACAGCCGCTCGGTGCGACTGCGCTCCCAGATCAGCGAATCGAACGGCGACAACAGGGCACTGGCCTCGACTTTGCGCGGCACTTTTGGCTCAGGCAGGCAATAGGCGATCTGACGCCAACCGGCGACCTCGCAAGCCTGCAATTGCCCGGCCTCGACCAGCTCCGCCAGCCGTGGCCGGGCGTCCGCCGGGCTCAGCCGAAAGTAATCGCGCAGGTCTTTTTCCGTGCCGACGCCCAGCGCTTCAACCGCGTGCAGCAGCAAGCCGCGTTGCGCCTCGGCCTCATCCGGCAGCGGCTGCTGCAGAATCGCGGACGGAATCACGCGCTCCGGCAAGTCATACAAACGCTCGAAGCCACGCCGTCCGGCGACGGTCACTTCGCCCGCCGCAAACAGCCATTCCAGCGCGTGCTTTTCCGCACTCCAGTCCCACCACGGCCCGGCCTTTTCCTGACGGGTCGACAGACTGCCGGCGCCCAAGGCCCCCTGCTCCTCGACCGACGCCAGCACGCGACGAATAGTGGCTTGCTCCTCGCGCCCGAATCGCGCCAGTTGCTGGTAGATGTCTTCGCCACGCTTGGCGCGCTGCATGCGCCAGCCCATCAACGGATACATCGACAGTGGCAGCAATGACGCTTCGTGCCCCCAGTACTCAAACAGCGTGCGACGCCGTCCCGAACTCCAGGCAGCCTGGTCGAGCAAATCGGCGGAATAGGAACCGAGGCGGGAAAACAGCGGCAGGTAGTGCGAGCGCACAACGGCGTTGACGGAATCGATTTGCAGCAGGCCCAGCCGTTCGATCAGCCGGTTGAGATGAGGTGCCTTGACGACCGACGGCTGGCGCCCGTTGAACCCTTGGGCGGCCAGCGCCAGACGTCGAGCCTGTTTGAGAGAAAAGGACAAAGTCGCGGGCATGTGTACCTCCATGTCTGCTCGCAACCTACCTCACCTGAAGTGGGTTTGTGTAGCGCGGCCCTCATCATTTATGCATCGGATCGTCCCAGAACGGCCGCACCACTTCATGTTCGACATCGGCCCGGCTGACGCCGATGTCCTTCAACGCTTCGTCGCTCAGACTGGAGAGCAACTCGCGCTCGCGGTGAAGTTCGTACCAGCGGCTAAACTTGTGCAGCAGATCGGAAACGAGATGGCCGGAAATTTTTTCGTCGCTTACATACTCTCTTTGACCTTTCATCGTGTTGCCTCCTTTGTGGATGGCTCAAGTCTCTCGCCAGCGCTAAGATCAATCCAACGAATGTTTCTGATGGCATGCATCTCGGAGATTGATGATTTGTCGGCCTACCCCAGTATCGATACCGATGTCCTGCGTACCTTCGTCGCGATTGCCGACCAGGGCGGATTCACCCGCGCCGGCGAAATGGTCAACCGCACCCAATCGGCGGTGAGCATGCAAATGAAGCGTCTGGAAGAGGACGTGTTGCAGCGCCAGTTGTTTGAGCGGGACGGGCGTCAGGTACGCCTGACCGCAGAAGGCCAGGTACTGCTGGGCTATGCCCGGCGCATCCTCAAGCTGCACAGCGAAGTGTTCAACACCCTGCGCGAGCCGCACATGGTCGGCACCGTGCGCATCGGTACGCCGGACGATTACGTGATGCGCTTCCTGCCGGGGATCCTGTCGCGCTTCGCCCAGTTTTATCCGCTGATCCAGATCGAAGTGCATTGCGAATCGACCAGGCAACTCTTGCAGCGCACCGATCTGGACTTGTCGATCGTCACCCGCGAGCCAGGCAACGAAATCGGACAGTTGCTGCGCAAGGAGCGCTTCGTCTGGGCCGAGGCGCAGAACTTCAGCGCCCACGAGCAGACGCCATTGCCGCTGGCGATGTTCAACAGTGATTGTTTCTGCCGCTTGTGGGCCTGCAATGCGCTGGACGCCATGGGCCGCGAATACCGCATCGCCTACAACAGCAGCAGCCTGTCGGCGTTGATGGCGGTGGTGAGCGCGGGTCTGGCGATCACCGCGCAACTGGAAAGCCTGATCACGCCGGACATGCGCATTCTCGGCGCCAACGAAGATCTACCGCTGTTGCCGGAGGCCAGCATCATGCTGATCCGCAACCTGAACAATCCGTCGCCGATCACCGAATGCCTGGCCGAGCACATCGTCGAAGGCTTCAAACTTTAAAGGCGAGCATCACCGCACACAGCACCAGAAAGCCGCAGAACAGCCCGCGCAGGAGTTTTTCCGGCATCGCGTGGGCGACTTTCACGCCCCAACTGATGCTCGCCAGGCCGCCGATGGCCAGCGGCAAGCCGATCATCCAGTCCACTTCATGATGCACCGCGTAAGTCACCAGGGTGACACCGGTGCTCGGCAGTGCCAGCGCCAGCGACAAGCCCTGGGCAACCACCTGGGTAGTACCGAACAGGCTGGTCAGCACCGGCGTTGCCACCACCGCCCCGCCCACGCCGAACAATCCGCCCATGGTTCCGGACGCCGCGCCGAGCACACCCAGCCACGGCCACGAATAACGCATCTCGGACGTCGCCGCCGGCCGCGCGCCGAACATGCGCAGCAGGTTGTAGGCCGACAGCGCCACGAGAAAGGCGACAAAGCCGATGCGCATGGTTTGCGCGTCGATGCCCACCGCCCAGATCGAACCGATCCAGGCGAAGCAGAACCCCATGACCGCCAGCGGCAGCGCATGACGCAACTCAATGCGATTGCGCTGGTGATAGCGCCACAGCGCCAGCATCACGTTGGGCACCACCATCACCAGCGCCGTGCCTTGGGCGATCTGCTGGTCCAGCCCGAACCACACGCCCAGCAGCGGAATGGCGATCAAACCGCCACCGATGCCGAATATTCCGCCGAGTGTGCCCAGGGCGGCGCCGAACAGCAGGTACAGCAAAAACTCCATCACTAGCGAATTCCTCTTACGTCAGGCGATTCATCCTACGCAGTCGACGCTGGCACGGAAACGCACAGCAACGCACAATGGCTTTGCCAAATTCGCATAAGCGTTGATTGATCCATGAATCCGAACCAATTGACCGACCAACTGGGCCTGTTCCTCGACGTGCTGGAAAGCGGCAGCTTTTCGGCGGCGTCGCGGCGCCATCCACTGACGCCGTCGGCCGTGGCCCGACGGATCGACAGTCTTGAGAACGCCGTCGGCAGCCAGTTGTTCATCCGCAGTACCCATGCCGTGCGCGCCACCCCGGCCGGCCTGGCCTTCGCCGAACGGGCGCGGCGGATCGTCGCCGAGCTTCGTCTGGCCCGCGCCGAGGCGGTGTCCCTGAGCAGTGCGCCGGAAGGCTTGATCCGGGTCGACGCCCCTGCCGCGTTCGGTCGGCGACACCTGGCGCCGGTGATTGCTGACTTTCTGGTGCTGTATCCAGGCCTGGATGTGCAGTTGCATCTGATCGACAGCTTCGTCGACATGGGCGGCTCGAACCTGGGCAAGGTCGATCTGGTCCTGCGTGCCGGGCAACTGGCGGATACCCGGTTGGTCGCCACGCCATTGGCGAGCATGGTGCGGATTGCCTGCGCCAGCCCCGACTATCTCAAGCGGCGCGGCGCTCCCAGCGATCCTGCGCAACTCGGTGAACACGACGGCCTCGACTGGGAGGGCCTGGCCCCACCCTTCGCCTGGCGTTTCGAGCAGGACGGGCAGATGCAGTTGCACCGTCCGGCGCGGATCCGCATGAGCGCCAACAACGCCGAGGCCCTGGTGTTCGGCGCACTGGCCGGGTTGGGGATCGCCCACCTGCCGACCTGGCTGGCGAGCGAGTACCTGCTGCGCGGGGAATTGCTGCCGCTGTTCTGTGACAACGGTCTGCCGAAACCGGAAACCACCGGCATCTATGCCCTGCGCCTGGAACAACAGGCCAGCTCGCGCAGCCGCCTGCTGCTGGAATACCTCAAGACCCGTTTCAGCCCGGTGCCGCCCTGGGATCTGGCGCTGCAACGGGATCTGGGCCGGCACTAGCCGATTCGACGTGGGCCACAATTGTCTGGCGCATTAAAGATTCGAGCGCTAGATTCATCAGCATCACCGTTCAAGGCACTGACATGACCACCGACCGCAACACCCCCGACCTCTGCGAAGACCTGCTGCTCGATAATCAGGCCTGCTTCGCCCTGCACTCCACCTCGCTGATGATGACCAAGGTCTACAAGCCGCTGTTGCAAGCGCTGGGCCTGACGTATCCGCAATACCTGGCGATGATGGTGCTGTGGGAGAAGGATGGTTTGACCGTCGGAGAAATCAGCACGCGCCTGCTGACGGATCCGGGTTCACTGACGCCGCTGCTCAAGCGTCTGGAAGCGGAAGGTGTGCTCAGCCGCACCCGCAGCCGCGAAGATGAGCGCGTGGTGATTGTCGAACTGACCGAACAGGGACGCGCCCTTCGCCAGAAAGCCGAAACCATCCCGCAATGCATCCTCGGCGCCAGCGGCTTCAGCCTCGAACGTCTGCAGAATCTGCAAGCCGAGTTGCAGGCCCTGCGCAGCCATTTGCAGGACAGCCTGATCTAAGACCTGCACCTGTGGGAGCAAGCCTGCTCCCACAAAGCCCTCGCTCCCGCACTCCCCTGCGATTTTTTTTCGCCCCCCGTTTCTCCCCGAAAACCTTTTCAGATCAAAAACTTCCGACCTATCCGGCACCCCTCCTCCAGCCCTGAATCGGATTTTTTTGAAAATTTATCTTGCGCACTAAATATTAGAGCGATACATTCACCTCGCAATTAGTTAACGCGCAAACAATTAGCGCAACAATCACACTCGATGAGGCTCACACCATGCAAACTCTCTACACCGCAATCGCAACCTCCACCGGCGGCCGTGACGGTCGTGCGATCTCCAGCGACAACATCCTCGACGTCAAACTGGCGACCCCGAAAGAACTCGGCGGCGCAGGCGGCGCGGCCACCAACCCTGAGCAACTGTTCGCCGCCGGCTACTCGGCCTGCTTCATCGGCGCACTGAAATTCGTCGCCAGCCAGACCAAACGCAAAATCCCGGACAACGCCTCGATCACCGCTCACGTCGGCATCGGCCAGATCCCTGGCGGTTTCGGTCTGGACATCGACCTGCACATCAGCCTGCCAGGCCTGGAACAAGCCGACGCGCAAAGCCTGGTCGACGCAGCCCACCAGGTCTGCCCGTACTCCAACGCCACCCGTGGCAACGTCGATGTACGTCTGCACGTCACCGTCTGACCACTGACGCCCCAGGCCCGAACAGGAAATGAACATGAACACTTTCAGCAAAGTCTTGACCGGTACTCTTCTCGCCCTGTCCGTTCACAGCGCATTTGCCGGTGACGTTGAACACAACACCCAGGCGTTCCTCGATGCCTTGAACGCCGGCACCGGAAAACCGCTGGAGCAACTGACACCCAAAGACGCCCGCGCCGTGCTGGCGGGTGCGCAGTCCGGAGTCAAACTGACACTGCCCAAGGCGGACGTCAGCGAGAAGACCATCCAGGTCGATGGCCAACCGTTGAGCCTGACCATCGTCCGGCCGGCCGGAGTCAAGGGTGAGCTGCCGGTGTTCATGTTCTTCCACGGCGGTGGCTGGGTGCTGGGGGATTTCCCGACCCACGAACGACTGGTGCGGGATCTGGTGGTCGGTTCCGGCGCGGCGGCCGTGTTCGTCAACTACACGCCGTCACCGGAAGCGCATTACCCGGTGGCGATCAACCAGGCCTACGCCGCGACTCGCTGGGTGGCGGAACACGGTAAAGAGATCAACGTCGATGGCAAACGCCTGGCCGTGGCCGGCAACAGCGTCGGCGGCAACATGGCGGCAGTGGTTGCCCTGATGGCGAAAGACAAAGGCACCCCGGCCATCCGCTTCCAGGTGCTGCTGTGGCCGGTGACCGATGCGAACTTCGATACCGGTTCCTACAACCAGTACGCCGAGGGGCACTTCCTCACCCGCAACATGATGAAGTGGTTCTGGGACAGCTACACCACCGATGCCGGGCAGCGCAACGAGATCTACGCCTCGCCGCTGCGGGCCACCACCGCGCAGTTGCAAGGCTTGCCGCCAGCGCTGGTACAAACCGCCAGTGCCGACGTGCTGCGTGACGAAGGCGAAGCCTACGCCCGCAAACTCGACGAGGCCGGTGTGCCGGTCACGGCGGTGCGCTACAACGGCATGATCCACGACTACGGCTTGCTCAACGTGGTCAGCCAAGTGCCGGCGGTGCGTTCGGCGATGTTGCAGGCGTCGGAAGAGCTCAAGCAACACCTGAAGAAATAAGCGCCAAAAGCGCGGCCGCAATTCTTTCAGGCATAAAAAAGCCCGACTCAATGGTCGGGCTTTTTCTTTCCGCAAAAAGCAGTGCTTATTTGGCACGGCCTTTGTAGGAACCGCCTTCGCGGGTATCGATCTCGATCATGTCGCCGATTTCGATGAAGTCAGCCACCGACAGCTCGGTACCGTTCTTCAGTTTGGCAGGCTTCATCACCTTGCCGGAAGTGTCACCGCGAGCGGAACCTTCGGTGTAGTCAACCTGACGCACGATGGTGGTCGGCAGTTCTACGGAAACCAGACGCTCTTCGAAGAACACGGCTTCGCAAACGTCGGTCATGCCTTCTTCCACGAATGGCAGAACGGCTTCGATGTCTTCAGCGTTCAGCTCGTACATGGTGTAGTCGGTGGTGTCCATGAACGTGTAGGAGTCACCGCTGATGAAAGACAGGGTGGCTTCTTTACGATCCAGGATCACGTCGTCCAGTTTGTCGTCCGCACCGTAAACGGTTTCGGTCTTGTAACCGGTCAGCAGGTTTTTCAGCTTGGTCTTCATGATCGCGCTGTTACGGCCCGACTTGGTGAATTCAGCTTTCTGAACCAGCCAAGGATCGTTGTCGATACGGATCACGGTACCGGGTTTGAGTTCTTTACCAGTTTTCATTGCGAATATCCGAATTTGGATGGGATGTACAAAAATCTAGGCCGCGTATCATAGCCAATTTCGGTAAAACTGTACCAGCGCCTTGGCAAGATCAGCTTGCAAGGCCTGTTCCAGACACCATTGTTCAGCGTTTTTTTGCAGTTCCGGCCAATGTTCACGGGCCGCGAGCCAGAGCGCGCCAATAGGTTGTCCGGCGCTCCAGGCCCGCCAGAGACCGTTCATCGCCTCGGCGGCGGCCGGTGAAAGCGCTTTTGTGTAGAGCGCGAGGAACGCGTCGAGCTTGTCCAGGTGAATGTCTTCGTCCTGCTGATAGATGTGCCAGAGCATCGGCCGCCCCGCCCATTGCGCTCGAACGAACGAATCCTCGCCACGCACGGCGTTGAAATCGCAGCACCAGAGCAACTGGTCATATTGATCCTGTCGGACGAACGGCAACACTTGCACGGTCAGCGACTGGCGCACATGCAGCGCGCCGGTCGCCAGCGACTCGACCCCGAGCCAACGCGCGACGTCGCCCAGAATCCGCCCTTCCGGCACCAGCAGGTGAGTCGGCGTCGCGTCGGCGGCGAGCACATCCAGCCAGCTGGCCAACCCGGCGTTCTCGTAGGCGAACAGTGAAATCAGTTGCGCGCCGGGCGTCGGCTCAATGCCCAGATCGTGCAGGAATTTTCGCTGCGCATCGGGATCCCGCTGAAATTGCTCACGACGCTCAAGCAAACCGCTTTCACGCAACAGTCCACCCGTACCGGGCTGAAACCCCGGGAAGAAAAAGAACTTCTGCACGGTTTTGTATTTCACTGACGGCAGGCCATGGCAACCGATCACCCAGTCTTCGGCGCTGAGATAGTCGAGGTTCATCCATAACGGCGGTTTTTCCCGCTCGGCCATGGCGTCCATGTAGGCGCCCGGCAACTGACAGGCGAATGCGGCGATCACCACATCGGCGGCTTCGGTCGGCGACCACTCGGCGGACCAATGTCGCACCTCGACGCCTTCCTGAAGTTGCTGCTCCAGCTCAACGTCGATCGCCGGGCAGATCCGCTCGAACGCACGCAGGTCGTCGACCCACAGCCGCACCGCCAAACCGTGTTCGGCCACCAGTTGCCGGGCCAGGCGCCAGGTCACACCGATATCGCCATAGTTGTCGACCACGGTGCAAAAAATGTCCCAGCGGGTTTTCAGTGGCGGCATTCAAGACTCCCGGTGGCAAAAGCGTCGATTGTCCGCATAAATCTCTGCGTACAGAAGAGCCGACGACGATTAATCTTCGTGCGACAATCGCCACTTGCCCGCAATCACCCGCCAGGAGGCAGTCATGCCCTACCGTCCCAATCCGCGTCGCCCCTTGCCTGTTCAGCTTAGCGCGCTGCGTTTGACCGGCAGCATCGCCCTGGGCATGTGGCTGGGGTTCCTGGCGATCGCGCTGACCTGCTGGCTGCTCTCGCGCTTGCTGTTCAACGAACAACTGGCCCCCGTCGCCCAGGCTGTGCAGCAACTCGCCAGGCCACCGGCGGCTCAGACGGCGCCGGACATTCCGCCACCGAGCCCGCAATTCCAGCAGTACGAAGAAAACCTGCGCAAGAACGAGCAACAGGTTCGCCTCGACCAGGCCCGCAACAGCGCCCGTAACCTGTCGAACCCCAAATGCCAGTTCTGGCTGCAACAGGATCAGACCGCGCCGAGCGAGAAAAGCCGCGCCAACGTCCTGCAATTCTGCGATTGATCATGAACAAGCACAGCGTCCACCAACTGATTCTCGACAAGCTGCGGATCGATCTCGACATCGCCGAGCGCGCCGCGTTGACCGCTTACGAAACCGCGACCCACGAAGAAAACATCGCCGAAAACAAGTACGACACGCTGGGGCTGGAAGCGGCATACCTGGCGGCCGGACAGGCGAAGCGGGTCGAGGAAATCCGTCAGTCGCTGACGCTGTGCCAGAACCTGACATTGCGTGCCTATGACGATCAGCGCGGAATCGAAATCGGCGCCCTGCTCGGTCTGGAAGACGAAAAGGGTCGCGAGCAATGGCTGTTCCTGGCGCCGGATGCGGCAGGCCTGAAAGTCGAGGTGGTGGGTCAGCCGATTACCGTCATCACGCCTCGCTCGCCGCTGGGCAAAAGCCTGCTGGGCAAGTTCGAGGGTGATGAGGTGGAGATTCTGGTGGCGGGCGCTCGGCAACAGTTCGCTGTCACCGAGGTGCTGTAGCGCGGTGCTTAGTGGACGGGCAGTTCAACACCTTCGAACAGCTCTTCCAGTTCCTGCTTGTTGTGGCACTGAATGGCTTTGGCCATCACATCGCGGGTCAGGTGCGGCGCGAACTTCTCGATGAAGTCGCACATGAAACCACGCAGGAAAGTGCCGCGACGGAAACCGATCTTGGTCACGCTCGACTCGAACAGTTCGCTGGCATCGAGCACCACCAGGTCGTTGTCGAGTTTGGTATCGACGGCCATTTTCGCCACGATGCCGACGCCCAGGCCCAGGCGCACGTAGGTTTTGATCACGTCGGCGTCGGCGGCGGTGAACACCACTTTCGGCGTCAGGCCGCGATGGCTGAAGGCTTCGTCGAGCTTCGAACGGCCGGTGAAACCGAACACGTAAGTCACGATCGGGTATTCGGCGAGCGCTTCGAGGGTCAGCTTCGGCAGTTTGGTCAGCGGGTGCCCCTGCGGCACGACCACGCAACGGTTCCAGCGATAGCACGGCATCATCACCAGATCGCCGAACAATTCCAGCGCTTCGGTGGCGATGGCGAAATCCACGGTGCCGTCAGCGGCCATTTCGGCGATCTGCATCGGCGAACCTTGATGCATGTGCAGCGCCACGTCCGGGTATTGCTTGATGAAATTGCTGATCACCGGCGGCAGTGCATAACGCGCCTGGGTGTGGGTGGTGGCGATCGACAGGGTGCCCTTTTTCTCGTTGGAGAATTCCTGGGCGATCTGTTTGATGCTTTCGACCTTGCGCAGAATCTCACCGGCGGTGGTGATGATGCGCTCGCCGGCCGGCGTGACGCGGGTCAGGTGCTTGCCGCTGCGGGCGAATACTTCGACGCCGAGTTCGTCTTCCAGCAGACGGATTTGCTTACTGATGCCCGGTTGCGAGGTGTAAAGACTTTGGGCTGTAGCGGAAACGTTGAGGTCGTGGTGCGCCACTTCCCAGATGTAGCGCAATTGTTGAAGCTTCATATGAATCCCTCAAAGCAGATAGACGCCACGGGCATCAGCGACGGTATATAACTATATTAATGGTTTGAAGAATAAATCTAGAACTTTTTTATCAAAACGCCATTATTCCTGCCTCAACGATCCTCCCGCCGCCGACGCTCCACCAACGGCACCAGATAAACCGGCACCTTGGACAATTGCAGGACCCTGGCCGCCGTGCGCCCCAACGGCGTTTCCGCCCCTACCCCGTGGCTGTGGCTTCCCAGAATCAACAGATCGACACCCAGTCTCTGCGCCTGCTCGAGAATCACCTGCGACGGATCGCCCTGGAGCACTCGCACCGAGCGTATCCGTTGCAAATCCTGCTTGCCGTCATCGCCCAGCTCGTCGCGAAAACTCTCGAGCACTCGCTCCTCGATGTTGGCGATGACAGTTTTCAGACCCTGGCTGTGGAATTCGTTCAATGCCTGCTCGTCCAGATAGCTCTGCAACACCGACTCGGCGAACAACCCCATGGGCTCCACCGCATGCACCACATACAAGTCGGCATTGAATGTTCGGGCCAGAGCCAGTGCATGCTGCATCACTAACGGTGCGTACAGACCGAGGTCAGTGGCATACAGCATCGAACGAATCATATGACCTCCTCGCGAGCCAACATGGCGGAGATTTGATTGAGCTTAGCAGTGCCTTGGCGAGTACGACGTATGGCGCAACGTCTTGAAGCGTGGGGGCTTTAGATCGTGGGTTCGTTGCTGATGCCGTGGGGAACGTGACCGGTGGCGACCACTTCCCGGGCCAGTTCGCAATGGCCGGTCTGGTCATCGAAAAACACGTCGGCGGCAAACGCTTCAAGGAACGCCGACTTGGTCAGGCCGCCGAGAAACAGCGACTCGTCCAGCCGGATATCCCATTCGCGCAGGGTGCGAATCACCCGCTCGTGGGCCGGCGCCGAACGGGCGGTGACCAGTGCCGTACGGATCGGGCAATCCTCGTCCGGAAACTCGCGCTGCAACAGATTGAGGGCCGCCAGAAACCCTTTGAACGGGCCACCGCGCAACGGCTCGCGCGCCGACTCGCGCTCCTTGGCTTGAAAGGCTTCGAGGCCGCCAGACTGATAAATCCGCTCCGACTCGTCGGAGAACAGCACCGCATCACCGTCGAAGGCGATACGCAATTCATCACTCGCCGCACGGCTGGCGCCACCGGACAGAATGGTCGCCGCCGCGAAACCGGCATCCAGCGCTGCGCGCACATCCTCGGCATGGGTGGACAAAAACAGATCGCAACCGAACGCCTTCAGGTACGGATAAGGACTGCGCCCGCCAACGAACGCCGCGCGGGAGATCGCCAGGCCGTAATGACCGATCGAGTTGAACACCCGCAACCCGGTGTCGGCACTGTTGCGCGACACCAGAATCACCTCGACCCGGGCACGGCCGAGGCGACTGTTCAGGTCCAGCAGTTTTTCCACCAGAGGGAAGGCATCGCCCGGGGCGAGGATTTCGTCTTCGTGCTCGATCTGATATTGCCGATAGGCTTCAACGCCTTCCGACAGATAAACCTTGTGGCTTTCGCTCAGGTCGAACAAGGCGCGGGACGAAATTGCCAGCACCAGTTTGTCATCGATGTTCTTGGCCATGCTTCCCCCATCCTTTGCGCAAAAACCGACTCAGGCGTTACGCCGGTCGATAAACCCCAGATTGCGATACAGCGCCTCGATGCGCGGCAGTTCACAGCCCGCCGCTTCCGCCGCCGCCAGGGGCCGGGCGTAAATCGCCTCCAGTTCCAGCGGCCGCTTGTGCAGAAAATCGTGGTACATGCTCGGCCAGTAGTCGGGCATTTTCTCGGTCATCATGAACAGGTACTCGGCGTATCCGGGCGGCATGTCATGACCGCAGGCCTTGGCGCCCTGCACCACTTCAGCCATCAGCGCCTGGATCGACGCGCGGCTGTCGACATCGGCCATCAGCGGCGTAGTGCTGGCACCGAGCAGTACCGACAGACCGTTGTAGGGGATGTTCCACACCAGCTTCTGCCAACGGGCCTGGTGCAGATTGGGCATCGCCTGGGAGTCGATGCCGGCGGTACGGAACAGTCCCGCGCCCTCTTCGACAATCGCCATGCGCGTCGCGTCATCGGTCGCCGGGCCGCTGTGATAACCGATGTTCACCGCCCCCAGCGCCTGATGGGTAATCTGCCCTGGAGCGTCGCGATGCACGCAGATCAGGCACAACCCGCCGAGCAGGTGCAGAGAATCGGGCAGCAACTCACGCAAACTGTCTTCGACATCCAGACCGTTTTGCAGCACCAGCACCCTGGCACCGGGTTTCGCCGCCTGAATGATCGACGGCGCCAGACCGGCGTTGCTGGTGGTCTTGGCGCCGACCAGCAACCAGTCACAGGGCGGCATGTCTTCGGCCGACGAATAAGCCTGTACCGGACTCAGCGTCAGCGCGCCATGGACCGCGCTGTCGACCCGCAAGCCATGCTCGGCGACGGCGGAAAACTCACTGCGCAGCAAAAAATGCACATCAAACCCGGCCCGCGCCAGCATCAGGCCGTAGAAACCTCCGATGGCCCCCGTGCCGATAATCCCCACCACCGGTTTGTTGACTGCCCCCATCATGGCAACTCCTCTGCAATTCGACCCAGTGCCTGGGCCACGGCGGCGTTCAGCTCGTCGCGGCTCAGGCGCGTGTGCAATGCCCCAAAGAACTCGCCGTCGCACACGACAAACAGCGCCGGCAAATGAAAGACCTGATATCGCTCGACCAGTCCGCCATTGTTACCGGCGTCAATCCAGCACAGCCGGTCAACCGCCAGTTCCAGCCCCGGCAACACTTCGCGGGCGAACCGGCAGCTCGCGCAGCCGACACTGGTGAAAATCACCAGCGAAACGCCGCTCATCGCCAGCAGCCGTTGGTCGGCGTCGAAATCGGTCAGTTCCGATTCGACCACTATACTGGGGGAAACAATGTCAAATGGCCGACACAGGGAGTCTGTGCTCATGGGACGGTTTATTCCTCATCCGGATGATGTGCCCGTCGAATTAACCTTGCTCAAACCTGAGTGTATTTCGCGGCAACAGCTGCACACTATCAGCCTCGGCGGTATCGCTTGCAATTACCACCGCGCCTGGCGCCATGGCACGGCGTTGCAGGTGCGCATGCCGACCCTCAACGCCGATATCTGTTATCCGGGTTACGTGGCTTGGTGCCTGCGCCGCAAGAAGGGCTATCTGGTGGGCATCGCCTTCACCGACGAGCAGACGCTGTTCAGCGCCCGAATGGGTGAGCAGGTGTGTCAGATCGAGCGTTATTGCCGCCTCAACGAAGCCCCCGACGACCTCCAGAACGTCCAGGCCCTGGCCCTGCAATGGGTCGAACAGCACGCCGACGAGTTCTCCCATGACACCGTGCGCAAGGCCTTTGCCCAGCCGGTTCTGGATTAGGTCATTGGCTTGCGGTTTCCCCGCGCGGTAAAAACTGCACGGCGAACGCCCCCTGAACAGTTACTTTCCCATTGTCGAGCAGGCGCCTAACGCGCTAAGGTTCGGCTCCCCGACGCGCTTAAATCTGCTGTGCTCCGGTCCGCCGCGCGGGGATCGCTGGTGGCCGGCACCCGTGACCTGACGAGTAAACGATGGCTGATTTACCAATCAACGACTTGAACGTCGCTTCCAACGAGACCCTGATCACTCCCGATCAGCTCAAGCGTGATATTCCGCTGAGCGACGCTGCCCTGCGCACCGTCACCAAAGGTCGCGAAGTTATCCGCAATATTCTCGACGGCACCGACCACCGTCTGTTCGTGGTCATCGGGCCTTGCTCGATCCACGACATCAAGGCTGCCCATGAGTACGCCGAGCGCCTGAAAGTGCTGGCGGCGGAAGTCTCCGACACCCTGTATCTGGTGATGCGCGTGTATTTCGAAAAGCCGCGCACCACCGTCGGCTGGAAAGGCCTGATCAACGACCCGTACCTGGACGACTCGTTCAAGATCCAGGACGGTCTGCACATCGGTCGCCAGCTGCTGCTGGATCTGGCGGAAAAAGGCCTGCCAACCGCCACCGAAGCCCTCGACCCGATCTCCCCGCAGTACCTGCAGGACCTGATCAGCTGGTCGGCCATCGGTGCGCGCACCACCGAATCCCAGACCCACCGCGAGATGGCTTCCGGCCTGTCCTCGGCGGTCGGTTTCAAGAACGGCACCGACGGCGGCCTGACCGTGGCGATCAACGCGCTGCAGTCGGTCTCCAGTCCGCACCGTTTCCTGGGGATCAACCAGGAAGGTGGCGTGTCGATCGTCACCACCAAGGGCAACGCCTACGGTCACGTGGTGCTGCGTGGCGGTAATGGCAAGCCGAACTACGACTCGGTCAGCGTCGCCCTGTGCGAGCAAGCGCTGAACAAGGCGAAGATCAAGCCGAACATCATGGTCGATTGCAGCCACGCCAACTCCAACAAGGATCCGGCCCTGCAACCGCTGGTGATGGAGAACGTGGCCAACCAGATCCTCGAAGGCAACCAGTCGATCATCGGCCTGATGGTCGAGAGTCACCTGAACTGGGGCTGCCAGGCGATTCCGAAAGACCTCGCCGACCTGCAATACGGCGTGTCGATCACCGATGCCTGCATCGACTGGTCCGCCACTGAAAACACCTTGCGCAGCATGCACGCCAAGCTCAAGGATGTTCTGCCAAAACGCCAGCGCGGCTGACAGCCGTTTCGCAGGCATAAAAAAACGCCGGGCTCAGCCCGGCGTTTTTGTGTGTGCGGTGTGGTGCAAAATCAGATCTTGGCGGTGCGCCGCTGGTGGCGCTCCATGTAGCGCTCGACGTAGGAGCACGACGGAATCACGGTGTAGCCCATTTCATCGGCATATTGCAGCGCCCGCTCGGTCAGGGCTGCCGCGATGCCTCGGCCACGCAAGGCGTTGGGCACGAAGGTGCGGTAGATATCCAGGGTCTGTTTCCCCAGATCCATATAGGTCAGATAGGCACGATGACCGTCCACATTGGTCTCGAACTGATGACCAGCCTGGTCATGGTGGATGGACAACGCCTCGCTCATCACTACTCCTCGCGGGTCTTTAAATTGCGACCCCTACCTTACCGATGTTTTCCCGGCGAAGGAACATCTACGCCACCCCGTGCCTGATCGACACCAAAAGAGCCACACCGATCTTGCGCAACCGAGCACGTAACAAATATTAGGCACCATTGGCAAAAATGCTCAAGGTGCCCTCGTCACCCTGCTTGCGGGGAGAGGCAGCTCCGGTGGACGCAGGGTCGGTTGGGGAGTCAATCCTCCCCGAAAGCCTGAACATTGCCGGATGTTGAGACTTAAGACGTACCACCTTGTTTAAAGTCACCTCAAGATGGACAAAGATAGGCAACGCATTGCACCAAACCTGAACAAAAGTATGGTCACCGACATATAGACAGACTCTAGCCGAAGCAGGAAAAACAGCACGCGACAACGGGAACTTTTTCTCATTAACTCGCTCAGCTCGCGGCTTGCAGCTGGATATTTTTTAAACAGAACAGTTAAAAGTTGCTCGAAAAAGAATCAACGCCTACAATTTTTTTTGCTTCTTGCGCTACGTCAGTTTACTTACTACAAGTAATGGGTAGTATGTACGCCGGCTATTTCCTCAATCGGAGGAGACAGCCACTTAATTTGAAAGTCCTTGAAGGGGAACACGATGAACAACGTTCTGAAATTCTCTGCTCTGGCTCTGGCCGCAGTTCTGGCTACCGGTTGCAGCAGCGCATCGAAAGAAACCGAAGCACGTCTGACCGCTACTGAAGACGCAGCTGCTCGCGCTCAAGCTCGTGCAGATGAAGCTTACCGTAAAGCTGATGAAGCTCTGGCTGCTGCTCAAAAAGCACAACAGACTGCTGACGAAGCTAACGAGCGTGCTCTGCGCATGCTGGAAAAAGCTAGCCGCAAGTAATAGTCCTTCGGGATTGTTATCAAGCCGACCCATTCTTGGGTCGGCTTTTTTGTGCCCGGTGTTTTCTGCGGGCAATAAAAAACCCGCCGATGTCGTCATCGGCGGGTTTTGTTTTTGAGCTTATTGCTGCAAGTCGATCGGGGCGCTGGAAACGATCGGCGCCGAGGTGTTCGGCGTGGCGATTTCCACCGGCAGGCCATCCTCGGCCGCCACCACATCACGCACCACATCCCAGTTCATGCGCAGGTTGTTGGTGATGTCTTCACGCTTGAGCATCGCGTTGATCACCGCCGTGTGTTTGTCGACCACCGACGGGTTGCCCTTGTCGTCCAGCGGCGTGTGCGCTTCCAGGTAGACCTTGCCGGCACTGCGGCCGAACTTGTACGGGTCGTTGATGATCCGCACCGACGTTCCGACCGGCACCATGCCGGCCATTTCCAGCACGTTGTTGTTGAACATGCGGAAGCAGCCGTGGCTGGTGCGCATGCCGATACCGAACTTCTTGTTCGAACCATGGATCAGGTAGCCCGGCGTGCCCAGGGTGAACTTGAACGGCCCCAGCGGGTTATCGGGACCGGCCGGCACCACGTTCGGCAGCGGATCACCGTCGGCGGCGTGTTCGGCCTTGATCGAGGCCGGCGGCGTCCAGGTCGGGTTCGGGGTCTTGGCGGTGATCGAGGTATGGGCGATCGGCGAGCCCCAGCCTTCACGGCCAATACCCAGCGGGAAGGTGTACACCACGTTCCGGCCTTTCGGGTAGTAGTAGAGGCGGTATTCGGCGAGGTTGATCACGATGCCTTCGCGCGGACCCGGCGGCAGGATGAATCGCGTCGGCAGGACCACTTCGGTGCCGGCACCCGGCAACCAGGCATCGACGCCCGGGTTGGCCGCGACCATTTCCGAATAGCCCAGATCGTAGGTGGTGCCCAGGTCGGCGAAGGTGTCTTCGTACTTGGCCTTGATCACCTGCACCTGGCCGATGATGTCTTCACCGGGTGGTGGCAGGGGGAACTCCAATGCTGCAACGGGGCCGGCCACACACAGGGCGGCAAGAGACAGGCAGCGGGTGACGGCAGGAAAGCGCGGCAACATCCGGAACATCCTTCGCATGATCAACAGGGATATAGGAGCGCGATTGTACACCGCACCTCGGGAATTCGGGGAGATCAGCCCATGACAGGCGATACAAGGCATTTTTTTGGGGAGCGTCGCCCGCTTACAGTTCGAAGCGCAACTCGGGCCAGATCGGCGACGTGCCGCGCTTCTGCGATTCGAGAATCGCCCGGCACAGCGAACACAGGCGCTGATCCTGGAACACCCGGCGATCCACGCTCGACCAGCGCGGCTGCGCCGGCAGCAGACTGCCGCACAGGGTTCGATCCGCCGAGCCACCGAGCTCCAGTTGACGGGTCACCAGATGCACTCGCACTTCCTGGCAGGCGAACAGATCCAGCTGTTCGTCAGGCTCGATCAGTTGATAGGCAAACAGGGACCAGGCAGGGCGCGGCATCGGGGGCTCCAGATAAGGGGGCGCCACATTAGCCGAAAGCCTGCCGCTAGAAAAGCCTCATAGCAGCGGTTTTAGCGTAGGCCAGACATTTTCCAGCAACTTGCCCTGAGCCCCGGCCGCCGGGTGCAGACCATCGGCCTGCATCAGATCCGGATGCCCGCCCACACCATCGAGAAAAAACGGCACCAGGGGGATGTTTTTCTCCTCGGCGAGTTTGCCGTAGACCTGGGCAAAGGCATCGGTGTAGCGCTTGCCGTAATTGGGTGGCAGTTGCATGCCGAGCAACAGCACCTTGGCGCCCTGCTCGCGGGAGCTGTCGATCATCGCAGCAAGGTTTTGTTGCAATTGCGTGGGCGGCATTCCGCGCAGGCCGTCGTTGCCTCCCAGCTCGAGGATCACCAGGGCCGGCTTATGCTCTGCAAGCAGCGCCGGCAGCCGCGCCTGGCCTCCGGCGCTGGTGTCGCCGCTGATGGAGGCATTGACCACTTTGTCGTCAAAACCTTCGGTCCTGAGCCGTTGTTCAAGCAACGACACCCACCCCAACCGGGTATCCAGCCCGAAACCGGCGCTGATACTATCGCCGACGATCAGGACTGTACCCGCCGCTGCGTTCTGGGCCATGCACATCAAGGCCAGGCCAGCACTCAAAAACCACACACGCATCGGATTCTCCATGGGCGCAAGCATTCTCACCGCGAAGAACCTTAGCAAAGTGGTTCCCAGCGCGGAAGGTGAACTGACCATCCTGCACGAACTCAGCCTGGAACTGAACAAGGGCGACAGCCTCGCGATTGTCGGCGCGTCCGGTTCCGGCAAATCCACCCTGCTGGGCCTGCTCGCCGGGCTCGACCTGCCCAGCAGCGGCGAAGTCACCCTCGCCGGCCAGGGCCTGAGCAATCTCGACGAAGACCAGCGAGCGCGCATTCGCGCCGAACACGTCGGTTTCGTCTTCCAGTCATTTCAGCTGCTCGACAGTCTCAACGCCCTGGAAAACGTCATGCTGCCGCTGGAACTCGACGGCCTCAAAGACGCCCGTGGTCGCGCCACCGAACTGCTGCAACGGGTCGGTCTCGGCCAGCGCCTGACCCACTCGCCGCGCCAGCTCTCCGGCGGTGAGCAACAACGCGTGGCGATTGCCCGCGCCTTCGCCGCCGAACCGGACGTGTTGTTCGCCGACGAACCCACCGGCAACCTCGACAGCCATACCGGCGAGCGCATCAGCGATCTGCTGTTCGAATTGAACAAGGAGCGCGGCACGACGCTGGTGCTGGTGACTCACGACGAACGCCTGGCCCATCGCTGCCGGCGCCTGATCCGACTTGAAGCCGGCCTGCTGGTCGCCCCTCTGGAGCCTTGATGGCACGTCTGCCGCTGTTGCGTCTGTTCAGTCTCGCCCTGCGCCAACTCATGCGCGATGCCCGCGCCGGCGAGTTGCGGGTGTTGTTCTTCGCCCTGCTGGTGGCGGTGGCCGCAAGCACCGCGATCGGCTACTTCGGCGCGCGCCTGAACGGCGCCATGATGTTGCGCGCCACCGAGTTTCTCGGCGCCGACCTGTTGCTTGAAGGCAGCTCGCCGGCCCGCCCCGAACAGATCAAGAGCGGCACCGAGCTGCGCCTCGATCATGCGCGGGTCGTGGAGTTTTCCAGCGTCATCGCCACGGACAACGGCATTCAGTTGTCGAGTATCAAAGCGGTCGACCGCGCCTATCCGCTGCGCGGCGAACTGAAAAGCGCCCCCGCCCCTTACGCCACGGAAGAGGCCGGCGGCGAACCGCAACCCGGCGAAGCCTGGGTCGAATCGCGCTTGCTGACTGCGCTGGACCTGAAGATCGGTGACAGCATCGACGTCGGCATGAAGACGCTAAAGCTGACGCGGGTGCTGACGTACGAGCCGGATCGCGCCGGCAATTTCTACAGTCTCACGCCACGGGTTCTGATCAACCTCGACGACCTCGCCGCCACCGGCGTGGTGCAACCCGGCAGCCGGGTGAGCTACCGCGAACTGTGGCGCGGCCAACCCCAGGCACTGGAAACCTATCGACAGTTGATCAAGCCAGGACTGGCGGCCAATCAGCGGATCCAGGACGCCCGCGACGGCAACCGGCAGATCGGCGGCGCCCTGGGCAAGGCCGAGCGCTACCTGAACATGGCGAGTCTGGTCGCCGTGTTGCTGGCCGGGGTGGCCGTTGCATTATCGGCGAACCGCTTCGCCAGCCGCCGTTTTGACGCCAGCGCCTTGTTGCGCTGCCTCGGTTTGTCGCGACGGGAAACCATGGTGCTGTTCAGTTTGCAGCTGACGGTGCTGGGCTTGCTCGCCAGCCTCAGCGGCGCCCTGCTCGGCTGGCTGGCGCAGTTGGGACTGTTCGCGCTGTTGCACGATCTGCTGCCGACCGACGTGCCGCCGGGTGGTTTGCTGCCAGCGCTGGCGGGAATCGGCACCGGGCTGGTGGCCCTGGCCGGTTTCGCCCTGCCGCCGCTTGCAGCGCTGGGTCGCGTGCCGCCGCTGCGGGTGTTGCGTCGGGACCTGCTGCCGATCCCCTCAAGCACCTGGATGGTCTACGGCGCGGCGCTCGGTGCGCTCGGCCTGATCATGTGGCGTCTGAGCCTGGATCTGCTGCTGACGTTTGCCTTGCTCGGCGGTGGCGTGGTCGCCGCGCTGGTGCTGGGCGGTTTGCTGCTGTTGCTGCTGAACAGCCTGCGTCGTCTGCTCGCCCGCGCGTCCTTGCCGTGGCGGCTCGGACTGGGACAATTGCTGCGTCATCCGCTGGCCGCGGCCGGTCAGTCACTGGCCTTCGGTCTGATTCTGTTGTCCATGGCGCTGATCGCGCTGCTGCGCGGCGAACTGCTGGACACCTGGCAAAACCAGTTGCCGAAAAACGCGCCGAACTACTTTGCCCTGAACATCCTGCCGGCGGACAAACAAGCCTTCGCCGATCACCTGGTCAATGTTTCAGCTCAAGCCGCGCCGTTGTATCCGGTAGTGCCAGGTCGCCTGATCAGCATCAATGGCGAAGCGGTGCAGCAAATCGTCAGCAAGGACTCGGCGGGCGACCGCGCCATCCAGCGTGACCTGAGCCTGACCTGGGCCGCCGACCTGCCGGCGGGCAACAAGCTCACCGCCGGCTCGTGGTGGAGCGAGCAGCCATCGGACCATGTGCCGGGGGTATCGGTAGAAGGCAAAGTTGCCGAAAGCCTCAAGCTCAAACTCGGCGATCATCTGGTGTTCAGCGTCGGCGGGGTCAACCGCGAAGCGAAGGTCACCAGTCTGCGGGAAATCAACTGGGACAACTTCCAGCCGAATTTCTTCATGATCTTCCAGCCCGGCACGCTGAAGGATCTGCCGGCGACCTACCTGACCAGTTTCTATCTGGCGCCGGGTCATGACCAGCAGATCGTCGAACTGTCGCGGGCCTTCCCGGCGGTGACCATTCTTCAGGTCGAGGCCTTGCTCGAGCAACTGCGCAGCATCCTCGCCCAGGTCACCTTGGCCGTTGAATATGTATTGTTATTTGTGTTGGCGGCGGGAATGGCTGTGCTGTTCTCCGGGTTGCAGGCAACCCTCGATGAACGCATTCGCCAAGGCGCGTTGTTGCGCGCACTGGGGGCCGAGCGGCAATTGTTGATCAAGGCGCGTCGGATCGAATTTGGTCTGCTGGGCGCAGTCAGCGGATTGCTCGCGGCGATCGGTTCGGAAGTGGTGAGTCTGGTGTTGTATCGCTACGCCTTCGACCTGCCGTGGCATCCGCATCCATGGCTGCTGGTGCTGCCGCTGATAGGCGCGGTGCTGATCGGTGGCGCGGGGGTGTTCGGCACGCGTCGGGCGCTCAACGCAAGTCCGCTGACAGTGTTGCGCGAGGGTTGATAGACTCCGGCCGTCTCCATCACAAGAACCTGCCATGAGCCGTTATCGCCCTCCCCGCACCGCTGGCACCGCGCTGATCACCCCCGAAGGTGAAGCGCGGATGCGCGCCGAATTCCATGAGCTGTGGCATGTGCGCCGGCCGCAAGTGACACAGGCCGTCAGCGAGGCGGCGGCGCAGGGCGATCGTTCGGAAAATGCCGAGTACACCTACGGCAAAAAGATGCTGCGCGAGATCGACAGTCGCGTGCGCTTTCTGACCAAGCGACTCGAAGCCTTGAAGGTTGTCAGCGAAAAACCCAGCGATCCGAACAAGGTCTACTTCGGCGCCTGGGTCACCATCGAGGACGAGGACGGCAAGCAATCGCGCTACCGCATCGTCGGCCCGGATGAACTGGACCTGAAGCTGGGTCTGATCAGCATCGACTCGCCATTGGCCCGCGCCTTGATCGGCAAGGTTCTGGACGCCGAAGTCCGGGTACAGACACCGACCGGGGAACAGTTCGTCTACATCGTGGCGATCGAATACCCCTGAGCCCGCAGGACTAACGCCGTGCGATCAGGCCCTGGCGGGCGACGCGGGTCAGCTGGCGGATCATTTCCGGGGCATCCTCCTGGCTCGGCGCCTGAATCACCGCCAGATCGAAACTGTCATCGGCAAAACGCGCCAGCGACTCGCCGTCTTCGACAAACTGGATGAGGAACGCGGCAGGACCGCCGCTGCGACGTGGCCAGCCGTCGAGATAACGCAACAGCGTCGGCTGGTGCTTGCCGCCAAGCAGGATTTTTGGATTGCGCTGGGTAACGTGTGCCGTGATCGGCGCGGGACGTGCTGGAGGGCGAAGTGCATTCATCGTGTCGTGTCTCTGCCTCAAAGTCTGCATGGCAGGTGAGAGGCAACACCGAACCAGCGCTTTAGCGGTATTTCGAAGCCGTTGTTCCGGCTTCTACGGCAACTGAATGAGTCACCTGGCGCCCCGCAAGTAGCTGTTTAAATCGGCGCATGAGTGGCATCCTAGAGAACGTGACCGGCGAGTGTCAAGAATCAGCCGCAACAAAAAAGGCCCGCGCAATGCGGGCCTTTGGCTTGAGCCAGAGCGCTCAACCGGCGATGGCGCGATCCACTGAGAGCTTGCCGGCACCTTCGATCAGTACCGCGAGGCTGCCACCGAGCAGGGCCAGGGCGAATTCGTAACCGTTGTTGGCCATGAACAGACCGTTGCTGATGTGGACAGTGAAGATCGCCACCAGCGACAGGAAGGTCAGGCCCAGCGCCGCCGGGCGCACCAGCAGACCGATGATCAGCGCCAGACCGGCGAAGAACTCGGTGCCGCCAGCCAGCGTTGCCATCAGGTAGCCAGGCGTCAGGCCAATGCTTTCCATGTATTGCGCGGTGCCTGCCAGGCCGTAACCACCGAACAGACCGAAGAGTTTCTGCGAACCGTGGGCGGCGAAGATCACGCCGACAGCGATACGCAGAATGGTCAGGCCGTAGCCAGCGCGGGTGAACAGTACCTTGTTGATCAGAGAGCTCATGTTTGTCGTTCCTTGCTTGGGAAAGTGTGTGTGGATTGGCCGCTATATTAATCAGTAAATATCATGTTAAAAGCGCAAATATTCCGCCATAACAATCAATTTATTAGATCATTTGCGTGAGACAACTTTCTGTCCCCCGGGCTCCAGCGACTCCCGCTCCCGGTCGAACGCCAAGTAGTATTTGTTCACGCTATTAACATAGCTGACGGGGCCCATCCCCACTTGCTCCATGGCGATGCGCTCGACCTGAAAGAACCACTGGTTCGGGTTCAAGCCGCGTCGCCGCGCCTCGGCCCGCATGCCCTGGACCCGCTCGGGGCCGATGTTGTAGGCGGCCAGCGTGAACGCCATGCGCTCGCGTTCGTTGAGCTTGGGGCTGTTGAAGAACTTGCGGCGGATCATCGCCAGGTACTTGGCGCCGGCCTGCACGTTCGCATCAAGATTCTGGATATTACTGACCCCGACCCGCTGCGCCGCCGACGGCGTGATCTGCATCAGCCCGGTCGGGCCATTGCCGCTGCGCGCGCTGGGCTGCAGTGCCGACTCCTTGAACGCCAGCGCAGCAAGGTTCAGCCAGTCCATGTTTTGCGCTTCGGCGTGCTTTTGCAGGGTCGGACGGAGTTTTTCCAGGCGCTGGCGATCAGCCTTGGCCAGCGGATAGTGAACCTGGTAAAGCCGGCGATAGATCCGCAAAAACGCCGCATCTTCGTTCGACGGCTTCTTGTAGCCGGCCAGGAAGCGATCGATGCTCGCCCGCAGCATCGACGCATCGCGCCGAACGAACCAGTATTCCTCGCCCGGCTCGCTGATCATCAACTGCCGGTCGAAGCGCAGTTTGGGCAGGATCTTGCCCCAACGCTCGGCAATCGGTTGCTCGACGATGGTCAGGTGGAAAATCCCGCCCTGGACCATTTCCAGCACATCTTCGACCGCCAGCGTCGGATCGACCCATTCGATCTTGATCGGCGCCAGTTTGTGCAGCGCCAGTTTCTGATTGAGCTGGCTGACCGCCTCCCCCGCCGCGCTACCGGTGGGCAGCGCCAGAGTCTTGCCGGACAGTTGCTCGACCTTGGTGTAGCGCCGCTCGCCCTTGATGCCGACCAGTACCAGCGGCACATTGCTGGCGAGCGGTTCGCTGCTGGCGACCGCGTGGCCGGGTTGCAGCTCGAGCAACTCGCCCGGCGCCACCAGGTCGCCCTCGCCACGCTGCAAGGCGCCGAGCAATTGGTCCTTGGCTTTGGGAATGATCTTGAGGGTGATTTCCTGACCGTCGCGGGCGTGGCCGTTGAGGTATTGCTCGAAGGCGCGCAGGCGGTGGTATTCGATGCCGATGGCCTGGCCCTGGACTTCACCGGAGCTGTTGCGGCTCTGGTTGACCAGCACCCGCAAGACCCGGCTGCTGCGGATTTCACTCAGGTCGCGCACCTTGGCCGCCGGCACGGCTTGCAGCGGCCCGGGCAGGCGCGCAACCGCCGTCATCGGCAGCAGCAGCGATCCACACAACAGGAGCAAAACCGAGGGACGAACCATCCACTCTCCGGAAAGAATACGGGGTGTTTTCACCGCTGAACGGTCAAAAACACCGACGAAAACAGAGCGCCTGGAGCGCTGATAAAGTGCGAGAGACTGGCACAGTGATGGCAATTGTGCCAACCCAACCTGCCTCGCGGCCTCAACAGACAGCCATAAGCCGTTGTAGTTCTTGGCTTTTCTTATAAATCTACAGCTCTGATATGCTTTCCGGCCTTCGGCCCGAGGTAGCACCATGCAACTCATCGATATCGGCGTCAACCTGACCAACCCCAGTTTCGCCGACAAACACCAGGCGGTGCTCGATCGCGCTTACGCTGCCGGGGTCTGCCAACTGGTGCTGACCGGGACCAGCGTCGAGGGCAGCGAACAGGCTCTGGAGTTGTGCCGGCAACTGGACGCAGACGGCCAGCGGCTGTTTGCCACCGCCGGCATCCATCCCCATTCGGCCAGCGACTGGAACGCCGACAGCGCCCGGCGCCTGCGCAGTCTGCTGAAAGAAGCGAACGTGGTGGCGGTGGGTGAATGCGGGCTGGATTTCAATCGCGATTTCTCGCCGCGTCCGCAGCAGGAAAAAGTCCTCGAAGAACATCTTGCCCTGGCCGTCGAACTGCAATTGCCGGTGTTTCTCCACGAACGCGACGCCAGTCAGCGCCTGCTGGACATTCTCAAGGACTTCCGCGATCGATTGCCGGCCGCCGTGGTGCATTGCTTCACCGGCGAGCAAAAAGCGCTGTTCAGTTATCTGGACCTGGACCTGCACATCGGCATCACCGGCTGGATCTGCGACGAACGCCGTGGCACGCACCTGCACCCGCTGGTCAAAGAGATCAAACGCGGACGCCTGATGCTGGAAAGCGACGCGCCGTACCTGCTGCCACGCAGCCTGCGTCCGAAACCGAAGAACGGTCGCAACGAGCCGGCGTACCTCACAGAAGTGCTGCGTGAAGTGGCCCTACACCGGGGCGAAACCGAGGAAGACCTGGCTGCCCATACCACCGCCTGCGCCCGAGCGTTCTTCAACCTCCCCGCCCTCTCCTGACTGACCAGGCCGCCACTTGTGAGAGCGGGCTTACCCGCACTCACAGCATCACTCGTTGACGCATATCAAAAGTCCGACCTCTCGATACCGGCACAATAATGGCACCTTGCCAAAACTGTTTCCGCTATCAGAGAAGACCTTCCATGGGTGCCTGGCTTAGCAATATCTCGCTGAAATACAAATTCTGGGCGGTCAACGCCGTCGCCTTCGTCACCACCCTGCTGCTGGTGTTGTACGCCGTGCAACTCGAACAACAGGCCCGCCGTCATGCCGCGCAGGCCTCGGCCCAAGCCCAGGCGCAATTGCTCAAGGCCTGGCCGGCCGGACAGACGTTGCCCAAGGCCGATCAGGTGTTGACCTTCAAACGCGGTGAAGCGCCGCGACTCAACGATCAACCGTTGCTGGAAATCACCGACAGCACAGGCTGGATCGAAATCAACCCGATGCCGCTGTTCGGCGAAAATCCGCTGCTGGGCGCCGAGGTGTTCAGTCGCGCCGATGGCCAGCAAGTCGCCGTGATCGCCTACGCCCCGAGCCTTAGCCAAGTGTTCGGCGAGCGCTTCACCCACTACGCGGTAGCCGTATTCATCCTGATGCTGGCAATGCTCGGCGCTTCGCAATTGCTCATCCGCTTCCTGCTCAGCCAGCTCAACACCTTGAAAGACGTGATGCTGCATGTGGAAAAAAGCGGTGACCTGTCCGCCCGCGTGCCGCTGGCCGGCAAGGACGAGGTCGGGCAGATGGCCAATGCGTTCAACGCAATGCAGGCCGGTTATCAGCGCGTGGTCAGCACCGTCGCCAACACCGCCCGCCAGCTCGACGTCGGCGCCGCGCGACTGGCGTCGAGCATGAACGAGGTGCGTCACGGCATGCTCGGCCAGCAGAGCGAAACCGATCAGGCGGCGACGGCGATCAACGAAATGACCGCCACCGTCTACCACATCGCCCAGCATGCCGGCGCGACGCGCGACCTCTCGCAGACCGCCGATGGCCTGGCCGGCAGCGGCCAGCAAGTGGTGACCCGGGTGCAACACTCGATCGCCGGGCTGTCGAGCGGCGTGCAGCAGACCGCCGAGATGATCCAGCGTCTGGCCGAGGACAGCCAGAAAATCAACGGGGTGGTCAGCGTGATTCATAGTATCGCCGAGCAGACCAACCTGCTGGCGCTCAACGCTGCCATCGAAGCGGCCCGCGCCGGGGAGATGGGACGCGGTTTTGCGGTGGTTGCCGATGAGGTGCGCAACCTGGCAAAACGCGTGCAGACCTCAACCGATGAAATCACCACCATGGTCTCGGCGTTGCAGGCCGGCACCCGGGATGCGGTGGACTTCATGCAGGAAAGTTCGTTTAAGGCCGACGACTGCGTGCAACAGGCGCAGGAGGCCGGCGAAGCGCTGGCGGAAATCACCGGCGCGGTGGCGCAGATGCGCGAGAGCAACACGCAGATCGCCGTGGCGGCGGAACAACAGAGCCAGGTCGCCGAGGAGATGAACCGGGCGGTGGTGAGCATTCGCGATGTCACCGAGAACACCGTGCAACAGACCGTGGATTCAGCGACCACCAGCAATGAACTGGCAACGCTGGCCGGGGAATTGAACAAGGCGATTGGTCAGTTGAAACTTTGATGGCCTCTTCGCGGGCAAGCCCACTCCCACATTGGAAAGTGTTGTCCTTGTGAAGGCTTGCCCGTGAACATCGAACCCGACCATTACCGCTATCACTTCCATAGCGAACCTTGATTCGCCGCCCTCTGCGCCCGGGCCTATTCTTCAGGCATGTGTCCAACATGGAATGAGGAGTAGCAACATGGGCAAACGTCACCCCAATCTTCCCGCGTGGCAATGGCGCGCGTACCCGCACAATCACCAGCATCCGACCAATCTGGTGTTGCACCTGATTGCCGTGCCGCTGTTCATTGTCGCGTTTCTGCTGATCGTGTCCGGGGTGTTCAGCCTGAGTCTGGTGAACGTCGCCATCGGCGTGATTGGCATCATCGCAGCGCTGGGGTTGCAGCGCCACGGTCACAGCCTGGAGGCGCAAGCCTCCGAGCCGTTCAGTGATCGCAAGGACGCGGTTTCGCGTCTGCTGGTCGAGCAGTTTCTGACCTTTCCGCGCTTTTTCCTCAGTGGCGGCTGGTATCGCGCCTGGCGCGAACGCCACCGCCGGCATTGAGTCAGGCGAAGATGGTCACGGTCTGCCGGCTCATGGCAATCAGTTCGCCCTCCGCGCTCCACAGCTTGGCAGCGACGTGGCCGTAACCGTCGGCCGCATACTCGATTTGCGCCAGATACTTGCACCAGTCCAGCGTGCTCAAGTCACGTAACGGCTGCACGAACTCGATGGTCCAGGTCAGCGTGCTGCCCGGTGCCGGTTTCTTCAGATAAGGCAGCAGCGCCGGAGGCCAGGCATCGACCAGTGCCAGCAGATGCGCCTCGCTGACCGGCTCTTCCTTCACATCGCCACGCAGCCGCACCCAGCCCCCCATGTCCCGCGATTCGGCGCCGGTGAACGGCATGCTACCGACACTCCAGCGCATCGCCAGATGGCGCATGAACTCCGGCGTCACACCTTTGATGTAGGGCAGTTCCTGGCACTCCTCCCAATGTTTCATCTCAGGCGCGGGATGTGCTGGCACCGCCACTTCCGAGGTGCGCGGGGCACCGAAACTGCCGTGTACCAGCGTGACGACCTGGCCGTTCTGCACGGCGCGACCCAGCACCTGGATGACCGCTTTGCCTTCGCGCAGGATTTCAACTTCGAAGTTCACCGGCACTTCGGGTTCGACCGGCCCGACGAAGGTGATCGCCAGCGACCGCACCGGCCGATCCGCAGACACCCTCGCGCGCATGGCCTCATATTGCAGCGCCACCACCAGTCCGCCGAAACTGGCGCGACCCTGACCCCATTCGGCCGGAATGGTGACGTCCGATTGATGACGGACGGCATCGAGCAGATCGCTAAAGCGCATGGAAACCTCGAACACTGGAAAAGGAATGCAGCGATCTTAACCAGCCTGACAGAGCGGCACAGCGTCTATTCCGGTCAAAGAGACTGACAGATAGGCCGCCAGCGATCTGACCTCTCATTAAAATTTTGCGGGGTTCAGGACGCTTTGAAACAACTCGAGCTGAGTTTTTCCAGCACCCGGTCAGCCTTGATTTCGGCCTGGATCATGGTCGCCTGCCAGGTGTCGACGCAGGGTTGCAGATCCGCCTCTTGCTCGGCTTTGGCCAGCCACTGCCAGCAATCGTGCCAGTCGCCCAGTGCGCCTTGCGCGGACTTCAGGCGCGGCAGCGCCGCTTCGGGCAGGCGATCAAGTTCGGGATAGGCTTCGATGCCATAACGTACACGCTTGATCAGCAGGCGCAGACGATGGCGGTCATGGGCCGGGTCATGCAGCGCTTCGTCGAGATTCTTCCATTGCTTGCCCAAGCGTTTTTCGATGCGTTTATCCAGGCTCTTGAGCAAGCCCTGGCGCTGGGATGCCCGCAGGAAGCGTGGAAAGGCATCGAGGATCATCAGCAGCGAAGCCAGCTCGGGGCTTGCGGCCAATGCGGGATACGCTTCGGCCATTTGCGCCATGCGCCGTTGCGCGGCCTGCGGTTGATCGTGCTTGAGCAGATACGCCGCCAGCACCTCGCGATCCCGCCAGGGCGTGGTCAGTTGCCCGACACTGGCGGCCGCGTCTTCCAGTTGCTCGACGCCCGGCAGGCCACGCAACGGCCGCAGCAGGCTGCGCAAGCGCCGCACCGTGGTGCGCAGATCGTGCAACGCCTCAGGATCGGTACGCGCGGTCAGACGCGCCTGACAGGCGAGCAGTCTGACTTCAAGGCTCAGGACGTGGGCCACCAATCGATCAACCAACGCGGACATCGCTTGCTCCTGGAAATGGCGTTGCACAAGTGTGCGCTTGCAAGGGCATCCTGCCCTTGCGTCATGTCAGCAGCTTAGCGCCCGGCGCGAGATTCGCGAATGTAGAAACGCGCCTTCTCGGCTTTCTTGCTGCAACCTTCGAACCCCTCGAATTGCTGTTGGGTCTTGGCCGCCGTCAGCAGCGACAGGGCCTTGGAGTAGCTGACCGTCCCGGCGAAACCCTCGGCCTTGGCCAGGTCCAGCTCATGCCACGCCGCATCGAGCTGGGTGCCACAGGTGTCGCGGTACGCGGTTTTCCCGGCACAACCGGCCAATGCCAGGGCAATCAACGGCACACAGATCCAGGCTTTCATCACTCACACCTCAAAGTAGGTCAACAGTCGTGCAGGTAAGACGGTCGGGCGGCGAAAAAGTGCCTTGGCCCGTGCGCAAACCGCCATCAGCGAAAGATAGCGCCGCCAGGGCCGGAAGTATCGAAAAAACGACGCCCTCGGCATTGCAGGCGACCCCGCCGATTGTCCCCCGCCCCTCGATGGGTGCATTGTGGAACCTTGCCGGGGAGGATGTTCGATGAAAAAACGTGTCGCACTGGTGCTGGGCTCCGGTGGCGCCCGGGGTTATGCCCATATCGGGGTCATTGAAGAGATCGAACGACGCGGCTACGACATCGCCTGCATTGCCGGTTGTTCGATGGGCGCGGTGGTCGGCGGGATCTACGCCGCCGGCAAACTCGACGAGTACCGCAACTGGATCGAAAGCCTGGATTACCTCGATGTGCTGCGGCTGGTGGACGTCAGTTTCCGCCTCGGCGCGATCCGGGGGGAAAAGGTCTTCGGGCAGATCCGCAAGATCGTCGGTGACATGAACATCGAAGACCTGCGCATCCCCTACACGGCGGTGGCCGCCGATCTCACCAACCAGCAGGAAATCTGGTTCCAGGAAGGCTGCCTGCATCAGGCCATGCGTGCGTCGGCGGCGATTCCCAGCCTGTTCACCCCGGTGATGCAAGGCAACCGGATGCTGGTGGACGGCGGCATTCTCAATCCGTTGCCGATCGTGCCGGTGGTGTCCAGCCACTGTGATCTGATCATCGCGGTCAACCTCAACGCCACCAATCAGCGTCATTACAAACTCCCGGTGATCCAGCGTCCGGCAGCGTTCCGCACCCGCTTCGACAGTCTGATCAGCTCCCTCGGCTCGAAGCTGCCGTTCCGCCGCAAACAGGCCGAACAATTACTGTTGCTGGAACAGGAAGCCTTGCGCGCCGAAGCGGCGGAGATCAATCCGTGGGTCGAGGGCGCCGAGCCGGAAACCCAACAACCGGCCGCCGCCCCGGAGCGTGACGGCGCGCCGAAATCGGCCACTGGCTCGTTCATCATCGACAACGTCGGGCCGGCGTCGCTGCTGGATCTGATCAACCAGAGTTTCGAGGTGATGCAGACCTCGTTGGCACAGTACAAGATCGCCGGCTATCCGCCGGACGTGCTGATCAACGTGCCGAAACGGGTGTGCCGGTTCTTCGAGTTCTACAAGGCGCCGGAACTGATCGCCCTGGGCCGGGAAATTGCGCGCGATACCCTGGACCGCTATGAGAGTGAGCAGGGCTGAAGACCACTCAGTTACAGCCCCCCTTCGCTCAGCAACCGATACCCCACCCCCGCCTCGGTCACGATAAACCGTGGCCGGGTCGGATCATCCGCCAGTTTCTGCCGCAGATGGCCGACGACGATGCGCAGGTAATGGCTGTCCTCGGTATGGGTCGGCCCCCAGATGTCCTTGAGCAATTGCTGCTGGGTGATGACCCGCCCCGGATGCCGCGCCAGTTGCGCGAGCACCGCGTACTCCTTGCGGGTCAGGGCGACTTCGGCGCCATCGAGCAGCACCCGGCGATACGCCAGATCCACGGTCAGCGGGCCAAAGCTCAACGCCGCCTGCTGCGCTTCGCCGGCGGGAGCCTGACGCAGCAACGCGCGCACCCGGGCGAGAAACTCCTGAATGCCGAACGGCTTGGTCACGTAGTCATTGGCACCACCGTCCAGCGCCTGGACCTTCTGCCCTTCGCTGGCCCGCACCGAGAGCACCAGCACCGGCGCCGTGGCCCATTCGCGAAACTCGCGCAGCACTTGCTGGCCGTCCATGTCCGGCAGGCCGAGGTCGAGCACCAGCAGATCGGGCTTGTTCAGCGCCGCCTGGGCCAGACCCTCGGCACCCGTGCCGGCCTCCAGCACTTTGTAGCCCTGTGAGGCGAGGCTGATGCGCAGGAATTTGCGGATCTGCGGTTCGTCATCGATGACCAAAATGGTCGCGGTCTGGCTCATGGGTTCACATCAACGCAAAGGATGGGCGAGAGAGTAGCGCAGCCGAGGTCAGGCTTCATTGTCCATTCCCGGTTGCGTCTGGAGTGGCAGGTGCAGGGTGATGCAGGTGCCGCGCCCGTCAATGCCGTCATCGACGCTGATCCGGCCGCCATGAGCACCGACCATGCCCTGACAGATCGCCAGTCCCAGCCCGGTGCCCTGCCCGCCACGATCACCACGGGCAGCGGTGTAGAACATGTCGAAAATCTTCGCCCGCTCATCCACCGGAATACCCGGCCCCTCGTCGCTGACCGAGAAGAACACCTCGCTGTCATCCGCCCCCGCGCGCAGTTGCAGGCGGCCATGGGACGGCGAGAACCGCGCGGCGTTTTCCAGCACATTGACCAAGGCCTGTTCGATCAGCGCGGCATGCACGAACAACAGCGGCAACTGCGCCGGCACCTCGGTGCTGACCTGCAATGACGACAGCACCGCGCGCAGGCGATTGAGGGCGCTGCCGACGATGTCTGCCGGCGACACCCAGTCCCGCGCCAGTTTCAATGCGCCGTGGCCGAGGCGGGTCATGTCCAGCAGATTCTGGATGTAGCGATCCAGACGCTCGGCTTCATCGCGAGTGCCTTCGAGCAGTTCGCGGCGATCCTCCAGCGGGATCGCCTCACCGAGGGCCAGCAGGCTGTCGATGCTGCCGCGCATGGCGGTCAGCGGCGTGCGCAGGTCGTGAGACACCGAAGCCAGCAAGGCGCTGCGCAGTTGTTCGGTTTCACCGTGCAGGCGCGCGGCTTCCAGGTCATCGGCCAGTTGCGCCCGGGCCAGGGCCTGGGCCAGCGGCTGGCTCAAGGCAGTCAACAAACGGCGGCGCTGACCACTGAGTGTCTGGCCCTCCGTGGCGCACACGCCGAGCAGCGCCAGCGGCCCGTCCTCCACCGACAGCGGCCACCACCACCAGCGCCCGAACGGCAAGGTGCCGGTGCCCATCCCTGCCGGTTGATCGTGCTGCCAGGCCCAGTCGGCGGCGGCGCGTTCGGCTTCGCTGAATTGCAGCGGCCCGCCGGTCTCGACTTTCCAGCCGCCCTGCCCGTCGCGATTGAGCAGACACAGTTGCAGATCGCTCCAGCCATTGAGATGTTGCGCGGCGGCGCTGACCACGGCCTGACGATCGGTCGCCGCCGTGAGTTTGCGCGACAGATCGAGCAACTCGGTGGTTTCTTCCTGAGTGTCGCGCAATGCCTGCAACTGCCGCCGCTGGCGGGCCGCCAGATTGCCGGTGAGCGCCGCCATCAACAGGAAGAACAGCAAGGTCAGGACGTCTTCCTCACGCTGAATCGCGAAGGAAAAATTCGGCGGGATGAACAGAAAGTCATAGGCCAGGAACGACAGCGCCGCGCAGGCCAGCGCCGGCCCCAGGCTGCTGCGCACCGCCACCAGCAACACCGCCGCGAGAAATACCAGGGAGATGTTCGGCAGCGGCAGCACGCTGGCCACTGCCCACGCCAGCGCACTGGCCAGCACCGTGGCGACCAGCGCCAGCGCATAGTCGAACCACACCAGCGTCGGGGTCGCCCGCATGCGCGGTTGATGCTGTTCCTGATCGCTGTCGAGGACGTTGATTTCCAGGCCATGGGCCTGCCGCAGCAAACGCGCGGCCAGTCCACCGCCGAACAAACGCCGACGCAGGCGCGGCCGGGACTGGCCGACCAGCACCAGACTGGCGCGACGTTCGGCGGCGTGTTGAATCAGGGTTTTCGCCACTTCACCGGCGCGCAGCAGGACGACCTCGCCACCAAGGCGTTCGGCCAGTTGCTGGGCACTTTGCAGCCGCAGGCGCGATTGCTCGTCGCGCACGCTGCCGTTGTCGACATGCACCAGGCTCCACGGCAGATGCCGGCGCTGGGCGACGCGACTGGCGTGGCGCACCAGACGCTCGGCCTGGGCATCGCCATCGACGCCGACCAGCAAGCGCCCGCGCACGGCCGGCGCGGCCTGACCGAGCTGGCGATAGCCCTGGGCGAGATCGTTGTCGACCTGCGCCGCTGCGGTCTGCATCGCCAGTTCGCGCAGCGCGGTGAGGTTGGTCTGGGTGAAAAACGCATCGATCGCCGCCCGCGCCTGCTCCGGCACATAGACCTTGCCCTCGCGCAGACGCTCGAGCAATTCGCGGGGTGGCAGGTCGATCAGCAGCAGTTCGTAGGCTTCCTGCAAGACCCAGTCCGGCAGGGTTTCGCGCACCTGCACACCGGTGATGCCGCGCACCTGGTCATTGAGGCTTTCCAGATGCTGGACGTTGACCGTGGTGAACACGTCGATGCCGGCGGCGAGGAGTTCCTGGATGTCCTGCCAGCGTTTGGCGTGACGGCTGCCAGGGGCGTTGCTGTGGGCCAGTTCGTCCACCAGCACCAGTTTCGGCCTGGCCGCGAGCAGGCCGTCAAGATCCATTTCTTCAAGGGTGACGCCCCGGTATTCAGAGCGCACCAGCGGCAGTTGCGGCAGGCCGCCGAGCAGCGCTTCGGTTTCGGCGCGACCGTGGGTTTCCACGACTCCGGCGATGACTTTCACGCCCTGGCGCAATTGACTGTGGGCGGCCTGGAGCATGGCGTAGGTCTTGCCGACACCGGGCGCGGCGCCGAGAAATACCTTGAGCCGGCCACGACCATCGCGGGGCAGGTCTGCTAACAGCGCGTCGGCGCGGCCGGAGTCACTCATGCTTGAAGCTCTCTCTTCCTGATGTTGATGCGACGGCCGTGCGGGCCTCTTCACGGGCAGGCCCGCTCGCGCATTAGAGTTTTTCCAGCGCCATGTTCAGCGCCAGCACATTCACCACCGGCGGTCCTACCAGCGGCTGCTCGATGTGCGCCTCCAGCAACTGCTGCAAGGTCGAGACCGGCAGGTTACGCGCGGCCGCGACACGCGCCAGTTGATAGGCAATCGCGGCCGGTGGCAAGTGCGGATCGAGGCCGCTGCCGGAGGTGGTCAACAGCGCCAGCGGCACCGGGCCTTGCCCTGGAACCTGCAACTTGTTGGCGTCATCGATCACCCGAGTCGCCAGGGCCGGATTGCTCGGCGACAGGTTGCTCGCGCTGCTCGAAACCGTCGCAAAGGCACCGGCGGAGGGACGCGGATGGAACCAGGCGTCGCCGACGAAATCCTGGGCAATCAGCGCCGAGCCGCGCACCTTGCCTTCGGCGTCGCGCACCAGGCTGCCGTTGGCCTGCTCGGGGAACGCGACCTGCGCGACCCCGGTGACCACCAGCGGATAGGCAACGCCGGTGACCAGGGTCATCAGCACCAGCAGGCTCAGGGCCGGACGTATCAATGTGGACATTTGTAAATCCTCGAATTCATGGGGCAACAGTTTTTGGGGTATCCGGGAGAGCCATCCCCCTCACCCCAACCCTCTCTCCCAAAGGGGGCTAGGGGGAAAGGGAGCCGATCTTCGTGCTTTTCAAATCCTGAGTTCGGCTCGATAGCTCAGGTCGACGTATAACTCCGGAACGCCTCGGTCAGTCCCCTCTCCCTCTGGGAGAGAGTTAGGGTGAGGGGACGATTTCAGCCTCAAACCAGATGCAACGCCGTGAGCAGCATGTCGATCACCTTGATCCCCACGAACGGCACCAGAATCCCGCCCAGCCCATAGATCAGCAGATTGCGCCGCAGCAGTGCCGCCGCGCTCGCCGCCTGCACCCGCACACCGCGAAGGGCCAGCGGAATCAGCACGACGATGATCAGGGCGTTGAAGACGATGGCCGACAGGATCGCGCTCTGCGGACTGCTCAGGTGCATGACGTTCAGCACACCCAGTTGCGGGTAGATCGCGGCGAACAGCGCCGGCAGGATCGCGAAGTATTTGGCCACGTCGTTGGCGATGGAAAAGGTCGTCAGCGCGCCACGGGTCACCAGCAGTTCCTTGCCGATCTGCACCACGTCCAGCAGCTTGGTCGGATCGCTGTCGAGGTCGACCATGTTGGCCGCCTCGCGCGCCGCTTGCGTGCCGTCGTTCATCGCCATGCCGACGTCTGCCTGGGCCAGCGCCGGGGCGTCGTTGGCGCCGTCGCCGCACATGGCGACCAGGCGACCGTCGTTCTGCTCATGGCGAATACGCGCCAGTTTTTTCTCCGGGGTGGCCTCAGCGAGCACGTCGTCGACGCCTGCTTCAGCGGCAATCGCAGCGGCGGTCAGCGGGTTGTCGCCGGTGACCATCACGGTGCGGATCCCCAACTTGCGCAGTTCGGCAAAACGCTCGCGAATCCCCGGTTTGACCACGTCCTTGAGGTGGATCGCGCCGAGCAGTTTGCCGTCGGCGCAGACCAGCAACGGGGTGCCGCCGCTCTGGGCGATCTTGTCGATTTCCCGGGACAGCGCCGGGGCCAGATCCGAGCGTTTCTGGCCGAGGAAGGCCAACAACGAATCCACCGCGCCCTTGCGGAACACGCGGCCCTGATAGTCCACGCCGGACAACCGGGTTTCCGCGCTGAACGGCACGGCGATCAGGGTTTCCGCTGCTGGCTCAGGCTGTGGATGCAGACCGCGCAGGTACTCGACGATGGATTTGCCTTCGGCGGTTTCATCCGCCAGGGAAGCGAACAACGCGCCTTCGGCCAGTTCCCGACCGCTCACACCCGGCGCGGCATATACCGCGCTGCAACGACGGTTGCCGAAAGTGATGGTGCCGGTCTTGTCCAGTAACAGCACATGCACGTCACCCGCTGCCTCCACTGCGCGGCCGGACTTGGCAATCACGTTCAGGCGCACCAGACGATCCATCCCGGCGATCCCGATCGCCGACAGCAGACCACCGATGGTGGTCGGAATCAGCGTGACCAATAACGCCACCAGGAACACCAGCGGCAGGCTGCCGTTGGCAAAGTGGGCGAACGGCTGCAGGGTCACCACCACCAGCAGGAAGATCAAGGTCAGGCCGATCAGCAGGATGTCCAGCGCCACTTCGTTCGGGGTTTTCTGACGCTTGGCGCCTTCGACCAGCGCGATCATGCGGTCGAGGGTCGACTCGCCGGGATTGGCGGTGATTTTCACCAGCAGCCAGTCGGACACCAGCCGCGTGTTGCCGGTGACGGCGGAACGGTCGCCGCCGGACTCTCGAATCACCGGCGCCGATTCACCGGTGATCGCCGCTTCGTTGACCGCCGCAATACCTTCGATGACTTCGCCGTCACCGGGGATCATTTCCCCGGCCTCGACGCGCACCACATCGCCCTTGCGCAGGCTGGCAGCAGGCACCACCTGGAAGCTGCCGTTGGCCAGTTTGCGGCGGGCGCTGAGGCCTTCGCTGCCGGCCTTCAGGCTGTCGGCGCGGGCCTTGCCGCGACCTTCGGCCAGGGCCTCGGCGAAGTTGGCGAACAGCACGGTGAACCACAGCCACAGTGCGATCTGCGCGGCGACGAACGTCGGCACGACGCTGTCGGGAATGAAGCACAACACCGTGGTCAGGATCGCAGTCAGCTCGACCACCAGCATCACCGGCGAGCGCTGCAACTGCCGTGGATCGAGCTTGACGAAGGCTTGCACCAGCGCCGGCCGCCACAGGGCCGAGATCGCGGTTTTCGCTTGCTCCGGCGCCTTGGCGGCGACCGGTTTGATTGCGGGCATATTCATCATTCAGTCCTCAGAAGCCCATGCTCAAATGTTCAGCAATCGGGCCAAGTGCCAGGGTCGGCAGAAACGTCAGGCCACCCACCAGCAAAATGGTCACGGTCAGCAGGGTCACGAACAGCGGGCCGTGGGTCGGGAAACTGTTCTGGCCGATCGGCGCGGTTTTCTTCATCGCCAGGCTGCCGGCCAGGGCCAGTACCGGGAGGATGTAACCGAAGCGCCCGATCAGCATGCCCAGGCCCAGCATCAGATTGTGGAACGCGGTGTTGGCGGTCAGCCCCCCGAAGGCTGAGCCGTTGTTGGCGCTGGCCGAGGTGTAGGCGTACAGCAACTGGCTGAAACCGTGGGGGCCAGGATTGCTGATGGTCGCCGCCGGGCCGGGCAGAACAGCCGCGATCGCCCCCAGCACCAGCACGCCGACCGGCATCACCAGCAGGGTCACCACCAGCAGTTGCACTTCACGGGCCTGGAGTTTCTTGCCGAGGTATTCCGGGGTGCGACCGATCATCAAGCCGGCGAGGAACACCGCAATCAGCACGTTGAGCAACATGCCGTAGAGCCCGGCGCCGACACCGCCGAAGATCACTTCGCCGACCATCATGTTGACCAGCGCCACCATGCCACTGAGCGGGTTGAGGCTGTCATGCATGCCGTTGACCGAGCCGTTCGACGCCGCCGTGGTGGTCACCGACCACAACACCGTGGCGGTGGTGCCGAAGCGTGCTTCCTTGCCTTCCAGCGGCGCGGTCTGTTCGACGGCGGCGTTGTTCAGCGCCGGGTTGGGCTGGTATTCGGCCCACAACGAGGTGGCGCCGCCGATGATGAACAGCGCGAGCATGCAACCGATGATCGCGCGGCTCTGGCGCAGGTCTTTCACGTAATGGCCGAAGGTGAACACCAGCGCCACCGGGATCAGAATGATCGACGCCACTTCGAACAGGTTGCTCCATGCGGTCGGGTTCTCGAACGGATGCGCCGAGTTGACGCCGAAGAAGCCACCGCCGTTGGTGCCCAGTTGCTTGATCGCAATCTGGCTGGCCGCCGGGCCGAGCGGGATCACCTGATCGACGCCCTGCATCGTCACCGCGTTCACGTATTGTGCAAAAGTCTGCGGCACGCCCTGCCATACCAGGTACAACGCCAGCAGCAGGCAAAGTGGCAGCAGGCCGTAGAGGGTCGCGCGGGTCATGTCGACCCAGAAGTTGCCCAGCGTCTTGGTGGACTTGCGCCCGATGCCACGGCACAGCGCGACCAGCACGGCGAGGCCGGTGGCGGCGCTGACAAAGTTCTGTACGGTGAGGCCGACCATCTGGCTCAGGTAGCTGAGCGAGGCTTCACCGCTGTACGCCTGCCAGTTGGTGTTGGTCATGAAGCTGACAGCGGTGTTGAACGCCAGCGTCCACTCCTGTCCCGGCAGGTTTTGCGGGTTGAGCGGCAGATGGTCCTGGAACAGCAGAATCGCGAACAGCAGCAGGAACCCCGCCAGGTTGAACGCCAGCAACGCCAGCGTGTATTTCTGCCAGCTCTGTTCGGACTGCGGATCGACCCCGGCGATGCGATAACAGCCGCGCTCGACCGGGCCGAGGATTGGCGTCAGCCAGGTGCGCTGGCCTTCCATCACTTTGTAGTAGAAGCGCCCGAGGAACGGCGCCGGCAGCAAGACCACCGCGAAGAACGCGAGGATCAGCCAATAGTCATAACTGTGCATAGCCGCTCCTAGCTCCGATCCGCGCGCAACAGCGCAACCAACAGATAAATGAACAGCCCCACTGCCAGCAGCAGTGACACCCCGTCCAGAACGCTCATGGAAGATCTCCGTGTAACGGCGTATTGCCGCGAGTGCAGTCATTGTCGGAAAGGAGGCTGTAAAGGAACGAGAGCACGGGGACTGGCTGGGCATAAAGAAAGCGTAAAGAGTGGCTTTACGGCGCGGTTACAGCGGCGGTGCTTCAGGGATTGATCGGATACGACAGGCTGAACCGGCCTAGAATGGAACCACTGCGAATGCACTTCGCTCAAACGTGGTATGCAGCGTTGCGCGGCGAAACCCTCGCCCGTCGATCTGCCCTTAAGGAGAGCCGTTATGCCCTGGTATGCCTGGTTGATTCTGGTCGTTGCAATCGGCTCGATCGTTGGCGGTCTGATGATGCTGCGCGACACCGCCAGCAAGGTCGAGCTGACCGAAGAACAACGTCGACGCGTGGCTGAGCGCAATGCTGAAGCGGACGCCAAGGACGCGCAGGACCGCTGAACGAAAAACCCCGCCTGATTCGGCGGGGTTTGTTGTTTTCGGCGGGATTATTTTCTCGGTCGGCCCTGACCCGTGAAGGCCATGCAGGCCCTTGTACCCTGCGCGCTCAGGCTGACGCCAGCCTTCGAGCAGTGAGTCTTCGAGATGGATTCTCTCCCCCACGCCTTCTTCTCACGATGACGGGGAGCGACGTGAACAACCACTCTCCGTACCCACTTTTCCCGTCGTTACAACCATATTGGGCGCATCTGCATGCTTTTTAGAAGTAGAAGTACAATCACCATGCAATTTTCATTGGTTAAGATGGGGACCTTGTTGCGGAGAGTTTAAATGCGTTACTCGCACGACCATAAAGCCCAGACCCATCAGCGCATCATCAAGGAAGCCTCGGAACGGTTCCGCAAGGACGGCATCGGCGCGACCGGGCTGCAGCCATTGATGAAGGCACTGGGCCTGACCCATGGCGGCTTTTACTCGCACTTCAAGTCCAAGGACGAACTGGTGGAAAAAGCCCTGCAGGCCGCTGGCGATCAGGTCGCCGGATTGTGCGCGGAAATTTTCGCCCAGGAAAACCCGCTCCAGGTGTTCATCGACACTTACCTCTCCGAATGGCACCAGACCTCCCCGCATGAAGGCTGCCCGTTACTGACCATTTCTTCGGAGCTGGGCCTGCGCGGACAGCCGAGCCCGACCAGCGACACAGTGCTCAACGCACGCCTGGAGCAGATCGAAAGCACCCTCGAAGGCGAGAACACCAGCGACCGCAGTATCGTGATCATGTCGACGCTGGTCGGCGCCCTCCTGTTGTCACGCAGCGTCGCGGATGCCGAGTTTGCCCAGCGCATTCTCGATGTCACCCGCGAACACTTGAAGCGCTCGGAAGATTAAGCCTGCCAGCGCTTGAACAGCACGCTGGCGTTGACCCCGCCAAAACCGAAGCCGTTGGACAGTGCATATTCGATCGGCATCGATCGCGCCTCGCCATGGACGATGTCAACGCCCTCGCTCGCAGGATCGGGATTGTCGAAATTGAGCGTCGGCGGCACCACCTGATCGCGCAGCGCCAATAACGTAAAAATTGCTTCGAGCCCGCCGGCCGCACCGAGCAAATGACCGGTGGCGGATTTGGTCGAGGTGACGGCGATTGCGTTCTGCGTCCCGAACAACGATTTGATTGCCGCCAGTTCGCCGAGGTCGCCCACCGGGGTCGACGTGGCATGGGCGTTCAAATGCTGTACGCGATCGGGCGTAAGCCCCGCCTGAGCCAACGCCAGCGCCATTGCCCGTCGTGCACCGCTGCCGTCCTCCGGCCCGGCTGTCAGGTGATAGGCGTCGGCGCTGGTGCCATAACCGACCAGCTCGGCCAACGGTTGTGCGCCTCGCGCCAGGGCATGCTCCAAAGACTCGATCACCAGCAGACCTGCCCCCTCACCCATCACGAAACCGTCGCGTCCACTGTCGAACGGCCGCGAGGCACGTTCGGGCGTGTCGTTGAAACCGCTGGACAGCGCCCGGGCGGCAGCGAAACCGGCGAGGCTGACCCGGTCGATTGCGGCTTCGGCCCCGCCACACACGGCGATATCGGCTTCACCGGCGCGAATCAGCCGCGCCGCGTCACCGATCGCCTGCACCCCGGCGGCACACGCCGTGACCGGAGCGCCGAGCGGACCTTTGAAACCATGCCGGATCGACACATGGCCGGCCGCCAGGTTGACCAGAAACGACGGGATGGTGAATGGCGACAAACGCCGTGGACCGCGAGTGTCGGTGGTGCGCACGGCATCGGCAATCGCACCGAAACCGCCGACGCCCGAGCCGATGATCGTCGCCGTGCGTTCCTGTGACGCCGCTTCGGCCGGTTGCCATCCGGCCTGTTCCAGCGCCTGCCGGGCGGCCTCCATGGCGAACAGAATGAAGCGGTCCATCTTCTTCTGCTCCTTGGGGGGCGTGGCGCGATCCGGATCGAAACCGGCCTCGGCGTCCTCCTTCATCGTCGGCACCACACCGCCAACGCGGGCCGGCAGATCGGCGATCACCGCCTCCGGCAAACTGCGCAGCCCGGAGCGCCCGGCCAGCAATCGTTGCCAGACTACTTCGACGCCACTGCCCAACGGCGACACCAGCCCCATGCCTGTGACCACTACTCGACGCTGATCCATACCGCGATTACCTCTGCTCGATTCAAATGACTGACTTGTAGCGCTGGGCTGCCGAACTGCGCGAAAGGTTCGGCCCCAGCACATGCCGCGCAGCGACGAACGCTTGCCACTCATTGGCATCGGGCAGTGATGGAATGGTGATCAACTCACCCTGATCCAGACCGGCCAGCGCTGCATCCACCATCTCGCCCGCCTCCATGACCATCTCCGCCGGAATACCGCTGGCGTCGATGCCAGAGCGTTCCCAGATTTCGGTACGGGTAACACCTGGCAACACCGCTTGCACCTTGACACCCGTGCCCTCGAGTTCGGCATTCAGCGACTGGCTCAGGCTCAGCACGTAGGCCTTGCTGGCGCTGTAGGTGGCGTTGAAGCGTTCGGGGAACAAGGCGACCACCGAGGCAATGTTGATGATCGTGCCACGACCGGCCTTGGTGAAACCGGCGGCGGCGGCCGATGCCAGGCGGGTGACGGCCGTGACGTTCAGCTGGATCAACTGCTCGAGCTGATCCGGGTCGGCATTGGCCAGCAGACCGTTCGCCGCCACCCCGGCGTTGTTCAGCAGCAGCGTGATATTCGAGTCGCTGCGCAGACGCTGTTCAATTTTGAGTACGTCATCTTTTTGCGTCAGGTCAGCCCTCAACACCTCGACCTGAACTCCGTGGTCCTTGCGCAAAATGTTCGCGGCGACGTCCAGGCGCTGCTGGTCGCGCGCCACCAGCAACAGATCGAAACCACGGGCCGCCAGACGCTCGGCGTAAATCGCACCGATACCGGATGAAGCACCGGTGACAAGGGCAGTACCTGGGGACTTAGCAGAACTCATGACCGTACTCCTGAAATGCCTTGGGGAATGAACGCTCGGGGATGCAACAAAGCATCAGCGCCGAGGCAAATTATTATAGGCATAATCTAAACTCAATATGATAGTCGTAATTTTATACCGTCCGACGGAAAGTCCTTCTCCTCTGGTCATCCGTTCGCCATGCCTGAAAGCAAAAAGGGCCGATCAAATGACCGGCCCTCTGGGTTCGACTAGCTTAGTTCACGTCCAGCTTTTCGCGATTGCGATCCAGGATCGCCTTGCCGATCCCCTTCACTTCCAGCAACTCATCCACCGACGCGAACGGCCCATTGGTTTCACGATATGCAACAATCGCTTTCGCCTTGGCCTCACCCACTCCCGACAGTTCCTTCTGCAGCGTGGCCGCATCGGCATTGTTGAGATCGACTTTCGCGGTTTGGGCGGAACCCGCCACTTCGGTTACCAAGGGTATCCTGACTGGCTCGGCGGTAGTGGCAGGGGCTGCCACCACGGCGATCGAGGCGCCGGTCAGCAGCGCAAAAACCAGAGAGTAGAAGTAACCAGTACGCATAAAATGACGCTCCATGACATCGATTGAGAAAGCAGCTTTTCCTGAAGCTGCCTCTCAAACTTAGGCGATGGATGGAGCCTGTCAAAAATGCGTTCGTTACCGAATGTGAAACAATCAGGGTTCGAGACGGCGTTGCTGGTAGATCCAGTCAACGATTTCGCCGTCCGGCGTATAGCCACTGACGGTCTCACGCAACAATTGGCGAACCCGGGAATAATCATCGCGCTCGACGGCGCCCAGCAGCTCGCTCAAGCGGCCCTTCAACACATCCCAAGGCAAGTGATCTTCATTGGCCGTCATGATCATCGGGTGCGGTGTGGCCGCCACGTTATCGCCGATCAGCAGCTCTTCGTAGAGCTTCTCCCCCGGCCGAAGCCCGGTGAACTCAATAGAGATGTCGCCCTGGGGATTGCGCTCGGAGCGAATGCTCAAACCGGAGAGATGGATCATTTTCTCTGCGAGTTCAACGATTCTGACCGGTTCGCCCATGTCCAGAACAAACACGTCACCGCCCTGCCCCATTGAGCCGGCCTGAATGACCAGCTGCGCCGCTTCCGGAATTGTCATGAAGTAGCGAGTGATCTTCGGGTGCGTGACCGTCAGCGGACCACCGGACTTGATCTGGCTGTGGAACAGCGGAATCACCGACCCGGACGACCCCAGGACATTGCCGAAACGCACCATGGTGAAGCGGGTTTTGTTGACGCGGGAAACGTTGGCTTTATCGCCGAACAGGACCGGAGCCACCTCACGGCTGAGGGCCTGAAGCGTCAGCTCGGCCAGGCGCTTGGTACTGCCCATGACATTAGTGGGGCGCACGGCCTTGTCGGTGGAAATGAGAACAAAGTTGGCGACGCCGGACTGCAGAGCCGCCTGAGCTGTATTGAGTGTTCCAATGACGTTGTTCAGCACGCCTTCGGCGATGTTGTGCTCCACCATCGGCACATGTTTATACGCCGCAGCGTGATAGACCGTATCGACCTTCCAGGTTTTCATCACGTCCTGCAACTTGTCCTGATGCCGTATGGAACCGAGGATCGGTAATAACCGAACCGGCGCCGATTGCCGACAGGCCCGTTGCTCCAGCTCTGACAGGATGCTGTAGAGATTGAACTCACTGTGTTCGAACAAAATCAGCGTGGTGGGACTCAGTGCAAAAATCTGCCGACACAACTCCGCGCCTATGGAACCACCTGCCCCGGTGACCATCACGGTCTTGCACTTGATGCACCGGGCCATCAGATCAGGTTGCGCAGGCACCGAGTCGCGCCCCAGCAGATCAGCGATATCCACTTCCTGGATATCCTCGACCTTCACACGGCCGCTGGCGAGATCAGTGAAATTCGGCACGCTTCGAATATGAAGCGGAAAACCTTCCAGAAGGTTGAGAATCTCCCGGCGTCGCGCTCGGGTGGAGGATGGCAGGGCCAGGAGGATTTCCTGGGCTCCGGTGACATCAATCATCTGCTGGATATGCTTGGGCTTGTAGACCTGCAGACCGGAAATCGAACGGTCGGATATACCTGAGTCATCATCGATGAACGCGACGGGGCGCATCACCCGTCCCATTCGCAGCGCGGCAACAAGCTGGTTGCCCGCAACACCCGCCCCATAAATGGCAACTTTGGTCAGACCATCGTCACGGCTGGTAAACGGTACGTGTTGCGCCGCTGTAAACCAATCGCCCATGAAGTACTGCCGCAGACACAAGCGCAGTCCCCCGATGATGACCATGCTCAACCACCAATAGTTGAAGATGATCGAACGTGGAACAACGGTTTCATGGTTGCTGTACCAGTACACAACAACTGCAAGAATCAATGAGGAAAGACTGACTGCCTTGACGATCGCGATCAGGGCGTCATTGCCGAAGTAGCGCATGACCGCACGATACATGCCAAAACGAATGAAGAACGGGATAGCGATGACCGGAGCGCAGGCAAACAGCCATATGTGGGCCCTGATCGGGTTGTACATATCATCGATACCCAGACGCACGATGAAAGACAACCACAGCGCGAGCCATACCAGCACGACATCAGTAGCCACCTGTAGCAAACGCTTCTGTCTGCGAGGCAATCCAAGCAGTATCGTTCGCACTTTATCCATTCACCCGTTCTCCCTCCTTCAGTTGACGCGGGGCATTGTACGCTCAATGCGTGAACCATCAGATGAATACTTGATCAGACAACACGCTCGGTCGCCGACCGGATCACCGTGCAGCTCACCGATTCAACACGAGCAATTTGTCCGGAGCATAGCTACAATCCATGGACCACCGAAAATTTGAAGGGTTCTTGGATTTTCGGATGATGATAAGCCTTGAGCTGCCGATAAGGATCATCGACACGGATCACGGGAGCAAAACAGCAGGGAAATGGAATTTGCCTCGCTACCCATAACCCCCTGATCCAGCAACTATCATTTTCCAATTTTCAATGTTTAACGAGAAAACATGCCCGAAAATCTTGTAGCTCACGTGTCTGTCGTGGACGCCAGGCGCCGCAGCATCATAAAAAACCAGCGGCCTATCGTAATCTGGCTGACAGGACTTAGCGGCGCAGGCAAGTCCTCCATCGCCAACGCCCTGGAGCTGGCACTTTGCGATGCCAACCGTCATACCTATTTACTCGATGGTGATAACGTTCGATTAGGCCTTTGCCATGATCTCGGATTCAGTGACAAAGATCGAATTGAAAACATACGTCGCATTTCGGAAGTTGCAAAACTGTTTCTTGATGCGGGCCTGATTGTAATCACCGCATTCATCTCCCCGTTCCTGCGTGACCGCGCGCTGGCCAGGGATGTCATCGGCGCGGAAAACTTCATCGAAGTCTTCGTTGATACCCCTCTCAGCGAGTGTGAGCGCAGAGACCCTAAAGGACTTTATAAAAAGGCCCGGCAAGGATTGATAAAAAACTTCACAGGCATCGACTCTGCCTATGAGCCGCCGGAAAATCCCCAGATCAGAATCAACACCCTGGAAGATGATCTGCAGACCGCAGCGCAACGCATTATCGACTTCATCAATAACTCGTCGTGCAAATGAAAACTTTAGTCATCATCGGCGCCGGGTTCAGTGGAACTGTCGCCGCCATCGAATTTTTGCGATCAGCCCCCGAAGGCACCCGACTCATCATCATCAACAGATCCGGTGCCGTGGCGCGGGGCCTGGCCTACGGAACCAGCAGTTCCAAGCACTTGTTGAATGTGCCGGCAGGCAACATGAGTGCCCTGGTCGATGATCCGGATTCATTTCTGCGTTACTGCCAGACCCGCCTACCCGATACAACTTCCAGCTCTTTTGTATCCAGAAAACTCTATGGCGATTATCTCTCCTCCCTTCTGGACAACGCTGAACAAGATGCAAGAAATCATATCGATGTCGAACGCTTAACCGCCGAAGTTAAAACATTGACGCCCCATGAGCACGGCGCATTGATTGAATTGTCCTCAGGTGAAAGCATCTTCGCCGATCAGGTCATTTTAGCGTTTGGACATTTCCCTCCCCGGACTCCAGCCGTACTGGAAAGCCTGCTTGATTTCCCAGGTTACGTGGCCAACCCGTGGAATGCCTCGTTCTCGACATCCACCTCGAACAGCAAAAATGCATCAATTCTGTTGTTGGGAAGCGGCCTTACCGCACTCGATGTAATTTCCAGCCTCGGAAAAACTTGCGAAGGTGGGCAGATCTATCTCCTGTCCCGGCGCGGGCTGCTACCGCTACCACACCGAGCCAGGAAAGGTGGGCTGCATCCGCCCGCTTCATTCAAGGATGAACTGCTGAACACTCCACCCAGGATTTTGAACTACCTGCGCACGATCAAGGCGCAGGTGAAGGCCGGGGAAAAGTCTGGACTGAACTGGAGAGATATTGTTGCTGCCGTGCGACCGATCACATCTTCACTCTGGACTCGTCTTCCCGCCAAAGAACGCAGCCGTTTTCTTCGTCACTTGCAACCCTATTGGGATGTTCACCGCCATCGCGTAGCACCGGACACCTATCAGGTTTTCGACGATGCACTGGCAAGGCAAAAAATCCTGCCAATCGCCGGACGTATAAGCAACATCGAACCCTGCGATGGAAAAACCCTTGTCACAGTCCAGCGACGCGGTGGCCGAGGAACGGAGAAGCTGTTAGTTGACTGCATCATCAACTGCACAGGACCCAACTCGAATCCGAGCCTGATTGAAGAACCTCTGATCCAGCAATTGATAAGAGACGATCTGATCTCTATCGACGATCACGGTCTGGGTCTGCGGATCAGCGACAATATGGCCGTCGAAAGCCAGGATGGGACGCCGTCTGAATGGTTGAGTTATGTCGGCCCCATGTTGAAAGCCAGCCTCTGGGAAGCCACGGCCGTACCTGAACTGCGCATATATGCATCCGGGCTCGCCAGAAAAATATCCCGCAAGTTCAACCCCGCCTGACATATGCGATGAAACTCAACCATCACCGATATAGCTGGCTGATTCGGTGACGGCAACTTGCGAACGTCCCTCTATTGCGTTCACATCCGGCTCCCTGGCAAAGGGAGCCGGAACAAGACCCCTGTCTAAAAGCATTCAATCAGGACCTGATCAGATAATGAACCCTGTGCTTGTACTCGGCGATTCCCACGCTCTGGTTTTCAGCTCGGAGCAAATGACTGCCCTGTTCCCCGAACACACTTTCGAAGTGACTTCCGTCGGGGGAGCTACTGTATCCGGTCTGAAAAATCCCAACGCCGTTACCCAGGCCATGCCGCAATTCAACTCGGCGCTGCAAGCGACCACGGCGAAAACAGTCATCGTCATGCTCGGTGAAGTCGATACCGGTTTTGTGATTTGGTACCGGGCTCAAAAGCATGGCAGTTCCATAGACTTGATGCTTGAACAAGCTCTCAGCAACTATCAGAAACTTCTTGTGGATGTAGCTAAAAACTTCCGGGTGATCTGCATCAGCACCCCCCTTCCAACCATCAGCGATGACATGCAATGGGGTGAAGTCGCGAACATGAGAAAGGAAGTAAAGGCCTCCCTCAGTGAAAGAACCAGACTGACCGTAAAGTTCAACGCGCTGATGGAAGCCTTCTGCATTGGCGAGGGTATCAGCCATCTCAATTTCGACCATTTATCCATTGATGAAACCGGCCAGCTTGCAAAAACGCTTCGCAACTCCGACCCAAGCGATCACCATTACGAACCCTCAGCCCACGCACTGATGATTGCGCCTCTTTTGCGGCCATTGCTTGAACAGGACTGCCAACTGGATAACGACAGCCGCACGAAAGAACCTGGCGCTTCTACCAGGTGCGAACATCACGGCTACTCAATCCTGCGCAAGTTTTGGCACGCACTTCTTCGGCGCAAATAAAAAGCCCCACTGGGAACACCAGCAGGGCTTTTCACCGAGAGCCTTGAGCGCTGACAGCAAAATCAATCGACTGACGGCAAGCCTCAGGAGGCCGGATTTTCATCCAGCCATGCGACAAACTGCTCCAGTCCTTGCTCGAAGCTCACCGCCGGTGCCCATCCCAGCGCGCGCTTGGCCCGCTCGATACTCAATACACTCACAGGAACGTCAAAACCGCGAGCAGGTAAGTATTGGCGATTGGTGGTGCGTCCGGTGATCTTCTCTATCGCATCAAGCAAATCGTTCAAGCTGTGACCTTGACCTGAACCGATATTGAACACATGTTCGTCTTGGGACGGTTCCAGCGAAGCCAGCAAGGCTTGAATGACATCGTCGACGTGGATGTAGTCGCGAACTACTGAACCATCGCCCCAGATTTCAATGGACTCGTTACGCAGTACTTTGCCCAGGAATACCGCAACAGCACCCTGACTGGCGTGGGTGCGCTGCCCTTCGCCGAACGGGTTCGCCAGACGCAAAACGGTGTAATCCAGACCATGCAGTCGATGAAACAGTGCCAGATACTTTTCGATCGCCAGCTTTGCAATGCCGTAGGAACACGCGGGGTCTGTAGGATGGGTTTCAGGAATCGGCAACTCGACCGGATCGCCGTAAACGGTTCCACCCGATGACACGAAAATGACCTTCTTGATACCGGCCTCTAGCGCCAGGTTCAACAAGCGAATGGTCCCGACGAGATTGCTCTCGACATCAAACACCGGATCCGCATTTGAGGACTTGGGCAGTGTGGTCGATACCAAGTGATAACAAATGTCGCAACCCTGCAATGCTTCACTGATGTCCGCTTCGCTGGTGAAGTCGCCTTCGTATAGCTCGAAATGTGGATTCTTCGCATGCGACTCCCCAAGCTCCACCACATTTGGGCGGTCAAAACAGCGCACAGCATGCCCCTGATCGAGCAGTGCATCGATCAGATGGGTACCGATGAAGCCTCGCCCGCCCAGCACCAGGGACTGTACAGCCCTGTCAGTCGAGCTGTTCTCGGATTTTTTCAACGTAGCCTCCAATGCTCCAACGGTTCGATCTATTGGACTGATCTCAGGAATCAGAACTCACAAAACGTTGTAAATAGAAAATTTAACAGCACCACGCGAAGCAGTACAAAGGCAGCCGATGAACAGAATGTAGCGGCAGATCGGAGAGCACTATCCCTGATCTGCCTCGACTCGCCCTTGCGATGACTCGATGGATCTTCCCTACGACCAACAACCACTCCCCAAAACCTGTGAAGCGGCGTCGAGTGGGCAATTAAGCCGTGCGGTCAGCCCGGCTGGCCTTGATGTCACGCTCGAACAATCGAACGTACTGCGTAGCTACAGCATCAATTCGGTAGCGATTGGAAACCTCCTTGACCAACCCAAGCGCCTTTCGGTATTGCTCTTTATCTGCGGCAAACCCGGCGATGACTTTCGCTGCTCGTTCAATTGGGACTTCCCAGTCATCCAATCCAATAACCTCACCAGCGATGCGCTCATTGAGCGTCAGCATGTTTCTGATATCGCCCACGTCTGAAGCGATGTATGGCTTCCCGGCAAACAGACAGTCGACAATCGTAAGAGGGAAGCTCTCAGACTTGAACTTGGTCAACATGATACCCATGTCCGCAGCAGCATAATGTCCAACCGAGTTGTCACTGAATCCTGCCAGATAGACGAAGTCTGGTGCCCCGACCTTGCGATATTCATCGTAGACCGGCCCATTACCGACTAGCAGTAAACGAATGTCCTTGCCGGAAAGCTTACGCGCCAACTCTACGGCCTGGATCGTTTCCTCCCACCCCTTGTCAGGAATTGCACGACTCACACAGCAAAGTACAAAAGCATCCTCGGGAATACTCAGTTGCTCACGAGCCACGGCGACTATATTCGGCGGCTGCAGACCATTCGGCACCTTGACGAAACGCTCAGAGGTTTTGTCATAAAGAGAGAAGTTCGCGAAAGGAACGATATTCTTTTCGGCGGTATATACCCATGTGGTTACTGCGGCATCTGCTGCTCGAAGTTGCTCCTCAGTAACAGCAAATGCATCACCATGCTCAATCATTCCGTGTAAGGACGCCACATGAGAACCCAATTCGGAGAACACCTCGGGCAGGTGCAACGGATACTTCTGAATGTGCCATTGATGAGTGTTCATCGCCTCAACGCCGAACTCGTGGATAACCGATCGCACGTCTTCGAGATCCGAGGTCTCCACAAGCGGAACATCAGGTCGGAGCATACGGCGGACACCATCTTCACGAGCTGTCAAACCGGCGCTCAGTAGAAAAACAGACAGCCCTTGTCGCTTGAATTCGTTCGCCAAACGGATAGGCAGAATCTCCGCACCGCCAGGATAGAAGCCAATCGTCGAAACCATAATGTTCGGCGAGCGATTTTTACGCGCTTCAAAAATCGCGTCGCGACCATACCAGTTCTGAAACTGCTCAATTGATTCACCGACGTTATGCTCATAAAGCCGCTGGCAGCTTTCCTCACACCGCTCAAGAACCGACAATGGCACGTTATATAGCGCCTGCACTGTCCGGCTGGACATCCCAAGCTCGCGATAGAAAACCTCTCGCTTGTAAGTGGTGTGAGCCGCACTACCATCATACCGACGGAAGAAGTTCGTACCATCAACCGAATAGGCGACCTTGCCTCCACGGATGAGATGAAGATAGAAAACCCAATCGCCTGCGACTCGCATGGACAACCAGGTCTCATCATCGAGTAATGGCATTTCGACGGGGCGTTTGAAAACAACACCACTGGCGTTAGGAATTGTATTCTTGATCCCAAGTGCAGTTCGTACTTCGTTGTGAGCGGTTTCTACGTACGATTCTTTCCATTTTTCTGCCACTTCCAAATCGCTGACATAGCGATGGAACTCGTTCTCGATTACGACCTCGTCACTTGTAACAAATTCGCAACGAGCGTAGGCCAGCATGACGGCTTCATCATCGAAACAACGAACGAGAGCTTGCAGGAATTGCTCGTCGCAATAGTCATCGCTCTCAGCCACCCAAACCAGGTCGCCAGTTGCCGACTTGATGCCTTTGGCCCACTGTCTGAACACGCCACCAGAGTTGGTTTCGTTGAATAGCTTGATCGTTACATCGGGATACTTCTCGGCATACTCGCTCAATACCGCACGACTTTGATCAGACGAACAATCATCCATCAAAATGACTTCGATATTCTGGTACGTCTGCCCATAGATACTATCCAGACGACGACGCAAGAAGCGCTCATGGTTGAAGTTCGGCACAATCACCGAAACCTTCGGCATCAACACATTCGATTCGATATCCAACAGCGTGCAACTTGTTTCATTGATTCGACCGAAGCCGGCGACTCTGTCGGGCTCAAGAAACAGCCCCTGGCCCCAGTCATTCCAGGCGTTTACAAACACCAGACGTCGATCCGCAGCATGTATGCCCCGAGCACTGGAGATGGCAGCCTCTAGCCAGCGACGATATTCACCGGCGGTAAAGCGCGTATAAACCAACGGGGATTCCGAGGTAATCGCCGACTCGTCCCTGGCCAGAGTGACCCCGTGATAGACGGGGAATGCCTGCAACGGCGCACTCTTCGTCCGCGAAATTCCGTTAGCCACAACCACCGAATAAGGGATAGCGGACAGTCCATTCTTCGACTGAGGAACAAACGTGCCTGTTTCACCTGGAACCGGGGCGACAGGCAGATCCAGAACAGCATCACAAAGCTCGGTCAATTTCTTGAGCTGCGTCTGATCATCGGTATGTACCGACTGAACAATCAGATAAGCCGTGATATTCAGTTTCACAAGCACGCTGCGTAGATCGTCAAGCGACTTAACAAGATCATCGATCGCAGGCTCAACCACAATGACAGGTCGTCCATCGATGCGCATGTAGCGCTGGTCAGAAACAATTTCTGCAATGCGCGTCGGCAATTTTTTGGCAGATGCGGAAACTTTCAAGCAAAAGTTGAAATCGATCTCTGCATGATCAAAGAAGACGTCAACTGGTTGCTGTACATCAACCAGTGCCGCGTCGCCTTCCCATTGGAAGCAGAAGCCGTGCAGACCATGAGCTTTAGCAAGTTGAGCCTGTTTGCCAAGAACAGCGCTATCCAGCGGATCATAAAATCCAAGATATTCATCCGGCAGCAAGCGTGCTCCACCCTTGGCCGAAGACTGAGCGCCACGTAGCTTGTCCCACTGCGGAGTAACATACAGCGCAAGAAGCTTGATATCAGTGTCGACACTACCGAATCGGATATCTTCCTGATAGCGAAGGGTCGTACCTGATACAGCAATCCGCTGCTCTGAAGCACCAGCAACAACATAGTGCCAGAACGGGTTGATATCAGCCGCCTGGATATCCTTGTAAGTTTCGAGATAGGATCGAGTATCGAAATCGTCGGACGGATTTCGCCCCTCGCGCCAACCTGAATCGCAGTAGTGGCGGATAGGGTCGATGTTAGATCCCAACAAGTCGGGATACATCGCAAAATAATAAGTCTCATCAAACATGCCCGACGTCTTGATGACCTCAACTTGAGCATCAATAACGGTCTGGGGAGTCTGATTGAAGACTTGAGGTGCCGATACGACGTGTTCCGAAGGTTTATTACTGCCTACGGCTGCACTGACACTCCGAACCCGCGTATGAGAAGCGATTGAACGCCCCTCCAACTGGCCGTTTCTGAGATAGTGAACCAAGGGATTCACGCGTGCAGCGGCCACATCCGGATTCTCATCCAGATATTTGGAAGTGCTAAACAGCACCGAAGGATTTCGGCCTTCACGCCAGCCATGAAGCATATAGTGCTTGAGCGGATCAACACCCAGAGCGCTGACGTCAGCGTTGCTGGCCAAGTAATAATCCTGGTCAAACAGAACACTTTCACGAAGCAGGTTTACTGTGGCCTCGTTTCGGAAATCCCGGCGATTTCTCAGCACCTCAATCGCTTTACCCAGCGAGAGAACACTCAGCACTCGCTTCGTTCGGCGCGCAAGTCCACCGAATTTGCGCAAAGGAGAAGTAACGCGCCAGGAACGGGACTGCAGAACGCTATTCAGTTCTTGCCTTAACCCATCGACATCAAGCGCTTTTTGCTGAGCAATGCGCGAAACCTCACTTTTCAGGCAGCCGACCTCGCCCTCGCGCTCGACAATGGAATGTTTGAGATGCGTGATCTCCACGTCTCTCTCGCCCATGACACCATTGAGATGGGAGATCTGTTTTTCATGCTCAACCAAAGCGTGGCTGAGACTTTTTATCGTCTGGTTATAGTTGTTGATCTCGCCTTCGCGGGCACTGTCAAGGTGAGTGAAATTTCGCAGTTGAGCTTCAAGCTCGACAATCGAATATCTCAGGTTGGCGATCTGCGTGTCCCGCTCGGCGGTTGCCTGCGTCAACCCGACAAGCTGGCCATCTCGCTCAACCAGGGCATGACGGAGCTCGGTAATCTTGTCGTCATACTCGACAACTTCCGCGTTACTGCGAACTTGATCAGAAATATCCTTTTCAAGGTCGACAATGCGCTGCTTGAGCTTGGTAATCTCGGTCTCACGCCCTACCACCCGCAGACCCAGATCAGTAATTTGCGCGCCTCCTTCGCTTACCAGAGCATTGAGGGACTCGATTTTCGCCTCGAGTGCCCTGGCCGTCCGATTCAGAAACTCAATTTGGCCGTTCCGCTCACCAAGACGCTGATGACGCCCGCGAATCAGCATGACAGCCCGTAGCGCCAGGTGCAGCTGGTCCTGCGAAAACGAATCCTTGGCCTGCGGTAGTTCAGTGTCGTATCCGAACACTGAGAAATCTTCGGCGTACAAAGTCCGAATCAGACTGGCACTACGCGCCGTCACAAATTCTGGGAGGTAAGGAATCAGACTCTCATTCGCCCGTCTATCTGCGAAAGGGTCAGGTAGAAACTCACCTAAATGGGCGGATAAAGCCTCACTAAGGTGCGACGACTCTTCGATTTTTACCAACATGGTGTAGTTGATCAAATCAGGACGCAGTAGCGTAACTTGCGGGGTCCAGTGCTGATCCCAGTAGGACGGCGCTTCCTTGCTTGCAAGATGCTCAAGGAACCCCTCGAAAGCCAACGCAATATCTTCGGCGTTTTTCAACGGCCGATGATAAAAGTCGCTCTGAGTATAAGGTCCGACCTGCTGCGGCTCTTGCAGCAAAAGTTTTGATTGCCACGCGGAAAATATACGCTTGTATGGATTTCGCACTACAGCAAATCGAAAATACGAGTCCGATGTCAACGCTTCAAAAAGCTCGTCTGCACCTAGACCAGTAACATGTGGTGCAACTTTATGCATCTCATGAACAATCTGATCCGGATTGCTTTCAGCACTATCAGTGATTTCGTACAATGCCTTCGAGCAGCCTTCCAAAGCGGCGAACCACCACTTGAGGGAGGTACATGCAACTTTAGGTGTGCTTACGTACAAGAGCTTATGTTGCTCTGAACGATAGCCACTCCAGCGGAGATAGTTGAATACTTTTTCTGCGTCACTCGGTGGCCAATCACTGATATTTAGCATATACGTCAAAACCCTATGAATATGCTGCTGTACAGCAGCAAACTTCCAAGCTAATTAAACCATTGCACAAGCCACTTGCCTTCCAATGACTTGTTTGAAACATTCTTAGACTGTCGGTATGGCTTATCATCCGACAGTCAACCTAGCTCGTAGTTTTTCCACCGATCTCTGCCTGAGGTGCGTTCGCCATCAAATCCACGTAACCAAATGAATTTAACTTCCCTCCCGGCACGACTCTAAACATGATGGCGTCCATGATTCTATGAGCACAGCTCGGCTCTTGGTTCGACCAGACGCCACCACCCACGAAATAGACACCCGGCAACAGATTCATCTGAAAAGAGAACCGCACGGCAAAGTCACTTCCGCTGGCAACAGGCTCGAAATACGATCCGTCCTCAGGAAATCTCTGACCGGTGATAACTGCGCCCGAGACATTGCGGATATGTATCCCCCAATAAGTTGCGTCAAAACTCTCCATAAAGTGGCCAGCCACTTCGATCTGGTATGTTTTCCCGGCTTGCAGCACGTTCACCACGCGCCCTTCAGCGTCCAGGATAGAGAACGACTTGATTTCGGCGCCTTGCGTGGGATAGATCGCCGTCGTTTCAGGAACGAGACCGGAATCAAATGCGTCGCTTGGCAACTCATTGATCTCAACAGAAGGCTCCACAACCTTCTTCTGGAGATCAATCGGTTCGCCTGCCTTATCTGCTACCGAGTATTCTTCAACGAGCCTTTTATATTCCGCGTCGGGTGCATAGATGAGTTTCTGATACGCACGTACCGCTTGCGGGGCGGCGCCATACATAAGTCGGACACCATGATCCAGCAGCAATGTACGGTCACATAGTTCAATAATGCTCGTCGCCGAATGCGATACGAACAGAATGGAAGTGCCTCGACTTTTCAACTCCTCCATTCGTGCAAAGCATTTGCGCTGAAACTTCTCGTCCCCGACAGCAAGCGCTTCATCAACAATAAAGATATCAGGATCAATCATTGCTTGAACGGCAAAGGCCAGTCGAACGACCATGCCGCTGGAATAGCTTTTTACCGGCTGTTCAATAAAACTTCCGATATCCGCGAAAGCCGCAATCTCATCAAATCGCTGGTCGATCTCTTCCTTTGCCAGCCCGAGTACCGCCGCGTTCATGTAAACGTTGTCTCGACCAGTAAACTCCGGATCGAATCCAGAACCCAACTCCAGCAATGCGGCAATACGCCCGAACGTCTGCACCGTGCCTGATGTCGGATTCAACGTGCCGCAGATCATTTGCAGCAGAGTCGATTTACCGCTGCCGTTACACCCGATAATGCCGACCGTTTCTCCTTTCTTGACTTCGAAAGAAACGTCCCGCAAGGCCCAAAACTCACGGAAAAACTGGCTGGGCTGCATCCGCACCGCGTTTTGCATGCGAGGGACGATGAACTGCTTCAGTCGATCACGCGGTTGGTCGTAGATTTCGTAGCACTTGCTAAGGTTCTCAACCTTAATCGCGACTTCAGAGGACATCAGCAAATCCTTTACGTGTTTTCTGGAACCAGGCGAAACCCAACCAGGCGATGCAAGTAGTGGCTACCCAATAGATTCCCAATATTTCAAAATCCGGTAATTTCCCCCAAAACAGGACGTCGCGAGTCATTTCAATCGCTGGAGTCAACGGGTTGAGGTAGAGCAGATGGCGATATGCTTCGGGAAGAGCGGTCGCAGGGTAAAAAATGGGACTGAGGAACATCAGCACAGTGGTCAAAATACCAATGAACTGCGAAACGTCGCGCAGGTAAACACCCAGAGACGCCAAGGCCCAGCTGATGCCCATGATAAATAGGATGAAAGGGATAATGATCAAAGGCAGGTAGAGCGCGGTGACATGCGGTACGCCAAAAAAGATGCCGTAGGCAATAAACCAGACGCCCAGACTGATCGCGGCATGAAACAACGCGGACCCCAGCACTACGACAGGCAGAATTTCAAGTGGATAAACCACCTTTTTTACGAAATTCACCTTGCCGAGAATCAAACCTGGAGCCCGATTGATGCACTCGGAAAACATATTGAAAACGATCAATCCCGCAAACAGAATCAGTGCAAATTCCGTCTTCGAATCGCTGTCTACACTCCAGCGCGCGCGAAGCACGGCACTGAAAACGAAGGTGTATACCGCGAGCATCAACAGTGGGTTAAAAAACGACCACAGCAACCCCATCGCCGAGCCACGATACCTTCCAAGCACCTCCCGGATCGTGGATGCCTTGATCAACGCGAAATTGCGCCAGAAGCTGGCGAACATGTCCAACGGACTGATGGAAAACTGTCGCATCAAGCAAAAACCTCAACAGATAATTGTGCATGCCTGGGCGCGGCACAAGCCGCTGGCAGCGGGGCTACACCCATTAACGAAAAAAAAATGCTTCCATGAGAATCACCGCACACCTCAGCCCGGGGCTCGATGTAGGTCGGCGCATTGTCGTACATATCTAGGGAATTCCTTTCGTTAGAAGCTGCAATGACCTTGAACAAAAAGTGCGTGGACCATGATCTCAGCCTGAGCTGACCGACTGGTACGCAGGGGGGCATGGGTAAAACGCTGTACTGGATAGAAAGCAAAACCGGGCAACCTGTCGCCCGACAGGCCCCCTTCCAAACCTGCATAACGGAGATGATACCGAAGGAGGCGATTCCCCCAGCGCTGGCCCCAATGACAGATGAAGCCCACAGCGGCCGACAACACCCGTGGTCCTCACCCAGCACACGGCCCAAGCCTAACAAGCAGCTAGTTTTGTAGCCAGCCAGAGCTTTCAAGCCATCGACACTGAGGTCAATAATCCGTCAGATGATAGCATTCAAACCCACACGGAAACACGATTTTTCCCACACAGATATCATCCCTCGGGCGTAGACAAAATCGAATAGAGCGCTAGATATTCAACAATTTCGTCCACAATCGAGGGCGGTAACGCAAGGACAAAATGCATGGCGGCGACAGAAGACGGCAAAAAGCGAAATTTCCCACACTTTCTAACGGCATCCGCATAAACCAGACTCCTTACAACCGAGGACAGGGTGTTCGCAGCCTTACAATCCTGAATCCCGAGGGCCTAACTGATGAACAACCACTTCAATGACACCGGAAAAATGAAAAAATCGATGCCTGTTCAGACATCGATTTTTTATTTATCTCAACAAAGAGAGAACGCTAAACTCGACTCTTTGAATTAACCTCAAAGGTAAATTTCTGGCGAATGAGGTTTTATAACTTTCAGCACTCAAATATAGCCTTCACAAGATTTCACAGCACGCTCCCTTGCAATAAAGTAGGCGTCATGAAGCTGTTTATGACGACTCATTCTCACCTTAGGGTCCGCAGGCGTCCTGAACAGCGACGTGGTTTTTGGAACATAGCAAAAACGATTTTTATATCCATAACGCAACCACAGATTCCAGTCTTCGAGGTTGCTCATATCTGTTTCAAAACCACCACGCTCCAAGTATAAATCTCGCTTGAATAGAAGAGACTGGATCGGGATATAGTTATGATCGAGCAATGTCTCGTAATCAAACTCATGTTTGTATGCATTGGGGGTTTCGTGACTGATCTCAACGTACCGCCCTGTACTACCATCGGTAACCGTGCCGACCTCCATTGCCAGCGAATAAGCCGCAGCTGCGCCGTCATCCTTCAAGAGTGCCGTCACCAAGACTTCAACATGATCAGAAAAAAGCAAATCATCATCATCCAGAAACATGCAATACCGGCCGGTAGCCATTTCCAAACCACGGTTCCCCGTAACAGAACGCCCCACCTTTTCCATCCCATGGAATCGAATACTGCGTCCCGGCGACATTAAAGTACCTTCAACGAGGGACTTCATCGTAGAGCCTCCATCCTCCACAACAATCAACTCAATATTACGGTACGTTTGATTTTGTACCGACAGGATTGCTTGTTTGAGAAATTCATCTCTTTTCTGGTAGGTTCGCGTCACGATGGTGACCAAGGGTTGCTCGGATATGGCATCACCAATCCGCCAGAAAGCACCTTCGCGGATCATCTCGTAATCAAACCCCCGGAACGGAAAGCTAACCCCTTTTTCCGGTCCTTTACCCTTCATAAAATAGGAAGCTTTTTTTACGAGCCGACCGATGCTACGCACTATATCGCGACGAGATCCCGGATAAACTTGAGGCCGCAGCAATAACAATAACTGAAGTACGACGCCACCCAATTTGTCGACCAACCTGCCATAACGCAATCTTATATTTGCGTTCGCCAACGTGCTTCCAACATATTGGATTGGCTTCACATGATTCTCGTGCTCGTAGGTATAGTGATAAACCATCGCGGAAGGACAGTACTTCAACCGATAGCCAAAGGACCTGAGTCGATACGATAGCTCGACATCCTCTCCATACATGAATATTTGGCGCTCGTATCCGCCTACTCGCTGGTAGGCAGAGCGCCTGATCAAGACACATGCATGTGAGGACCAGTTGGTTTCAAGCGTGACCGGATCATAATATTTTGGATGTTCATAAGGCGCCTGTCTCATTTCCCATGATGCGACATCATCCTGGCCGCACGACAAGGCTGAACAAACTACCCGCTCAATTGCCTCTTTGGAAAACTGGATATCGATATTACTGATCAGAAAATAATCTGCCTGTCCCAATGCAATCGCACGATCATGTCCTGCTCCAAATCCTATATTTTCTCCACTTATAATATTGAAACTTGCAAAGTCACTACCGAAAGCGGCCTGCCACCGCGCAATCGCCTCGACGGTATTATCTGAAGAGCCATTATCAACAAAAAAAAGGTTTATTTTCTTACAAGAATAACTTTGACTTCTTAATGACTCAAAAAAACCATCAACCCATTTGGAGCTATTAAAAGTAACAACTGATATATCAATCAAGGGAAGTTCAGCCGCTTCCACTTTAGGCAAAACATGTACAAATCGGCGATCCGCGAGGGTTTGCAGCGCCTGTATGTTGTCTTTCGAGTAGATGAGTGCAAGAAGCTTCGAACGAACTGCCCGAGAATAAAGCCCGATGCGCACCCGGATACTCGCCAGAACAGGAACTTTTTGATAAATGGGGCGCAATAGCGACTTTGATTTCGACAGCAAACGACGCAGCCCCACCGAGCAGTGGGCAAAAAACGACTTTTTCGAAGTCTTCATACCGAACAGTTTTTCCTTTAAAAACGAGTTTTTTTCTTCTGATTCTTCAAAATCCGGACCGTTTTGCCGCAGGCCTTCGAGCGCGCCCTCTAGCTCGAGAACCTTTCCATTCACCTGAACAAGCTCTTTGTTCAGGGCAGCCAAATCGGTGCCCAGCTCCCGGTTTTTTGACTCTAACCAGGAAATGTACGACTGTTGCCGATAACTTTCCAAGGCCGGGTCATATTTATTTCGTTCGCGCAGCTCTCCGGCATCCGCTTTGATTCTGAACAAGTGCGCCGAAGGCTCACGGAATTGCTCATCCGACAGGAAATATTGCATTTCGGCAAAATCAAGAATGGACGCCCTCAGCGCCTGTGGGGCAATGCGATCCGCCTTGTGTAACGCCCAGGTCGCCGACAGACTCGCCGGATCCTGAACATCAACGGTAAGCCCCAATCCCGAATAGGGTGCGGCCCCGAGAACATATACACACTTACCCGCCAGAGCTGCCTCGAATCCCGCCGAAGAGTTGATGGTAAAAACCACGTCAGCTGCTGCGATGAGCTCAGAAATACTATCGTTCTTGTCCGCGACGGCGACATGATCTGGCAGGCTGGGAACAGAATCCAAGGGATGAGGCTTGACTACAGCTAAGAGGCCAGCCCCCTCCAGAACATCTGAAATATGCTGAACATACTCAGCCATGCTCGAATACGGACATCCCGTGATTATGTTGGAATCGTCCTTGACCTGCAGCAGGATTAGCGCACTGGGTATCTGCGCCTTACCTTGACGAGCATACCGCTCCTCGAGAATCTTCAACCTTTCGACAGCCTCACGATTCTCGCCCATTGACACCCTTGCGGAATAAGCCAGGAATTCATCTCTGAATCCACTTCGAGCATTCACACCTTGCGGGTCGGAATAATATCCCATCACGTTAGGAGCCCGTAACATTCCCAACTCATTAAAAACCAGAGGAATCTTTCGGGCGCCACATGCCAGATCGAGAGCACCATCGTAGTTCCAGCAGAAAATCAGATCCGGATCAATCTCTGCCAACAACCTCTGTACAAATTCATCATGATAGGGCAGATCTTCCCTATTGAGAATTTTTGTCCAGTCATCGATCCACCCCTTCTCTCCTCCATCTGGATAGATGCATGAAAAACTCTCTGGCGTAACCCATTTATACCCAAAGTTGGGGTACTCATCCCTGAGCTGGTCAGAACCGACAAACACGCACTCCCAACCATCTCGAGAAAAGTTATTTGCCAGCGGCAAATATACATCAACAATACTACTAAACAGCGTTGGCTGCCCTCGCAGGACAAGAGGCAGCGTGTAAAATACAACGCGTTTGAATTTTCTATCAGAAATTTTTATCGCTGGATTCCCTGCCGCTATGCTCATTCTCTCGATATTAAACTTGACGGCAGAGTTTGCACTTATGACAGCCCCCTCACCGATTACCGCACCCGCAAGGACTGAAACATTCGCGCCAATCCAGACATCATCACCAACAACCACTTCCGCGAGTTTCAATCCCTGCTCACTGATCGGCAACAGTCGATCGAAACGATGAGAGGAAGAGGTAATTGAACAGTTTGGGGCAACTAAAACATTTTTACCAATGGTGACCTTTCCACTACCATTTATCCATGTACCACAATTAATCACCGTCCCTGATGAGATGCTCACAAATTCGCCAGCACCGCATTCAATGACAACATTGTCGCGAATCTGTACATTATCTTCGATAATGCAAAGAGCACTTTCATCAATGTAAAACTTCACTGAATCAGATATAGCGGAATCACCAATCTTGAGCATTTATCAATCCAACTTCAAAACAGTTACAGATGAAGGGCAGTAAGCAGACCCTACAGCGTTACGCGCACCCACCACAATTATCTTGCGTAAAGGCCAACGCTGATCAAGCTCTATGCGCTGACCGTCCAGGCTAGCCATGCCAATATATAAAAAATACTCACCAGGTGAAACATTCAGTGAATAAGAGAAACTCACCTTGTAATACCCATCTTCGAAGTCAATTTCCTGACCGGCCAAATGGGTATTATCACCTGCCACATCAACACCCTTGGAATTACGCAAGGAATAACCAATGACGACATTTTTTATATCGCCCCAAGACTTGATATGACAGACCATCGTGACTTCGTCCAGCGGAGCAAAGCTATTCGTACTCGCACCTGAAGCAGATAAAAAATCAACCGCATTTATTTTTGCTTCACCGGAACCAAATCTTACTTCTGAAATATCACCCAACTCATGCTTATAAGCCACTTCCGCATGTAACTCATCTACGGCTATAGACTTCAATGCTGAAGCATTTCTGATATTTTTTTCATAGTTCTTGGTTGCGCTCAAAACCTCCGAGCTATGCTCAAGAATTCGCCCTGCCTGCATGACTATGACAGATTGGCAAAAACGGATAACGGATTGTGTATCGTGAGAGACAAACAGAATAGTCGTACCGCTCTCCTGCATCTCGTTCATTTTAAGCATGCATTTTAGTTGAAAACCCGCGTCCCCCACGCTAAGCGCCTCATCAACAATAAGCACATCCGGACTTACGTTGATTGCTACCGAAAATGCCAAGCGTGCAAACATGCCGCTACTGTACACCCTGACAGGTTGGCTTATAAATTCGCCAATATCTGCAAACTCAGTGATTGCCGAGACGCGCTTGTGCATTTCCGCGCGACTATAGCCCATCAGAGTGCCCTGAAAGTAAATATTTTCAATACCGGTATAATCTGGATTAAAGCCTGCTCCGAGCTCCAGTAGTGACGAGACTCGCCCGAAAACCTTGACATCCCCGCTTGTAGGCGTAAGCACACCGGTCAAAATCTTCAGAAGAGTGCTCTTTCCAGCGCCATTCGCTCCCAGAATACCAACGGTCTGCCCTTTCGCTACCGAGAAGGATACATTTGAAAGCGCATGAAAATCATGATGTCGTCGTTTTCCGGAAAATGACAAAGCCTCAATCAATCGGTCAACGGGCTTTTTATATAAGCGGTAAACCTTGCAAATATCCCTGACGACGATGGCACTTTCAATATTTTCGCTCATCACAAAACATCCGCGAAGTGAGGTCTCAGCTTTTTGAAAGTTCGCAGACCTATCAACATCAGAGCAATCACGACGGCCCAGAATACGAGTGTTTGATCAATACGATCCCAAAACCAAACTCCACGAATAAATGAATCCCTGAATCCCTCAACAACATAAGCAAACGGGCTAAAGCGGAGAAAGCCTGCAACGCCGCCCGTCATGTTATCTATATTCCAAAAAACCGGGGTCAACCAAAACCCAAACTGCACGCCCATGGAGATCAACTGATGAAGATCCGGAAAAAATATAACTATCGAACTGGTTATCCACGCAACAGCAAGCAATAACGAAAGCATGCAAAAAATATAATAAAAAACCTGAAGCCAGTACAAAGTCGGCATATAGCCATAAATCAGAAGCAAGGCTATAAAAACCAAAACAAAAAAACAGTGGACCACCACAGCAGAACCTATTTTAACTACAGGTAACAATGAAACATTAAATACAATTTTTTTTACAAGGTAGCTGTTTTCCCTGATAGAGGAGCAACCGGAATTCAATGCTTCGACAATAAAAAACCATGGCACGAGCCCACAAACCAGCCACAGAACAAACGGAAAAGAGGTATGAACAGAAGACTTGAATCCAAACTGAAAAACAAACCACAAAATAATTGTGGTTGCGACTGGCTGGATAAAAACCCAGAGAATACCAAAATAATTGGTTAGATATCTTGCACGCAGGTCATTGGAAACGAGACTGAACAAGATCATTCGATCCCGGGTAAATTTACTGAACACCTGCATAAAACCACCTTTCGGAAGATTCATCTTGCATCACCGTCAACGAAAAATTGCCGGGTCGACGATTCCCTCAGCATTGATACCGTATCAGAAGAACGCGGAAAGCAGCTCGAAGCTTTACCGACAATCACCTTGGCTCGAGAGACACCGAGGATCCCCCCACAGTTCCAATGGCTTCCCAGCACTTTCCCGCTACCTAGCGCAGGATACGGAATTTTGAAGAACAAGAAATATGATACTTCCGAGACGGTTGTAGGAAATCTCCTCAAAAATCTGCCAATTACACCGCTATTTTTCGACTTCCAACATTCCAGCATTGTATCGATTCGCGATAAAAACCAACGGAATGTAGGCAATAAATAGTGCCAAAACGCCCGGAAGCATGCCAATCCCGGAAAGAACCGCAAGAGGCAACAGCCACAGCACATTTATCGTCAGGACAGCATAAACCACGGTTTTATGAGTGCCATAGTGCCGGGAAGCGAACTGATAGGCGTGACTGCGATGGGCCTCGTAGATTTTGTCCCCACGAAGAAGGCGTCGCATAAGTGTCCACGTTGCATCGACAATGAATACGCCCAACAATATCAGCCAGCTCCACAACAACTCGGGTGCCTCACTGGAGGCGATAATGGCCAGGAGCCCGATAGTCAAACCGAGAAAGCCGCTGCCGGCATCTCCCATAAATATTCGGGCGGGAGGAAAGTTCAAACAGAGAAAACCCGCCACAGATGCTGCAAGCACCAACACTATACAACTTAAATCCTGATGCCCGCTCAACCAATAGATCAGGCAAGCAGATAAGCAGACGAAAATGGCCTCGACACTCGCCAATCCATCTATGCCATCCATGAAATTATATAAGTTGAGCATCCAAACCAGATAAACTGCAAACAAAAGGCTTGATAACCATTGCAACTCCAGGAGCACACCAAAAATGGATATTTGTCCAACGCCGCCCAGCCAATATAGCGCCCACACCGCAGCCGTAAAATGCCCAACAAGTCTCCACCTGGCAGCGATATGGCCGTGATCATCAGCAAATCCCAGCAACGCAACCAAAGCCCCCGCCCCCAATAGCCCGGTCATCACCGTAAAGCTGATCAACTGCAAGTAATACAATGCGGGCAATGCAATCAGGAAGGATAAGACAATGGCCACTCCACCACCTCTCGGAGTCGGAATAGTATGAGAGCTCCGAGAGTTTGGAATGTCGATCAGACTGTTTGCCAGCGCATAACGGCGCAGCACATAAGTCAGCGACAACGAAATTATGAATACGGCACCAATCAGCCCATACAAAATCATTATTTTTTATTTTCCAGATAGTGTTCAACTGTATGGCGGATCGCCCTATCCACACTCACCGGCGGACTCCATCCAAGGGTAGCCTGAGTCTTGGCAAGATCGATCTCAAGCGAATCAAACAAGCGCTGGGCTATAACCTTTTTTCCGACCAATGCCAGCAAACTCTTCAGTATCCAGACTGGAATCGGAATCAGCAAAACAGATCGTCCAAGTGCCTTACTGATACATGTCAACAGTTGGGTAGTCGAAAGATCCACGCCATCGCTGACTAAAAAAACATTGTTCGCAGCCGCAGGATGATCAATACATTTGATAATGACGTCTGCAAGATTACTCAGCGAAATAAAGCTTCTTCGGTTTTGTACTCCCCCTAACGGCAGAGGAACACCTTTATTCAGCCAATTCACCATGCTGAGAAAGTTAGCCTTCACCCCTGGCCCGTAAACCAATGGTGGGCGAATGATCACTAATTCCATCCCGGTTTCCCGGCTGATCAGTCCCAAGACCTGCTCAGCTTCGAGCTTGGATTGACCATAAGCATCTTGTGGTGCGGGCACAGCATCAGATCTGAAGGGAGCGCCTTTCGTGGTGCGCTCGCCATTGACCTTGATCGAGCTGATATAAATGAAACGCCGTACTCCGGCCGCCGCAGCCTTACGCGCCAGAGCCGCAGTACCTTCCACATTGATCTTGCGAAATTCGGCTAAAGCGTCCAGCGCAGTTTCATTCATCACATGTACACGCGCTGCACAGTGAACCACAACATCAATGTCGTCCAGAGCGGGCAACTCCGCACGGTCACCAAGAGCGAATGTTACAACCTGGCAGAGCCCGGCGAGGTTCGACGCCCCACGAACGGCAGCTACCGGTGTGAACTTGCGATCCAGCAACAGACGCATGACTACCGCTTCGCCCACAAAACCCGAAGCGCCTGTCACCAATACCCTCGGCCGGTTCATTGGACACTCTTGCCAATAATTGCTTTAGTCCAGCAAATCAAAAAAAAGAGCACCTTGTCACGCATACGCCTCCGGCATTTCCATGCACTAAAAGAAAGACACATTAGTTGTCTGCGGCCAAGCTGAAACCAACGACGGACAAAAGGGTCATGCTCTCTCCCTACCAAAACGGCAATGAGTTGCACTTGAGAAAACCACCAACCGTCATGAATGGTTTTGTAGCGCGTCAACAATGAGTTGATTCCGATGTTGGCACCAACCTGGTTACTTTCATGTTGACGGTATTGCATGGTGGGCACCGGATCAGTGAACCAGCGAAAGCCATGACTTCGAGCGAATGCATAGCAGTACCAGTCATGAAGACTGACACCCTGCAGCTCATGCCATTGCTCACACACCGAAGCTTTGAGCTCGGTGGCAAGTTTATGGCTGAGAACATAAGTGCAGCCAGGGCCGGCCGCTTCGAACAGATAGTCCCAGGTAACCTGAGGCTGCGCCTTGTCTATCAAATGGTTGGTGCCGTCATTCCAGAACGCAATGACATTACTGGAGTAGCCATCCAGATTTCGCGCGATGAGCGTCTCTGTAGCGCGCTGAAGCTTATCGCTGTGCCAGATATCATCCTGATCAGCGAATGCGACAAAGTCGTAGCCATCGAAGTCGACGTCACGAATCAGTCTGAAAAAATTACGCGCAGCCCCACCGAACTTGCCGGCTGCCGGCAACACTACGATCCGAGGATCTGCGGTAGCGGATTCAGTGCACCAGGCTTCAGTACCATCCGTGGAAGGATCAATACTGATGTACACCGTAACATCTACCGCAGACTGTTCGAGAACCGAGACCAATTGCTCCTCGACCCATTGCATGCCATTGAAGGCACCCAGCAATACTGCAACCTTAGGATGTCTTACTGGCATGCCTATCCTGCTAAAAACGAGCCGAGTGTTGCCGACTGGAAAGGTATATGCCCGCGTTAGTGCGCAGGCGCGTCCAGCAGCTTCTGCAGGTATTGTCCATAACCCGTTTTCTTGAGCGCATCGGCCTGAGCCCCCAGCTGCTCCGCAGTGATCCAGCCATTGTGATACGCAATTTCTTCCAGGCAGGCCACTTTAAGACCTTGACGCTGTTCGATTGTATGCACGAAGTGGCTGGCCTCCAGCAACGAATCATGAGTCCCTGTGTCCAGCCATGCAAATCCACGACCGAGCATCTCTACACTCAGATCCTTACGCTCCAGATAGGCACGATTGACATCGGTGATTTCCAGCTCGCCACGATCCGAAGGCTTGATGTTCTTTGCAATTTCGACAACGTCGTTATCGTAGAAGTACAAGCCTGTTACCGCATAGTTAGATTTCGGCTTTAGCGGTTTTTCTTCGATACTCAATGCACGACCAGCAGCATCAAACTCAACTACCCCGAAGCGCTCTGGATCGGAAACGTGGTAGCCGAAAACGGTAGCACCATGCTTTTGCGAGCTAGCCGAACGCAAATTGTCCGAAAAATGCTGACCGTAAAAGATGTTATCGCCGAGGATCAAACAGCAAGGATCCTTGCCGATGAACTCTTCACCAATGATAAATGCTTGAGCCAGTCCGTCCGGGCTTGGCTGCTCCGCATATGTCAGCTTGATGCCATAGAGACTGCCATCGCCCAACAACTTGCGGAAGCAAGGAAGGTCGTCGGGCGTAGAGATGATCAGGATTTCGCGCATCCCCGCCAGCATCAGCACCGAGAGCGGATAGAAGATCATCGGCTTGTCGTAAATTGGCAGCATCTGCTTGGAGACACCAAGAGTAAGCGGATGAAGGCGAGTGCCCGAGCCGCCAGCGAGGATGATGCCTTTACGATTTGTAGTGGTCATTTGTTCAAAACTTCCCTAAGCATTCGGGTTACACCACTCTGCCAATCCGGCAGGTGTAGAGAAAAGTTGTCACGCAGTTTCTGAGTGCTCAATCGTGAATTCAGGGGACGGCGCGCAGGTGTTGGGTATGCCGTGGTTTCGATTGGAGTGATCGAAGTAACGGCAAGCGATTCGCCATTCTTCTTGGCAAAATCAATCACATGACTTGCGTAGCCATGCCAGGAAACCTCGCCACTGGCAGCCAGGTGATAAAGACCTGAAAGCTCGGGACGCGAATGGATTTGTTGAATCGCCAGCGCAGTCACGTCAGCGATCAAGTCAGCTCCCGTCGGGGCTCCGACCTGATCATTTATGACACTAAGCGTTTCTCGATCCTTGGCCAAACGCAGCATGGTCTTGGCGAAATTGTTGCCACGCGCGCCATAAACCCAACTGGTACGAAAAATCAGATGCCTGCAGCCAGAAGCGATGATCGCTTGCTCACCAGCCAACTTACTGGAGCCGTAATAATTTACGGGGGCCACGGCATCATTTTCACACCACGGCTTGTCACCCTGACCACTAAAAACGTAATCGGTCGAGTAGTGAATCAACCATCCATCCAAAGCTGCAACTTCTTGAGCCATCACCTGGCAGGCTTCAGCGTTCACACGATCAGCCAACTCTGTATCAGACTCTGCTTTATCGACCGCCGTGTACGCGGCAGCGTTGACGATAATGTCAGGTTTGACCTTCCGGATCGTGGCGCGCAATGCGTCCAGATCAGACAAGTCACCAGACATGCCGTCAGCGCTGTTTCGATCCAAGGCAATCAACGTACCAAGTGGCTGAAGGGAGCGTTGCAGCTCCCAACCCACCTGGCCGTTTTTTCCTAATAGAAGGATTTTCATGCTTTGCTCGAGCGATCCGCATAGTTCTGATCGATCCACTGCTGATAGGCACCGCTCTTCACGTGAGCGACCCATTCGGTATTGTTCAGATACCACTCGACAGTTTTGCGGATACCGGTTTCGAAAGTCTCTTCCGGCGTCCAGCCCAGCTCGCGCTGGATCTTGCTCGCATCGATCGCGTAACGCTGGTCGTGGCCCGGACGGTCCTGCACATAAGTGATCAGACTGGCGTGCGGGCGATGAGCGGAGTCCGGACGCAATTCATCAAGCAGCGCACACAGGGTGTTTACGACTTCGATGTTTTGTTTTTCGTTGTGGCCGCCGATGTTGTAAGTCTCACCGATTACACCCTCGGTAACGACTTTGTACAACGCACGAGCGTGATCTTCGACATACAGCCAGTCACGGACCTGATTGCCTTTGCCATAAACCGGCAGCGGCTTGCCTTCCAGCGCGTTGAGAATGATCAGCGGGATCAACTTCTCGGGGAAGTGGCATGGGCCATAGTTGTTGGAGCAGTTGGTGACCAGAGTCGGCAGGCCATAAGTACGCGCCCACGCACGAACCAGGTGGTCGGAACTCGCCTTGCTGGCAGAGTACGGGGAGCTCGGCTGATACGGCGTGGTTTCAGTGAAGAGATCTTCAGGACCTTCAAGATCGCCATACACTTCATCGGTCGAAATGTGGTGGAAGCGGAAGTTGGCTTTGCGCGTGTCATCCAGCGCAACCCAATATTGACGCGCAGCTTCCAGCAAAGTGTAGGTGCCGATGATGTTGGTCTGGATGAACTCGGACGGGCCGGAAATCGAGCGGTCAACATGGGATTCGGCAGCCAGGTGCATGATTGCATCAGGCTGATGTTCACGCAGAACGCGATCAATCTGGTCACGATCACAAATATCCACGCGCTCAAACGAATAACGGGAGTTCTGACTGACTTCCGCCAACGACTCCAGGTTACCGGCGTAAGTCAGCTTATCGACGTTAACGACAGAGTCGGAAGTGTTGGAGATGATATGACGGATGACTGCCGAGCCGATAAACCCGGCGCCGCCGGTAACTAGAATTTTCACGCGAAACCATACCCTTGAGCTGCGGACAGCGCCCCCAACGAGCGCCATCTAATCCATGAATGCAAAAGCCATCGGACACGAGGCTTCTGTCAAAGTCAGACTGCATCGACGTGGGATTACGCCACTATCGAACAAGGGATGCATTTTACAGCTTAATGAACGTTTTACTAATGGATATAGACGGGTAGCGACGCAATTCGACAGATATCCCGCGCCTGTCGCTTTCAGACAAGGCGCTTGCGAGCAGTTTTGGACAAGCGCCCAAGAAACCACCCCAGAATCGGACCGAGCAACATCCCTACAAGCAACGCCAACACCATGACCAACGAGACTGGAAGTTGCGGACCCGCCCAGCCAAGAAACATCAAGGAAATTGATTGCTGGTTTTCAAGAACAAATGCCAGGACCACCAACACCAGCAAAAGAATGAAAACACCAAGAAGTATGCGCCTGAAGTTACGCATGAGTAACTCCTTGAAGGATCACGACTGTCAAACCCCCTCCTCCTCTTCCTCGTTCACCCGATCTCGCAACTCCTTACCCGGCTTGAAGTGCGGAACGAACTTGCCATCAAGGCTTACAGACTGACCGGTCTTTGGATTGCGCCCTACGCGCGGTGCACGATAGTGCAGGGAGAAGCTGCCAAAACCACGGATCTCGATGCGATCTCCAGTAGCCAGACATTGGGACATTTGCTCAAGCATGGTCTTGATGGCCAACTCCACATCCTTGGATGAGAGCAGCCCTTGATGGGTGACAATTCGTTCGATCAACTCCGACTTCGTCATATTTTTCCCTTCTTTTTCAAGCAGCTAGATCAGCGCTTGAAAGGTTTTAGCATGCCCGGAGGATTTTGAACAGCCCAGGGGTTGACATATCTTTCGCCGCATCGAAACACCCATTTTCAGGACAGTTAATCGCCAAGCCTGATCACGCTCAACGACACATCACCAGCATGGTACGAGTCACGAAGCCTGCAGGATTGAAGCCGAACGGAAACTCATCCTCCTCCTTGGCATCATCGGATCGAGTAATCACCTTGTAGCCTGCCCCCTTACACTCCTTCGCCGCGCGCTTTTGGCACCTGTCCCACCCCGAACCCAAGCCCGAGCAATCGATCTCAATACCACTGACCCCGCGCACCGCATGCGTTCTGGCGCTTGTGGTACAGCCCGCCAATATCAGCACAGCCATCAAGACAATGAGCTTGTTCATTCAATTCCTTATGCCAGGCAAGCAGCCCGACTACTGCGATCTTCAGACTAAGCCTAGTCGCAAATAGACCATTGATCCGCTCAAAGAAACAGACAACCGCGCCAGGTATTTGGTTTCACGGGAATTCTGCGCAGCAAATGAGCGCAACCACCAAATCGCAGGCACAAAAAAGGGCGACCGAAGTCGCCCTTTTTCATGATCAGACAGAACTCAGTTCTGTTTGGCCATTGCTTGACGCAGCAGTGCCGCCATAGTGGTGTCAGCTGCTTCGCCTTCCGGAGCTGCTTTCAGGCTCTGGATGGCGTCTTTCTCGTCAGCTTCGTCTTTCGACTTGATCGAGAGCTGGATTACGCGGCTCTTGCGATCAACGCTGATGATTTTGGCTTCAACTTCCTGACCTTCTTTCAGAACGTTGCGCGCGTCTTCAACGCGGTCACGGCTGATTTCGGAGGCTTTCAGGGTTGCTTCGATATCGTCAGCCAGAACGATGATGGCGCCTTTGGCGTCAACTTCTTTCACGGTGCCAGTAACGATTGCGCCCTTGTCGTTAACCGAGACGTACTCGGAGAACGGATCGCTTTCCAGTTGCTTGATGCCCAGGGAGATGCGCTCGCGCTCCGGGTCAACCGACAGGATAACGGTGTCCAGATCGTCGCCCTTCTTGTAACGACGCACGGCTTCTTCGCCGGTTTCGTTCCAGGAGATGTCGGACAGGTGAACCAGACCGTCGATGCCGCCGTCCAGACCAATGAAGATACCGAAATCGGTGATCGACTTGATGGTGCCGGAGATCTTGTCGCCCTTGTTGAACTGGCCAGAGAAGTCTTCCCATGGGTTCGACTTGCACTGCTTGATGCCCAGGGAGATGCGACGACGCTCTTCGTCGATGTCCAGAACCATGACTTCCACTTCGTCGCCGACTTGTACGACTTTCGAAGGGTGGATGTTCTTGTTGGTCCAGTCCATTTCCGAAACGTGCACCAGACCTTCAACACCTTCTTCCAGCTCAGCGAAGCAGCCGTAATCGGTCAGGTTGGTTACACGAGCGGTAACGCGAGTGCTTTCTGGGTAACGGGCTTTGATAGCAACCCATGGATCTTCGCCCAGTTGCTTCAGGCCCAGGGAAACACGATTGCGCTCGCGATCGTACTTCAGAACCTTGACGTCGATCTCGTCGCCAACATTGACGATCTCGGAAGGATGCTTGATGCGCTTCCAGGCCATGTCGGTGATGTGCAGCAGGCCGTCCACGCCACCCAGGTCGACGAATGCGCCGTAATCGGTGAGGTTCTTGACGATACCTTTGACTTGCTGGCCTTCCTGCAGGGATTCCAGCAGAGCTTCACGCTCGGCGGAGTTCTCGGCTTCCAGGACGCTGCGACGGGAAACGACAACGTTGTTGCGCTTCTGGTCCAGCTTGATGACCTTGAATTCCAGCTCTTTGCCTTCCAGGTGCGTGGTGTCGCGCACTGGACGGACGTCAACCAGGGAACCTGGCAGGAACGCACGGATGCCGTTAACGTCGACAGTGAAGCCGCCTTTAACCTTACCGTTGATAACGCCCTTGACCACTTCCTCAGCTGCGAAGGCTGCTTCCAGAACGATCCAGCATTCAGCGCGCTTGGCTTTTTCACGGGACAGCTTGGTTTCACCGAAACCGTCTTCAACCGAGTCCAGAGCAACGTGAACTTCGTCACCGACGTTGATAGTCAGATCGCCAGCGTCGTTGTAGAACTGCTCAAGCGGGATGAGTGCTTCAGACTTCAGACCAGCGTGAACGGTTACCCAGCGAGCCTGGTAATCGATATCAACGATAACACCGGTGATGATGGAGCCTGCCTGAAGATTCAGGGTCTTTAGGCTTTCTTCAAAGAGTTCCGCAAAGCTTTCGCTCATTTTAATTCCTGTTGATTAGGGCGAAGAATACGCCCGTCTCCACATCCCAGACGATGCGGGTCAGTTTCAATTAAAGGAAGCCACCGCAGGACTATGACTGGTCCCCTGCGGCCTTCCTGATCATCCGGCGATATCGCGAATGGCGATCTCGCTCATGATGCGTTGCAACACCTGATCGATGGACAACTCCGTGGAATCCAGCTGAATGGCGTCAGCCGCCGGTTTGAGCGGGGCTACGGTTCGCTGGGTGTCACGCTCGTCGCGCGCACGGATCTCATCTAGCAGACTCGACAGACTAACACCCTCGACTTTGCCCTTCAACTGCAAATATCGACGGCGTGCCCGCTCCTCGGCGCTGGCCGTGAGGAAAATCTTCAATGGCGCGTTTGGAAAAACCACCGTGCCCATGTCGCGACCATCCGCCACCAGCCCCGGCATTTCCAGAAAATCACGCTGGCGCTGCAGCAGCGCCTCGCGCACCGCCGGCAACGCAGCCACCTGGGAAGCGCCGGAGCCGACGCTTTCAGTACGGATGACATCGCTGACTTCATCACCTTCCAGGATGATCCGCTGCAACTGACCGTTCGTCGCCGGAATGAATTGCACATCCAGATGAGCGGCGAGCTTCTTCAGCAGTTCTTCATTGGTCAGGTCGACACCATGATTGTGCGCGGCGAACGCCAGCAGGCGATACAGCGCGCCGGAGTCCAGCAGTTTCCAGCCCAGACGCTCGGCCAGAATCCCGGCTACCGTGCCCTTGCCCGAACCGCTTGGCCCATCGATGGTGATAACCGGTGCAATGATGTTCACGACTGAGCCTCTTGCGCTACACGAATGCCGACCTGGGCGCACAGCGCCAGGAAATTCGGGAACGACGTCGCGACGTTGGCGCAATCATGGATGCGGATCGGTGCCGTAGCGCGCAACGAGGCCACGCTGAAAGCCATGGCAATCCGGTGATCGCCGTGACCATGCACTTCGCCGCCGCCGATCTGGCCGCCGTCGATGATGATGCCGTCCGGGGTCGGCTCGCATTTGACGCCCAGCGCCAGCAAACCGTCCGCCATGACCTGGATCCGGTCCGACTCTTTGACCCGCAGCTCTTCGGCGCCGGTCAGCACGGTGCGCCCTTCGGCACAGGCTGCCGCGACGAACAGCACCGGGAATTCGTCGATCGCCAGCGGAACCAGCGCTTCCGGAATCTCGATACCCTTGAGTTTAGCTGCCCGCACGCGCAGGTCAGCCACAGGTTCACCGCCCACTTCACGCTGGTTTTCCAGCGTGATGTCGGCGCCCATCAGACGCAGAATGTCGATCACGCCGGTACGGGTCGGGTTGATGCCGACGTGCTCCAGCACCAGCTCCGAACCTTCGGCAATCGAAGCCGCCACCAGGAAGAACGCCGACGACGAGATGTCGCCCGGCACTTCGATGTGGGTCGCAGTCAACTTGTTGCCGGACTCGACCGAGGCCGTGGCGCCATCGACGCTCACCGGGTAGCCGAAACCACGCAGCATGCGCTCGGTGTGGTCGCGGGTCGGTGCAGGCTCGGTGACGGTGGTCTTGCCTTCGGCGTACAGACCGGCCAGCAGCAGGCACGATTTCACCTGGGCACTGGCCATCGGCATGGTGTAGGTCAAGCCCTTGAGCTTGTGCCCGCCACGAATGGTCATCGGCGGACGGCCTTCGGCAGCAGTCTCGATCACGGCGCCCATTTCCCGCAGCGGGTTGGCCACGCGGTTCATCGGGCGCTTGGACAACGAGGCGTCGCCAGTCAGGGTGCTGTCGAAATCCTGCGCGGCCAGCAGGCCGGACAACAGGCGCATCGACGTACCGGAGTTGCCCAGATAGATCGGGCCCGGAGCCGGTTTCAGGCCATGCAGGCCGACACCGTGAATGGTCACGCGACCGTGGTGCGGACCTTCGATGACCACGCCCATGTCGCGAAATGCCTGCAAGGTCGCCAGGGCGTCTTCGCCCTCGAGGAAGCCTTCGACTTCGGTCACGCCTTCAGCCAGGGAACCGAGCATGATCGAACGGTGGGAAATCGATTTGTCACCCGGTACGCGAATCCGACCGGACAGGCGGCCACCAGGTTGAGCCAGGAAGATCAGATCGTTGGAATTCATAGCGTCCACATAGGCCCTGCGGGCCAGGATTTTACTGAAATGCTCGCGGGCAACCCGGGCGCGCGTGAAGACGCCCAACAATTGGTGCCCATCCCCTGCATCGACCGCGTCGCGCAAGGCGTCGAGGTCGCTGCGAAATGTATCGAGTGTGCGCAGGACAGCCTCGCGATTGGCGAGAAAGATGTCGTGCCACATCACCGGGTCGCTTCCGGCGATTCTTGTGAAATCGCGGAAACCGCCCGCAGCGTAACGGAAGATCTCCAGGTTTTCATTGCGCTTGGCCAACGAATCGACCAGGCCGAAGGCCAGCAGGTGCGGCAGATGACTGGTCGCTGCCAACACTTCGTCGTGACGCTCGACTTGCATATGTTCGACATCGGCGCCCAATTCACGCCACAGGCGATCGACCACCGCGAGGGCAGCCGGGTCGGTCTGCTCCAGCGGCGTGAGGATGACCTTGTGGCGACGGAACAGCTCGGCATTCGACGCCTCGACCCCGCTTTGCTCGGAACCGGCAATCGGATGGCCCGGCACGAAACGCGCCGGCATGCCGCCGAACGCCTCGGTCGCCGCACGCACCACGTTGCCCTTGGCGCTGCCGACATCCGTCAGGATCGCCTGCCCCAGATCCATGCCGGCCAGACGGGCCAGCACTTTTTCCATGGCCAGGATCGGCACCGCCAGCTGAATCACATCCGCGCCCTGACAAGCCGCCACGAGCTCATCCTCGCAACGATCCACGACGCCCAACTCGACCGCCAGCCTGCGTGATTGCGGATCGAGATCGACCCCGATCACTTCACGGCACAGGCCGCTTTCACGCATGCCTTTGGCAAACGAACCACCGATCAATCCCAGACCGACCACCACCAGGCGCCCGATCATAGGTGCAGCAGATTGCAGCGCAGTGACATCACCCACGAGCCAGAACCTTGCGCAGCGCTTCGAGGAAGCGGCTGTTTTCCGCCGGCAGACCGATGGTCACCCGCAGATGGTTAGGCATGCCGTAGTTGGCCACCGGACGCACGATCACACCTTCGCGCAGCAAGCCCTGGAACACCGGCGCCGCCACCTGGCCGAGATCGACGCAGATGAAGTTGCCTTTGGATGGAATCCAGCTCAGCCCCAACTCACGGAAACCCGCTTCCAGTTGCTGCATGCCGGACTCATTGAGCTGACGGCTTTGCGCCAGGTACTCGTCATCCTTCAGCGCCGCACACGCCGCCGCCAGGGCCAGGCTGTTGACGTTGAACGGCTGGCGAACACGGTTCAGGACATCCGCCACGACTGCGGTGGACAAACCGTAACCGACACGCAACGCCGCCAGACCATAAGCCTTGGAGAACGTGCGCGAAACCAGCAGGTTTGGATACGCGGCGAGAAAATCCAGGCCATCGGGCAGGTCGCTGCCCTCGGCGTACTCGATGTAGGCCTCGTCCAGCACCACCAGCACATGTTCCGGCACGTCTTGCAGGAACTCGTCCAGCGCTTCGGCGCCGAACCAGGTGCCGGTCGGGTTGTTCGGATTGGCGATGAACACCACGCGGGTGTTGGCGTCGATGGCCGCGAGCATCGCAGGCAGGTCATGCCCCCAATCCTTGGCCGGAACGACCTTGGCCTGGGCGCCGACCGCCTGCGTGGCAATCGGGTAAACGGCAAACGCGTGTTCACTGAACACGGCGTTCAGGCCCGGGGCCAGATACGCACGCGCCACCAGTTCGAGAATGTCGTTGGAACCGTTGCCCAGGGTGACCTGGTTCAGTTCGACACGGCACTGCTCGGCCAGCAGAGACTTCAGCGCAAAGCCGTTGCCGTCGGGATAACGGGTCAGCTCGGCGAGCTCTTCGCGGATCGCCGCCAGTGCTTTCGGGCTGGCGCCCAGCGGGTTTTCGTTGCTCGCCAGTTTGACGATGCTCGCCGGATCCAGATCCAGTTCGCGCGCCAGCTCATCCACAGGCTTACCCGGAACGTACGGCGAAAGTTGTTGCACGCCCGGCTGTGCCAGCGCGAGGAAATTGCCACTCATTTGCTACCGCCCCTTAGAGAACTGCTTTCGGGTAGGAACCCAGCACTTTGAGTGCTACCGCTTCCTGACTGATCTTTTCCAGCACACCCTTGATCAACGGATCACGGTGGTGGCCGACGAAGTCGATGAAGAACACGTAGGTCCATTTGCCGCTGCGCGACGGACGGGTTTCGATCCGGGTCAGGTCGATCCCGTTGTCATGGAACGGCACCAGCAGCTCGTGGAGCGCGCCGGGCTTGTTGCTCATCGACACGATGATCGATGTCTTGTCGTCGCCGGTCGGCGGCACTTCCTGGTTGCCGATCATCAGGAAGCGCGTGGAGTTGTCCGGACGATCCTCGATTTTCTCGGCCAGACGGGTCAGGCCATACAGCCCGGCCGCCATGTCGCCGGCAATCGCCGCCGAATTCCACTCACCCTTGACCCGCTTGGCTGCCTCGGCGTTGCTCGACACCGCCACGCGCTCGACATTCGGGTAATGGGCATCCAACCACTTGCGGCACTGGGCCAGCGACTGGGCGTGGGAGTAGATACGGCTGATGCTGTCGGTCTTGGTGTTTTCGCCCACCAGCAAGTGATGGTGAATGCGCAGCTCGACTTCGCCGCAGATCACCATGTCGTGCTCGAGGAAGCTGTCGAGGGTGTGGTTGACCGCGCCTTCGGTGGAGTTCTCCACCGGCACCACGCCAAAATTCACCGCACCGGCCGCCACTTCGCGGAACACTTCGTCAATGGCCGCCATCGGCTTGCTGATCACGGCGTGGCCGAAGTGTTTCAAGGCCGCCGCTTGAGTGAAGGTGCCTTCCGGACCGAGGTAGGCCACCTTCAGCGGGTTCTCGAGGGCCAGGCACGAGGACATGATTTCGCGGAACAAGCGCGCCATCTCTTCGTTGCCCAGCGGCCCCTTGTTGCGCTCCATCACACGCTTGAGGACCTGCGCCTCGCGCTCGGGACGATAGAACACCGGCTGCTCGCCTTCGGCCAGACTGGCCATCTTGACCCGTGCAACCTCTTCGGCGCAGCGAGCGCGATCGCTGATCAGCTGGAGGATCTTCTCATCCAGACTGTCGATACGAACGCGCAGCGCCTTGAGCTCCTGCTCGGACATCAGGAATGCTCCTTCTCGAATTCAGCCATGTAACCGACCAGCGCTTCGACGGCGTCCAGACCCAGGGCGTTGTAGATCGAGGCACGCATGCCGCCGACCGAACGATGGCCCTTGAGGTTGAGCAGCCCACGGGCGTCGGCGCCGGCCAGGAACGCCTTGTCCAGACGCTCGTCGGCCAGGCGGAACGGCACGTTCATCCACGAGCGCGCGTTGATGTTGATCGGGTTGGTATAGAAGTCGCTGTTGTCGATGAAGCCGTACAGGCGATCTTTCTTCGCCTTGTTGCGCTGCTCCATCGCGGCGACACCACCCTGCTCCTTCAGCCACTCGAAGACCAGACCCGAGAGATACCAGGAATAGGTGGCCGGGGTGTTGTACATCGAGCCGTTATCGGCCGAAACCTTGTAGTCGAGCATGGTCGGGCAGGAACTGCGGGCGCGGCCCAGCAGGTCTTCACGGACGATCACCACGACCAGACCGCTCGGACCGATGTTCTTCTGCGCGCCGGCGTAGATCAGGCCGTACTGCGACACATCGATCGGACGCGAGAGGATATCGGAGGACATGTCGACCACCAGTGGAACGTCACCGGCTTCGGGTACCCAGTCGAACTGCAGGCCGCCGATGGTCTCGTTGGACGCATAGTGCAGATAGGCCGCACCCGGAGTCAGCTTCCACTCGTTCTGGCCAGGGATGGCCAGGTAGTCATAAGGCTTGGCGCTGGCGGCAACGTTGACATTGCCGAAGCGACGCGCTTCCTCGATGGCCTTCTTCGACCAGATGCCGGTTTCGACATAGTCGGCAGTGCCGTTCTCGGGCAGCAGGTTCAGCGGAATCTCGGCGAACTGTTGGCTCGCGCCGCCCTGCAGGAACAGCACTTTGTAATTGGAGGGGATGGACAGCAGGTCGCGCAGGTCTTGCTCGGCCTTCTCGGCAATGGCCACGTAGTCATCGCTGCGATGGCTCATTTCCATGACCGACAGACCCTTGCCGTGCCAGTCGAGCATCTCGGACTGGGCACGCAACAGGACAGCTTCAGGCAGCGCAGCGGGACCTGCGCAGAAGTTATAGGCTCGTTTGCTCACATCCACTCTCGCTATGCAATCACGGTAGCGGACAGAGCAAACACTCTGCCCTGCTACGATTTGGTTAGTCTTGCGACTCTTCTTCGTCTGCGGCGTCCGCCTGCAGGTTGTCGACCGCATCGTCCGGTTCGGCGCCGATCACGCCATCTTCCAGCTCGACGCCTTCTTCACCTTCAAACTCTTCACCCTCGACTTCCGACGGCTCCTGAACCCGCTCCAGGCCGACCAGGGTTTCATCCTTGGCCAGTTTGATCAGGGTCACGCCCTGAGTGTTACGACCCAGGCTCGACACCTCGTCGACACGGGTACGCACCAGTGTGCCCTGGTCGGAAATCAGCATGATTTCCTCGCCATCGAGCACCTGGACCGCGCCGACCAGACGACCGTTACGCTCGTTGCTGACCATGGCGATAACGCCCTGGCCGCCACGCTTGTACTCAGGGAACTCGGTGATCGCGGTGCGCTTGCCGTAGCCGCGCTCGGAAGCAGTGAGGATCTGGCTGCCTTCTTCCGGAATCAGCATGGAAATCAGCTTCTGGCCTTCCGGCAGACGCATGCCGCGCACACCGCGAGCGGTACGGCCCATGGCGCGAACGTCGGACTCCTTGAAGCGAGTGACCTTGCCGCCGTCGGAGAACAGCATCACTTCACGCTCGCCATCGGTGATGGCGGCGGAGATCAGCACGTCGCCTTCGTCCAGTTCCAGCGCGATCAGACCGACGCTGCGCTGACGGCTGAAGGATTCCAGCGGGGTTTTCTTCACGGTGCCGTTGGCGGTCGCCATGAAGATGTAGTGACCTTCGGTGTATTCCTCGACCGGCAGCATGGTGGTGATGTACTCGCCATCATCCAGCGGCAGCAGGTTGACCAGCGGACGACCACGGGCGGCGCGGGAGGCTTCCGGGATCTCGTAGGTCTTGAGCCAGTACACCTTGCCCTTGCTGGAGAACAGCAGCAGCGTGGTGTGGCTGTTGGCGACCAGCAGGTGAGCGATGTAGTCCTCATCCTTGACGCCGGTAGCCGATTTGCCTTTACCGCCACGACGCTGGGCCTGATACGCCGCCAGCGGCTGGGTCTTGGCATAACCGCCGTGGGAAATGGTCACGACGCGCTCTTCTTCCGGGATCATGTCGCCCAGGGTCAGGTCGAGGCGCGCATCGAGGATCTCGGTGCGGCGCACATCGCCGTATTCGGCGCGGATCACTTCCAGCTCTTCGCGGATCACTTCCATCAGGCGCACGGCACTGTTGAGGATGCGGATCAGCTCGCCGATCTGGTTGAGTATCTCCTGATACTCGGCCAGCAGCTTCTCGTGCTCCAGACCGGTCAGGCGGTGCAGACGCAGTTCCAGGATGGCTTGCGCCTGTTCCGGCGACAGGAAGTACTTGCCGTCGCGCAGACCGTATTGCGGATCGAGATTTTCCGGACGGCACGAATCGGCACCGGCGCGCTCGACCATAGTCATCACCGCGCTGGACTCCCAAGGCGTGCTGACCAGCGCCTCTTTAGCTTCCGACGGGGTCGGCGAGGCCTTGATCAGGGCGATCACCGGGTCGATGTTCGACAGGGCGACAGCCTGGCCTTCAAGGATGTGACCACGCTCGCGGGCCTTGCGCAGTTCGAACACGGTACGGCGGGTCACGACTTCGCGACGGTGGCGAACGAAGGCTTCCAGCAGATCCTTGAGATTGAGGATCCGTGGACGGCCGTCGATCAGCGCAACAATGTTGATGCCGAACACGCTCTGCAACTGGGTCTGGGCGTAGAGGTTGTTGAGGATCACCTCCGGCACTTCACCGCGACGCAGTTCGATCACGACGCGCATACCGTCCTTGTCGGACTCGTCGCGCAGCTCAGTGATGCCTTCGAGCTTCTTCTCTTTGACCAGCTCGGCGATCTTCTCGATCAGACGCGCCTTGTTCAGCTGGTAAGGCAGCTCGGTGACGACGATCTGCTGACGGCCACCGACCTTGTCGATGTCTTCGATGATCGAGCGGGCGCGCATGTAAATGCGCCCGCGACCGGTGCGGTAGGCTTCGATGATGCCGGCACGACCGTTGATGATCGCGGCAGTCGGGAAGTCCGGGCCGGGAATGTATTGCATCAACTCATCGACGGTCAGCTCGGGATTGTCGATGAGAGCCAGGCAACCGTCGATGACTTCACCGAGGTTGTGCGGCGGAATGTTGGTCGCCATGCCCACGGCGATACCGCTGGAACCGTTGACCAGCAGGTTCGGAACGCGGGTCGGCATGACCGCCGGGATCAGTTCGGTGCCGTCGTAGTTCGGCACCCAGTCCACGGTTTCCTTGTGCATGTCGGCCAGCAGCTCGTGCGCCAGCTTGGTCATGCGCACTTCGGTGTATCGCATGGCCGCAGCGTTATCGCCGTCCACCGAACCGAAGTTGCCCTGACCGTCGACCAGCAGGTAGCGCAGGGAGAACGGCTGCGCCATGCGGACGATGGTGTCGTACACCGCAGTGTCACCGTGCGGGTGATACTTACCGATCACGTCACCGACGACACGGGCGGATTTCTTGTACGGCTTGTTGAAGTCGTTGCCCAGCTCGCTCATCGCGAACAGCACGCGACGGTGCACAGGCTTGAGGCCATCGCGCGCATCCGGCAGTGCACGGCCGACGATCACGCTCATCGCGTAGTCGAGATAGGACTGTTTCAGCTCGTCTTCGATATTGACCGGGAGGATTTCTTTGGCCAGTTCGCCCATGAGAAGCCTGATTCCTTTTTCTGGTGAAACCTCGCCTTGTCCATGCGGGACTGACGAAGCTCGTCGATGCAGACAGAGTGCCGTGCTTCGACTTACGACAAATCAACAAGTTGAACATGGATTTGCGCAGTGAAGACAACCCCGTGGGGCGGCTTCGGAAAACGCCGGATGTTATCACAAGAGCCGCCACGCACCTATCCCCCAGATGCGCATGGAGCATAGTTAGTTGACCGATGACAGGCTTAACGGGGACGAGAGGGGCTTAGAGGCGGATCGAAGCCGGAAATCGGGCTTGATTTGTGAATGTTTATTGACTTTGCGGCGCTTTCGCGAGCGAACCCGCCCTCACAGATTTGGTGCCGGGACAGAAAACTGTGAGAGCCAGGGCTTACCCGCGAAGAGAACCAACGACTTCAGTGCAAACGCTTGCGGCACATCAATTGCGCCATTTTCGCGGTGTCCGGGCGCTCGACGATGCCCTTTTCGGTGACGATCGCATCGATCAGGTCCGCCGGCGTCACATCGAACACCGGGTTGAACGCCTCGACATCCGCTCCGACCCGCTTGCCGCCGACTTCCAGCAGCTCCGCACCGGCACGCTCCTCGATCGGAATGTCATCGCCGCTGGCCAGGTTCATGTCGATGGTCGAACTCGGTGCCACCACCATGAAACGCACGCCGTGGTGCATGGCGTTGACCGCCAGTTGATAGGTGCCGATCTTGTTCGCCACGTCGCCATTGGCGGTGATCCGGTCAGCGCCGACGATCACCCAGGTCACGCCCTTGGTTTTCATGATGTGCGCGGCGGCGGAGTCGGCGTTCAGGGTCACCGGAATGCCTTCGTTCGCCAGTTCCCACGCGGTCAGGCGCGAGCCTTGCAGCCATGGACGGGTTTCGTCGGCGTAGACCCGCTCGACCATGCCTTCGATGAACGCGCCGCGAATCACCCCGAGCGCAGTACCGAAACCACCGGTGGCCAGGGCGCCGGTATTGCAGTGGGTGAGCAGCGCCTGGGCGTTGCCCTGATGCTTGCGGATCAGATCCACGCCCAGTTGCGCCATGGTCAGGTTGGCCTCACGGTCGCTTTCATGAATCGCGATGGCTTCGGCTTCCAGCGCCTCCAGCGGATCGGCGTTGTCCTTCAAGCGATCGAGCCGGTCATGCATGCGGCCCAGCGCCCAGAACAGGTTGACCGCCGTCGGCCGGGAATCGGCCAGCAGCGCGAAATCCTCTTCCAGCGCGGCATACCAGTCGCCGCCCTCGGCAACCCGGGTCCGGGCCGCCAGCACGATGCCATAGGCCGCACTGATGCCAATGGCCGGCGCACCGCGCACCACCATCGAGCGAATCGCTTCGGCCACGCCGGCGGCGCTGGTGTAGGCGATCCAGGTTTCCTCGAACGGCAAAACACGCTGATCCAGCAGGTAGAGCGCGCCATCGCGCCAATCGATGGCCTTCACTTTCTCCGCAGCCAACAGACGATCGCGCATCCCTCACCCCGCACTCATGAACAAAAGCCGCCGATTATAGCGATCCGCCCGCGAAGACGCTCGGGTATACTTCGCCATCCTTTACAAAAGCACTGGAACCGACCCTCGATGCCGAAACCTGCCATTGCGCTCGACCTCTTATTGCTGCCGACCTGGCTGGTCCCCGTCGAACCTGCAGGCGTGGTGCTCAAGGAGCATGGCCTGGGCATCCGCGACGGTCGCATCGTATTCATCGGCCCGCGCAGCGAAGCGCTGAAGTGCCACGCCGCCGAAATTCGCGAACTGCCGGACGTGCTGCTTGCCCCCGGCCTGATCAACGCTCACGGCCATGCGGCGATGACCCTGTTCCGTGGCCTGGCCGACGATCTGCCGCTGATGACCTGGCTGGAAAACCATATCTGGCCGGCCGAAGCCAAATGGGTCGACGAAGCCTTTGTCCGTGACGGCACCGACCTGGCCATCGCCGAGCAGATAAAAGGTGGCATCACCTGTTTCTCTGACATGTATTTCTTCCCGAAGGTTGCCAGCGAACGCGTTCACAACAGCGGAATCCGTGCGCAGATCGCCATTCCGATCCTCGATTTCCCGATCCCTGGAGCCGGCAGCGCCGATGAAGCCATCCGTCAGGGCGTCGAACTGTTCGGCGACCTGAAGCATCACGACCGGATCAAGATCACCTTCGGCCCCCATGCACCCTACACCGTTGGCGATGAGAACCTGGAAAAAATCCGGGTGATCGCCGAAGAACTGGACGCCGCGATCCACATGCACGTGCATGAAACCGCGTTCGAAGTGCAACAGGCGGTCGAGCAGCGCGGCGAACGACCGTTGGCCCGCCTCGGTCGCCTCGGCCTTCTCGGGCCGCGCTTCCAGGCCGTACACATGACTCAGATCAGCGAAGATGACCTGGCGTTGCTGGTAGAAAGCAACACCAGCGTGATCCACTGTCCCGAATCGAACCTGAAACTGGCCAGCGGCTTCTGCCCCGTCGAGCGCCTGTGGCAGGCCGGGGTCAATGTGGCGGTCGGCACCGATGGCGCGGCAAGCAACAATGATCTGGATCTGCTCGGCGAAACCCGTACCGCTGCGTTGCTGGCCAAAGCCGTCGCCGGCTCGGCCACCGCACTGGACGCCCACCGCGCCTTGCGCATGGCGACGCTCAATGGCGCGCGGGCACTGGGCATCGATACCGAAGTCGGTTCGCTGGAAATCGGCAAGGCGGCGGACGTCGTCGCTTTCGATCTGTCGGGCCTGGCACAGCAGCCGGTCTACGACCCGGTTTCGCAGCTTATTTATGCCACTGGTCGCGATTGCGTCAAACACCTGTGGGTCGCCGGCAAACAACTGCTCGACGACCGGCAACTGACCCGCCTGGACGAAGAACAACTGGGCGCCACCGCCCGGGCCTGGGGCCAGCGCATCAGCGGCCACACCGAATCGTAAACACCGTGGATCATCATCCGCGGCTACAACCTTTTTGAAGATTCAGAGGAAGAGATCATGAGCAACGTCGACCACGCCGAAATCGCCAAATTCGAGGCCCTGGCCCATCGCTGGTGGGATCGCGAAAGCGAATTCAAACCGCTGCACGACATCAACCCGCTGCGGGTGAACTGGATCGACGAGCGCGTCGGTCTGGCCGGCAAGAAAGTCCTCGACGTCGGTTGCGGCGGCGGCATCCTCAGCGAAGCCATGGCCCAGCGCGGCGCCACCGTGACCGGCATCGACATGGGTGAAGCGCCACTGGCGGTCGCGCAACTGCATCAACTGGAATCCGGGGTCAACGTCGAGTATCGGCAGATCACCGCCGAAGCCCTGGCCGAGGAAATGCCCGAGCAGTTCGACGTGGTCACCTGCCTGGAAATGCTCGAGCACGTCCCGGACCCGTCTTCGGTGATCCGCGCCTGCTTCCGCATGGTCAAGCCCGGCGGCCAGGTGTTCTTCTCGACCATCAACCGCAACCCGAAGGCGTACCTGTTCGCCATCGTCGGCGCCGAATACATCATGAAGCTGCTGCCGCGCGGCACCCACGACTTCAAGAAATTCATCCGCCCGTCCGAACTGGGTGCCTGGAGCCGCATGGCCGGCCTCACCGTCAAGGACATCATCGGTCTGACCTACAACCCGCTGACCAAGCACTACAAGCTGGCGGCGGACGTTGACGTCAACTACATGATCCAGACCCTGCGCGAGGAATAAGCCGATGGCTATCAGAGCAGTCCTTTTCGACATGGACGGCACCCTGCTGGACACCGCGCCGGACTTCATCGCCATCTGTCAGGCGATGCGTGCCGATCGCGGCTTGCCGCCCATCAACGACAAACACATCCGCGACGAGATTTCCGGCGGCGCCAAAGCCATGGTCGCGGTGACGTTCTCGATGGATCCGGAATCCCCGGGCTTCGAGGAACTGCGCCTGGAGTTCCTCGAGCGCTACCTCGTCGGCTGCGCGGTCCACAGCAAGCTGTTCGACGGCATGGGCGAACTGCTGGCCGACATCGAAAAAGCCAACCTGATCTGGGGTGTGGTCACCAACAAACCGCTGCGCTTTGCCGAACCGATCATGCAACAACTGGGGCTGGCCGAGCGTTCGGCGCTGCTGATCTGCCCCGATCATGTGAAGAACAGCAAGCCGGACCCGGAGCCGCTGATCCTTGCGTGCAAGATGCTTGATCTGGATCCGGCCACGGTGCTGTTTGTCGGCGATGATCTGCGCGACATCGAATCCGGCCGCGACGCCGGAACCAAGACTTGCGCGGTGACCTTTGGCTACATTCACCCGGACGACAACCCTCGGCATTGGGGCGCGGACGCGGTGGTGGATCATCCGCTGGAACTGCGCAAGGTGATCGACAGCGCGCTTTGCAGTTGCTGATCTTTTCCAATGGATTTGTGTAGAGGTTTTTATGTTTGATTACAGCGCTCGCCCCGAATTGCTCAAGGATCGGGTCATTCTGGTCACCGGCGCCGGCCGTGGCATCGGCGCGGCTGCCGCGAAAACCTATGCCGCCCATGGCGCCACCGTGCTGTTGCTGGGCAAGACCGAAGCCAACCTGACTCAGGTCTACGATGAGATCGAAGCAGCAGGACACCCACAACCGGCGGTCATCCCGTTCAACCTCGAAACCGCCCAGCCGCATCAGTACGATGAACTAGCAGCGATGATCGAAAGCGAATTCGGTCATCTCGACGGCCTGCTGCACAATGCTTCGATCATCGGCCCACGGACGCCGATCGAACAGTTGTCCGGCGACAACTTCATGCGGGTCATGCAGATCAACGTCAACGCCATGTTCATGCTCACCAGCACCCTGCTGCCGCTGCTCAAGCTGTCGCGGGATGCCTCGGTGGTGTTCACCTCCAGCAGCGTCGGGCGCAAGGGCCGCGCCTACTGGGGCGCCTACGGCGTATCGAAGTTCGCCACCGAAGGCCTGATGCAGACCCTGGCCGACGAAGTCGAAAACGTCGCACCGGTGCGCTCCAACAGCATCAACCCCGGCGCCACCCGCACCAGCATGCGCGCCCAGGCGTACCCGGGGGAAAACCCGCTGAACAATCCGACGCCCGAGGAGATCATGCCGGTCTACCTCTACCTGATGGGTCCGGACAGCACCGGCATCAACGGCCAGGCTTTCAACGCCCAGTAATGCCATACGTCGCATTTGTTGCCGTGGCGGTTTCCCGTCGCGGCATGCATTTGCCGCTTTGGGCACGGCCAAGTCAGTCAAATATCCAGCGCACGCTTTTACCATCCAAACCCAAGTCATTGATTCAAAACGGTTTTAATAAATTCGAACCGAATGGCACGACTTTCGCTCTAAATTTCCCTACAAGCACGCCGTGTGAAGGCAGTCGGGCGAGGCCTGTTTCGATAGCTGACTAATCGTCATCAGGCAGACTAAACTTACGCCAAATGTCCTACGGGACTGATGGATCAGTATGACGCGCAGCCCATAGCCGCTCTCACCCAGCCTGTAAGACAGACTTACTGCTTAGGGGCTCACGCCATATGAAATCACCCTCCCAGACCAATGCAATTGACTTCGACAGTGCCAAATTGCAACGCCTGGGCTTCGGTCAGCAGCCTCCTCTCCTGGAACGGCCGGTCAGTCTGGCGCAATTACGCGCGCAACTGAGCCTGCAACTGCAAACCAGTCTTGAGCCACAACGCATTCTCGGGCTTTTCTTCCGCGACATTCAGCGCATGGTTCCGCTCGATGCCTTGACCTATGTGCATCAGGGCAGCGACTTGCGCCTGGAGTTCGGCACGCGCGGGCACCACTCGATCAGCTACAGCCTCAGTCACGAAGGCGAGCACATGGGTGAGCTGGTGTTCCGCCGCAACAAGCGTTTCAGCGAAGAGGAACAGGGCAACCTGGAATCCCTGCTGTCGTCGCTGCTGTATCCGATGCGCAACGCTCTGCTGTACCGCACGGCGACCCAGACCGCCCTGCGCGATCCGTTGACCGGCGCCGGCAACCGGATTGCCATGGAGCAGACCCTGCAACGGGAAATCGACATGTCCCGCCGCCACCTGCAACCGTTGTCGTTGCTGATGCTCGACATCGACCATTTCAAGCGGGTCAACGACAGCCACGGACACACCGCCGGCGACGAAGTGCTCAAAACCGTGGCCGCGTCGATCAAGGGCCAGTTGCGCAACGTCGATATGGTGTTCCGCTACGGTGGTGAAGAGTTTTTGATCCTGCTGTCCAACACCAGCCGGGAAGCGGCGGCGATGGTCGGCGAGCGTCTGCGCTATGCCGCGCAGGCTCAGGATTACTACGCCGAAGGGCAATTGATCGAACTGACTGTGAGCCTGGGCTGTTCGACCCTGCTGCCCGGCGAGTCGGCGGAAAGTCTGTTGCGCAGAGCAGACAGCGCGCTGTACGTCGCCAAGCGTGAAGGTCGCAATCGCCTGGCCATGGCCGGCTGATTACCTGCACCCATCGACAAATGAATAAGGGAGCACATCGGCTCCCTTATTTTTTGCCTGCTATCTGAATCAGCTGCCGACCAACGCCCGGCGCTCGCGGCCGTGGATCACCCGCTCCGACAGCTCCAGCTGCATGCAGCGCTCAAGGAACAGGTACATGTAGTCATAGCTCTTGCAGATGGCCTGTCGCAGCTCCGCCTGCAAGGCCTTGCTCGGGTTCATGCCGGCCAGGGTGCAGATGATTTCCAGCGCCTCCCACGGATGGGCATCGTCGTACTGAGCGTGCATCTTCAACCACTTCATTGCCCGTTTGCGATCCTCTTCCGGGAAGGCCGCGGCGTAGACGCCCGTGGAGCAGACCAGCGCCGACCACTCCCCGGTCGCGCCCTCGATCGCATAGTTGGTGGCGGCGATGGCAACGATCAGCGAATCCGCCGAACTGGTGTGCCAGCACCAATGACTCAGCGCGTGCAGTTCCGGCGGCACTTGCTGCTCCTGGAGATCTTCCAGGCTCACGCCATGGGCTCGACTCCAGTGTACCCAGTAGTCGGCGTGGTTCAGCTCGACGCGAATGTTGCGCATCAACCAGCGCCGCGCCATGTCTTCGCCCGGGTGACGGGCAAACTTGGTCTTGGTCAGGTTCTGCGCCATGTACAACGCGAATTGCTCAACCACCGGCCAGCCCCCGATCAGGTACTGGCGCATGGTTCTAGCGCTGAGCTGGTTATCACGCATGCGCAGGTAAAGTTCATGTTCGACAACCCGGCGCTTGCTCTCGCTGCAATCCTTGAGCAACTGCTGTGCCCAGGCAGGATAACTTGCAGCTTCCATGAGTGGTCCGGTTCGGTTGAATGTGTCGATCACTGTTCGGCTCCTTTTGATTTGTGATTGTACGGATCGGCGAGAGCCTTCAACGGAACGTGCCAGGCGCCTTGAATAACAACGGCTGCGGTCTGGCGGGCCGACTTTGCAAACTGTCGCAGGTAAACAATTGCGGGCGCTCTATGACGTAACCCTGTGCGTAATCCACGCCGATTTCAAGCAGTACCTGCTCGATCTGTGTTGTTTCGACAAACTCGGCAATGGTCTGTTTACCCATGACATGGCCGATGTGATTGATCACCTCGACCATTGCACGGTTAATCGGGTCGTCCAGCATATCCTTTACGAAACTCCCGTCGATCTTCAGGAAGTCTACAGGCAAATGTTTCAAATAAGCGAATGAGGACATTCCGGCACAAAAGTCATCTAGCGAGAAGTAACAACCTAAGCCTTTGAGTTCATTAATAAAACGAATCGCACTACCCAAATTTGCAATAGCACTGGTTTCAGTAATTTCAAAACAAATCATTTCAGGGGGCACTGCGTAAGTTTCAAACTGTTCACGCAGGAAGTGCAAAAACGCGTCATCTCCGATAGTAATGCCTGAAAGATTAATCGCACACATTGCCAATGACGTTTCATGTTCTTCGTTAATACATTGAGCAATAACCTTAAATACGTTTTGCACTACCCAGCGGTCCAGGGATGTCATCAATCCGTAACGCTCAGCCGCCGGAATGAAACTGTCAGGCAAGATCATGCGACCAGCTTCGTCGTGCAGGCGCAGCAGGATTTCGATGTGCCCGCGATCCTCGGCATGCCGCAGCGGAGCGATTTCCTGGGCATACAGGCAGAAGCGGTTCTCTTCCAGGGCCATGTGCAGCCGCTGCACCCAGGCCATCTCGCCGAAGCGCAGGGACAGTTCCGAGTCATCGGCGTGGTAGACCTGAACCCGGTTGCGCCCCTTCTCCTTGGCCATGTAGCAAGCCATGTCGGCAGCACGCAGCGAGGCTTCGAGGGTGGCCGGGGTTTGCGTGACATGCACCAGGCCAATGCTCACGGTGGTCAGGAACGGTCGCCCCTTCCAGACAAAATGCAGGTTCTGCACAGTCTGACGCAGCCCCTCGGCGATTTTTTCCGCCGCATCCGGCGCGCAGTTCTCCAGCAGAATGCCGAATTCATCGCCCCCCAGCCGTGCCAGGGTGTCGCCCTCGCGCAAACCGGACTGCAACAGCGCGCAGATATGCCGCAGCAGCTCATCGCCGGCCGCGTGACCGCAGGTGTCGTTGACCAGTTTGAATTGATCCAGATCGAGGAACATCAGCGCGTGCCGGCCCGACTGGCGCGTCAGGTTGTGCAGCGCCTGCTCCAGGCGATATTCGAACTCGCGGCGATTGGCAAGACCGGTCAGCGCATCATGGGTCGCCTGCCATGACAGGTTGGCGATGTATTGGCGCTCCTGCGTCATGTCGTGAAGCACCAGCACCGCGCCGCTGACCTTGCCGGCATTGCGGATCGGCGCGCCGACCAGCGTCACCGAGACGGTGCTGCCGTCCAGGCGCTGGATCAGCTTGGAATGTTCGCTGCTGCCCCCCAGCTTGCCGCTGAGAATGTGCTCGATCAGGGTCAGCCCTTCGCTCTGGGCATTGTCATCGAGCAGATTGAACAGTGCCGCCAGCGGCAGACCGGCGGCCTGCTCGGCCTTCCAGTGAGTCAAGGCTTCGGCGGCGGGGTTCATGTAGTCGATGGCACCGTCGACGTCGGTGGTGATCACCCCGTCGCCGATCGAATGCAGGGTGATGTGCGCCCGATCCTTCTCCAGTTGCAGCGCCTGGGCAAAGGCATGGCGCTGCTTGAGCAGTTTGTGGGTTCGCAGCAATGCCAGCACGATCAGCCCCAGCGCCGTCGCCAGGTTGGTGAACAGCAGCAGCCGCATGACCAGCCGCGAGCCTTCGCCCAGAGCATCGCTGAAGGCCTTGGCGGCCGGTGTCACACTGTCGTTGATCGCGAATATCCGCGCCTTCCAGTGGCGGATATCTTCATCGCTGGCGGCGTTGATGCTGATCTGCCGATGCATTTCCCGAGCGACATCATCGAGCTCGACCAGATAGGCGTCGCCCAACGTCCAGCGGTCAATGGCGGTTTCCAGATAACTGAAGTGACGGAAATTGAGGTACAGCCAGATCAGGCTCGAGACGTCGTCCGGGTGGTTGCCACCCCTGAGAATACCCTCGCGCGCCGCTTGCAGGTCCGGCGGCTGTCGGTCGAGCGCCAGACGCAGTTCGTGCCCACCCTGTGGCACGGAGATCGCCTGCTGGTACTTGAGGAAGATCGCCTCGTCGCGACTGTCGGCGTACAGGTTGAGGTAATAGATGGCGTCCTTCTGGCCCTTGGACCAGAGACTTTCACCCGCGACATAACCGCGAACGGCCGACAGCACATAGAGGCTGACGCCGCCCAGCAGCGCCTGACACAAGACGACGGCAATGAATGGCCAGACGATGCCCAACAACCGTGGCGTTCCGAGAGTCCGCTTTTGCTTCATGAGGTCCCTTGCGCAAGCACTGCCAGATGAACACCGGAAAATACCGCTCCTGACAGCTCAGCCTAGGCTAATTTTCGGCAAGTCAAAGAGACAGCTGTGCCGTCTTCTGTGCCGATCCTGCAACCTGACTGCGCGCAGAGCCGATCCGGGCGTTTTTACTCAAAGCAATTCAAGCACTAAGCACAGAAATGCGCACGAAACTCAAGGGCGCTGGATTTGTTGCAGGTGTCCGTAGAGCTTGGCGTACAGGCCACCCTCGGCAATCAGTTGCTGGTGGTCGCCGTCCTCGGCCACCTGACCGCCATCGAACACCAGCACCCGATCCGCCTGCTTAACCGCCGACAGGCGATGGGCAATGATCAGTGTAGTGCGGCCATTGAGGAACCGCGCCAGCGCCTGATGCAGGTTGTATTCGGTGGCAGCGTCGAGCGCCGAGGTGGCTTCGTCGAGAATCACCACTTTCGGCTCGGCAAGGATCATCCGGGCGATCGCCAGACGTTGCCGCTGCCCTCCCGAAAGGCGCACGCCGGAACGCCCGACGATGCTGTCCAGGCCTTGCGGCAAGGCGCGGATGGTGGGTGCGAGCTGGGCAATTTCCAGCGCCTGCCAACAGGCTTCGTCGCTGCGCGTGCGGCCCATGGTCAGGTTGGCCCGCACGGTATCGTTGAACAGCGCCGGATGCTGCAGCACCACCGCCACGTTTTCCCGCACCGTCTCCAGGCCGATATCTTCCTGGGTCGAGCCGCCGAAGCGGATTGTGCCGGCCAGCGGCGTGTACAGCCCCAGCAGCAATTGCACCAGGGTACTTTTACCGCCGCCGCTGGCACCGACGATCGCCACTTTCTCGCCGGGGGCGATGGACAGGTTCATCTGATCCAGCACCAGTTCGTCGCCATAGCCGAAACTCAGGCCCTGCACCTGAATCCCCACAGTCTCGCGCCCCTTGAACGGATCGACACCGCCGGGATATTGCGGCTCGTCGGCGCGCGCGAGCAGCTCGTTGATGCGGGTCAAGGCGCCACCGGCGGCGTAGTAGGCGTATTGCAGGTTAAGCAGTTGTTCCACCGGGCCGATCATGAACCACAGGTAGCTGAACACCGCGAGCATCTGGCCGATCGACAGGTCGGAAAACAGCACGGTGAGCATCGCCGCCGCGCGGAAAATGTCGATGCCGAACTGGAACAGCAGACCGCTGGCGCGGTTGGAGGCATCCGTCTTCCATTGGGAGTTGACCGCATAGTTGCGCACTTCCTGGGCGCGCAGGCCGAGGCGGCCGAGGAAATACCCCTGACGGTTGCCGGCCCGCACTTCCTGAATGGCATCAAGGGTTTCGCTCAAGGCCTGGGTGAAGCGCGAAGTGCTGTCGTTCTCCAGCTTCTTCAGGTGCTTGACCCGTTTGCCCAACTGCACCGTGGCGTAGATCACCAGCGGGTTGAACATCAGGATCAGCAGCGCCAGTTTCCAGTGCATCCACACCAGGATGCTGGCGGTGCCGACCAGCGTCAGCATCGCCACCAGAAAACGGCTGAGGGTTTCGCCGACAAATTTGTCGAGGGTATCCAGGTCTGTGACCAGATGAGTGGTGACCGTGCCGCTGCCCAGGCTTTCGTATTCGCCGAGGGAAATGCGCTTCAGCCGTTCGATCAGGCGCACGCGGATGCGGTAGACGATGTCCTTGGCCAGCCGCGCGAACAGCCGCGCCTGCAACACGCCAAAACACAGGGCGCTGCAGCGCAACGTCAGGGTGACCAGCAGCATCAGGCCGATATAGCCGGCCGCCTGCTGCCACATCGTCGGCAGCACATGGTTCATGACTTTCAACGCGGCATCGCCGTGACCGAGCAGGACTTCGTCCACCAGCAACGGCAACAGCAGCGGGATCGGCACGCTGCACAGGGTCGCCAATACAGCGACGCCGTTGGCGATCCACAGGGATTTTTTGTGATGAAGTGCCAGTCGCCGGACTTCTGCCCAGCTCAGCCGGTCGACACGCTTTACGGCTGGCGTGTCATCGGCCAGGTCAGGCACAGGCCAGACGCTCCAGCCAGCGGCCGAGCAGAGGCGAAAGTTCGCTGAGCGGCTGATAACCGTTGGTCAGCAGCGCCAGTTGGCCATTGCGCTCGGCGAGCAGGGTCGGGAATCCGGCGATCCCCAGGTCCTGCACCCAACTGAAATCGGCGGCGGTGGCCGCATGCTGTTCGGCCCGGTCGAAGGCTTCGGCGAATTCGATGCGCGGCACGCCGGCCTGCTCCGCCAGCTCCACCAGCACGCTGGCGTGGGTGACGTCGCGACCTTGCGCGTAGAACGCATGCTGAATCAGCCCCAGCAGCTTCCACGCGCAATCCGGTGCCAGGCTGCGCGCGGTGACGATTGCACGGCAGGCCGGCTCCGTGTCGTAGATGAAGCCGTCGGGCAGCGCGCCTTCGAACTTGAACGGCTGGCCGGTGGCTTCGGTGACCGCCTGCCAGTGTTCGAGGATGTAACGCCGGGTGGTCGGCTCCAGCGCCGCGCCACTGCCGGTGCGCAAGCCGCCGACCACCAGATGCAGCTCGACCCCGGCTGCCTGCGCCTGCTCCACCAATGCCTTGGCGACCGGGGCGAATCCCCAGCACCAGGAACACATCGGATCCATCACATAGAGCAGGCGTGCAGACATGATTAAGCCTCGGTGGATGCTTGCTTATAGTTGTAGCCGATCGGGTGCGGCTGGTTACGGGCCTTGGCCAGTTCGATCTGTTTCTGCCGGTCGATCGCGCTGCGGCGGGTCTTGTCGCTCAGCGTATCCCAGCAATGCGGGCAACTGATGCCGGCCACATAATGCTCGGAGGCACGATCCTCAACACTGACCGGAGTCCGGCAGGCATGACATTGATCGTAGTCGCCTTCGCTGAGGTCGTGGCGCACGGTCACGCGGTTGTCGAACACAAAGCAGTCGCCCTGCCATTTGGTTTCTTCCTGCGGCACCTCTTCGAGGTACTTCAGGATCCCGCCCTTGAGGTGATACACCTCTTCGAAGCCTTCGCCCAGCATGTAGCTCGATGCCTTCTCGCAGCGGATGCCGCCGGTGCAGAACATCGCGACCTTCTTGTGCACGGCCGGGTCGAAGTGGGCTTTGATGTAGTCGGGAAATTCACGAAAACTGGTGGTTTTCGGATCGATCGCGCCTTCGAAGGTGCCGATCGACACTTCGTAGTCGTTGCGGGTATCGATCAGCAGGACTTCCGGGTCGCTGATCAGCGCGTTCCAGTCCTGCGGCTCGACGTAGGTGCCGACCTTCTTGTTCGGGTCGACGCCTTCGACGCCCAGGGTCACGATCTCTTTCTTGAGCTTGACCTTGGTGCGGTAGAACGGCTGCTCGTCGCAGTACGATTCCTTGTGGTCGATGTCGACCAGGCGGGGATCGTTACGCAACCAGACCAACAGCCCGTCGATGCCTTCGCGGCTGCCGGAAACCGTGCCGTTGATGCCTTCTTCGGCGATCAGCAAGGTGCCTTTGACGCCATTGGCGACCATCGCCTGCAACAGCGGCTCGCGCAGGTCTACGTAATCTTCGAGGGTGACGAACTTATACAGTGCCGCCACGACAATCGCTTGTGTCATGGGTATTTCTCCAGGTGGCTACCCTCGCAAAGGGTGAACCGGATGCGAAAAAAAACGCGCCGGCTAAGCGGCGCGTTGCGGATTCTAGCAAAAACACTGTGGGATTAGGACTGCGATCTATCAGCACAGGCCCTCGTCACGACAACTCAGTGCTTGCTACCCCCGGCACAGGTCGGCGATGCAGGAGCGGCGCCCACTTCTGCCCATTCCTGCGGGGTGTAGGTGTGCAGCGCCAACGCATGGAACTCGCCCATCAGCTCGCCAAGCGTGCCGTAGACTTTCTGGTGGCGCTTGACCCGGTTCAGCCCTTCGAACTGCGCGCTGACCACCACAGCCTTGAAGTGGGTCTGCAACCCGCGACTGTGCATGTGGCTTTCATCCAGCACTTGCAGATGCTCGGGCTGCAGCAGGGCCAGCGTCGATTCGATGCGTTGTTGCATGGTCATCAAGAACTCCGCTTACTTCTTCTTGGCCGGGGCAGCGCCTTTAGGCGACAGCTCGTTGGTCATGTCGTCCAGCAGCTTGTTGACGACCGGCACCGCGCTTTCCAGCTTGGCCTGGGTCATCTGGGCCGATTGCTGGGTCAGCTGCGGCATTTTTTCCAGGACTTTCTTGCCCAGCGGCGACTGGTAGAACGCCACCAGATCCTTGAGCTCCTGTTCGCTGAAGTTGCTGGTGTAGAGCTTGACCATGTCAGGCTTGAGCTTGTTCCAGCCGATGGCTTGATCCAGGGCGGCATTGGCCTTGGCCTGGTAGGTTTCCAGGACGGCTTTCTTGGACTCCGGGGCTTTGGTCTGTTCAAAGCGCTGGGCGAACATCTGCTGCACTTGCATGTACACCGGAGTGCCCAGTTTGTCAGCGTGCGCCAGGGTCAGAAAAGATTCGGCACTGGCATTGTGGCTGGCGGTATCGGCAAGCACCTGGCCGCTGGCGCAAACCAGGGCAACCGCGGTACAGATGGCACGAAGACGAGTCATCGAGTTTCCTTTTCAGCTAGGCGAGGTCGAACCCCAAGGGCGACCATTCTGCGCCTAAAAAACGCTGCGGCTCAACCCCCGGGCCTTGCCGCGCTTGATTGCCGGGGCTGGCAGGTCAACAATCAGCTCGATGGAACCACCTGGGCCGGACCCGGCCTAAACTGCGCGAACAGACCAACAGGAGTGTGCATGATGAGCCGTAAAGAATCCGACAGCCTGGGCGAAATCGACGTCCCGGACGAAGCTTACTGGGGCGCTCAGACGCAACGCTCACTGATCAATTTCGCCATCGGCCAGGAGCGCATGCCGTTGCCGGTGCTGCATGCCCTGGCGCTGATCAAGAAAGCCGCCGCCCGGGTCAATGACCGCAACGGCGATCTGCCGGCCGACATCGCCCGCCTGATCGAACAGGCCGCCGACGAAGTGCTCGACGGCCAGCACGACGACCAGTTTCCGCTGGTGGTATGGCAGACCGGCAGCGGCACCCAGAGCAACATGAACGTCAACGAAGTGATCGCCGGTCGCGCCAACGAACTGTCCGGCAAGGCCCGTGGCGGCAAGTCGCCGGTGCACCCTAACGATCACGTCAACCGCTCGCAGAGTTCCAACGACTGCTTCCCCACCGCCATGAGCATCGCCACCGCGCAGGCGGTGCAAAACCAGTTGCTGCCGGCGATCGCCGAGCTGTCCGGGGGCCTCGCCGAGCTGTCGGCACGGCACATGAAACTGGTGAAGACCGGGCGCACCCACATGATGGACGCCACGCCGATCACCTTCGGCCAGGAAGTGTCCGGCTTCATCGCCCAACTGGATTACGCCGAGCGGGCGATCCGTGCCGCGCTGCCGGCCGTGTGCGAACTGGCCCAGGGCGGCACCGCCGTCGGCACCGGGCTGAATTCGCCCCATGGTTTTGGCGAGGCGATTGCGGCCGAGCTGGCGGCGCTGTCCGGCCTGCCCTTCGTCACCGCACCGAACAAATTCGCCGCGCTCTCCGGGCATGAACCGCTGACCACCCTCTCCGGCGCCCTGAAAACCCTCGCCGTGGCGCTGATGAAAATCGCCAACGACCTGCGTCTGCTCGGCTCCGGCCCACGAGCCGGGTTCGCCGAAGTGCGGCTGCCGGCCAACGAGCCGGGCAGTTCGATCATGCCCGGCAAGGTCAACCCGACCCAGTGCGAAGCGCTGTCGATGCTGGCGTGTCAGGTGCTGGGCAACGACGTGACCATCGGTTTCGCCGCAAGCCAGGGCCACTTGCAGTTGAACGTGTTCAAACCGGTGCTCATCCACAACCTGCTGCAGTCGATCCACCTGCTGGGTGACGGTTGCAGCAACTTCCACCAGCACTGCATCGCCGGGCTGGAGCCGGATGCCGAAGTCATGGCGCAACATCTGGAACGTGGCCTGATGCTGGTGACAGCGCTGAACCCGCACATCGGCTACGACAAATCGGCGGAAATCGCCAAGAAGGCCTACAGCGAAGGGCTGACCCTGCGCGAGTCCGCACTGGCGCTGGGGTATCTGACCAATGAAGAGTTCGATGCCTGGGTGCGCCCGGAGAACATGATCGAGCCGGGGGCCAAGGGCTGAGTGTTGTAGCGCCTGACAGCCACCCTTCGCGAGCAAGCCCGCTCCCACAAAGACGTGGGAGCGGGATTGCTCGCGAAGGGCACGACAAAGAATTTCAGCCAGGCACCGTCCGCGCCCGCCGCGCCTTGAGCCCGGCAATCAGCGAAGGCCCCAACGCCACCAGCGCCGACCCCAGCACCACCAGCACCGCCCCGCCATAGCCCAGCGCATTGATCTGCTCGGCATGCACGTATTCCGGCCACGTCCAGGCCGCCACCGCGACGGCGCCGAACGTCACCAGCGGCGTGATCGCCAGCGTGGCGCTGACTCGCGACGCTTCCCAATGGGCCAGTGCCTCGGCAAACGCGCCGTAGGCAATCAGGGTGTTCATGCAGCACGCCAGCAACAACCAGCCCTGCAACGGGTTCAGTTCCAGCGCTTCGAGCGGATGCACCCACGGCGTCAGCAGCAAGGCGCAGAACAGGTAGATCACCATCATCACCTGCAACGAATTCCAGACCGTCAGCAATTGCTTCTGCCCCAACGCATAGAACGTCCAGACCGTCGACGCGAGCAACACCAGCAACACCCCGGCGGTGTAATCCGACAGCGAGGTCAGCAGTTCCGCCAGGCGCTGGTTGAAAAACAGCGCGAAGCCAATCAACAGCACCGCCAGGCCAATGCCCTGGCCGATGCTGAAACGCTCCTTGAACACGAACAGACTGGCGATCAACAACATGATCGGCCCCATCTGCACCACCAGTTGCGCGGTGCCGGGGCTGAGCAGGTTAAGCCCCATCAGATACAACACGTAGTTGCCGACCAGCCCGAGCACCGCCATCAGCACCAGCCAGCCGCCCTTGGGACCCAACTGCTTGCGGCTCGGCAGACGGCGGGTGGCCGCCAGATAAATGAACAGGCAACCGCCGGACACCGTCAGGCGAAACCAGGTCACGGTGATCGGGTCCATCACCAGCAACACCTGTTTGAGCTTGATCGGCAGGATTCCCCAGAGAAACGCGGTCAACAAGGCCAGGAACATGCCGTACACCCAGCGACCCGACGAAATGTGCATGAGAACCCCGAAAACTGCCGACGAGAGTAGTCATTCTAGGCGTAGCCATCGGCGCGACACAGGGACAGTTGCGCTGCGGCCGCAAATGAAACTGTGCAGGTCGCAACGAAAAATTGACGGATTGCCGTTGATCGGTTGAACGAGCGAGCCAAGTGCTTCGGGCATAAGCTCATTGGATCCGACCCGGACCCTCACTCACCAGGAAGACCGATCATGTTAGGCATGCGCGCCCAGGACACCGCCCCCGCCACGCACTTTCGCAGCGACCGGGTGTGCCGGGTCAATGGCGAACTGTTTTTCAGCACGCGGGAGAACACCCTCGAAGGGCCGTTCGACAACCTTGAAAGCGCGGAAAAAGAAATCCGCGCCTATATAGCGCGGATGCAGATGCTGGATTCCAGCCGATAGATCCAGCGCCCTCTTCACAGACAAGCCCGCCTGCTCCTGTGGGAGCCGGCTTGTCTGTGAAGAGGCCGGAACAGACCGCCAATGCCTTTGCCCTCAGCGCACCGCCTCGAACAACCCGCTGGCCCCCATCCCGCCGCCCACGCACATGGTCACGATCCCGTAACGCAGACTGCGTCGCTGCAGCTCGCGCACCAGATGCCCGACCTGACGTGATCCGGTCATGCCGAACGGGTGGCCGATGGAAATCGAGCCGCCGTTGACGTTGTACTTCTCATTGTCGATTTCCAGCCGGTCGCGGCTGTACAGGCACTGCGAGGCGAACGCTTCGTTCAGCTCCCACAGATCAATGTCCGCCACTTGCAGCCCCTTGGCCTTGAGCAGTTTCGGCACCGAGAACACCGGGCCGATGCCCATTTCGTCCGGCTCGCAACCGGCCACGGTAAAACCACGGAAAAACGCTTTCGGCTTGAGCCCCAGTTGCAGGGCTTTTTCCAGGCTCATCACCAGGGTCATCGAGGCACCGTCGGACAACTGCGAGGAGTTGCCGGCGGTCACCGAACCGTCCTCGGCGAACACCGGTTTCAACCCGGCAAGGCTTTCGTAAGTGGTGTCCGGGCGGTTGCAATCATCGTGGTCGACGATGCCGTCGAGGATCTGCACTTCGCCGCTGTGCTTGTCCTCGACCCGATATTTCACGGCCATCGGCACGATTTCATCGTCGAACAGACCGGCCGCCTGCGCCTGTGCGGTACGCAACTGGCTTTGCAGGGAATAACGATCCTGGGCCTCGCGAGTCACCCCGTAACGGCGCGCCACCACTTCGGCGGTCTGGCCCATCGTGTGGTAAATGCCCGGCACCTGCTGTTTGAGCAACGGGTTGATCAGGTGATCGGTGTTGACGCTCTTGAGGGTCAGGCTGATCGACTCGACACCGCCGGCAACGATGATGTCGCTGCAACCCGATGCGATCTGGTTGGCGGCAATCGCAATCGCCTGCAAGCCCGAAGAGCAGAAACGGTTAAGGGTCATGCCGGCGGTGCCGGTGCCCAAACGCGACAGCACCGCCACGTTACGCCCGATGTTGTAGCCCTGGGCGCCTTCGTTGGAGCCGGCGCCGACGATGCAATCCTCGACGCTGGCCGGGTCGACGTCGTTGCGCGTCAGCAGCGCGTTGACACAATGAGCCGCCATGTCATCGGGACGGGTCTGGTTGAACTTGCCGCGAAAGGACTTGGCCAGGCCGGTCCGCACGCTGTCGACGATCACCACTTCACGCATGGCATACCTCATTGTTGTAGTCGGTTGAGAGTGGACCGAGCATAAGTCCACCCGATTGCCGACCGCGACAATCATTCACCCCGCGTATGCGTGTCCATCGGCTCAGTCCTTGTGTTTCTTCGCTTTGCGGTCGGACTTCTCGAACGCCTCCTCCAGCGCCCGGTTGATCGTGCGCAGCACCTTGACCCGCGCCCAGCGCTTGTCGTTGGCCTCGACCAGAGTCCACGGCGAAATCTCGGTGCTGGTGCGGTCGACCATATCGCCCACCGCCGCGCGGTAGTCGTCCCACTTGTCGCGGTTGCGCCAGTCGTCTTCGGTGATCTTGAAGCGTTTGAACGGGATCTCCTCGCGCGCCTGGAACCGTTCCATTTGCGTGTCCTTGTCGATCGCCAGCCAGAACTTGACGACGATCACCCCGGCATCGTCGATCTGCTCCTCGAAGTCGTTGATTTCGCCGTAGGCGCGCATCCAGTCGGCGGTGCTGCAAAAGCCTTCGATGCGCTCCACCAGCACCCGGCCATACCAGGATCGGTCAAACACGGTGAACTTGCCCCGGGCCGGAATGTGCCGCCAGAACCGCCACAGATACGGTTGCGCACGCTCTTCTTCGGTCGGCGCAGCAATCGGCACGATGCTGTACTGGCGCGGATCGAGCGCCGCCGCCACCCGCCGGATCGCCCCGCCCTTGCCCGCCGCATCATTGCCTTCGAACACCGCCACCAGCGCATGGCGGCGCATGCGTTTGTCACGCATCAGCCCGGACAGCCGCGCCTGCTCGGTGATCAGTTGTTCTTCGTAGTCGCTTTTATCCAGACTCAGGGTCAGGTTGAGGCTGTCGAGCAGGTTCAGTTGATCGACCGCGGTGCCCAACGGCGCGGCGCTGACATCGTGCGGATGCACGTCCGGGCGCTTCAAGGCGTTTTGCAGCCCCTCAAGCAGAATCTTGCCGACCGCCAGGCTGCGGTAATGCGCGTCCACGCCTTCGATGACATGCCACGGCGCGTAGTCGCGGCTGGTGCGGCGCAGCACGCGCTCGCCGTACTTGACGAACTTGTCGTAGGTTTCCGACTGCTGCCAGTCCAGCGGGCTGATGCGCCAGCTGTGCAGCGGATCATCGGCAAGGGCCTTGAGCCGCGCCTTCATCTGCTTCTTGGACAGGTGAAACCAGAACTTGAAGATCAATGCGCCTTCATCGCACAGCATCTTTTCCAGACGCTCGGCGCCCGCGATCGACTGATCCAGACGTGGGTCCTTGAACAACCCATGCACCCGCCCCTGAAGCATCTGGCTGTACCAGTTGCCGAAGAAAATGCCCATTCGCCCCTTGGCCGGAAGCATCCGCCAGTAACGCCAGGCCGGTGGCCGCGCGAGTTCTTCGTCGCTCTGCTGATCGAAGGTGCGCACTTCGATCAGTCGGGGGTCCATCCATTCGTTGAGCAGTTTTACCGTCTCACCCTTGCCGGCGCCTTCGATGCCGTTGATCAGAATGATCACCGGGAAACGCTTCTGCTGCTGCAACTCGAACTGCGCCTCGAGCAACGCTTCGCGTAATGCGGGCACCGCCGCATCGTAGGTTTCTTTGTCGATGGCGTGACCGATTTCAGCGGATTCGAACATGGGACGGCTCCTTCCAGAATTCAGCAAGACTAGCGGATTGGGCACAGGCGCGGCAGAGAAATTCCCGCGGGTTGCGGATTGTCTTCGACCCGGCGAGCGCAAGGCTTGCCATGGATCAAGCAGCGCCCGCGCTATCGGCTAGAATGGCCGCCTTGTCGTTGCCGAGCCTGCCATGAAACCTGTACTGCCCCACGCCCAACTCGACTGGGATGACCTGGGACGCCCGCGTTCGCGAGTGTTCGACGATGTGTATTTTTCCGATCAGTCGGGCCTGGATGAAACCCGTTACGTGTTCCTCGAACAGAATCGCCTGGCCGAACGTTTTGCCGCGCTGCCAGCACACGGGCGTCTGGTGATCGGCGAAACCGGCTTCGGCACCGGGTTGAATTTTCTCTGCGCCTGGCAGTTGTTCGAACAACACGCCCCGGCCGGTGCGCGGCTGCATTTCGTCAGTGTCGAAAAATACCCGCTGAGCCCTGCCGACCTGCAACGGGCGCTGGCCCTGTGGCCACCACTCAAGGCTCAGGCCGATCAGTTGCTCAAGCATTACGTGGCGATTCATCAGGGTTTCCAGCGCATCGTGCTGGATCATGGCCGGGTGACACTGACGCTGTTGATCGGCGATGCGCTGGAGCAATTGCCGCAACTGGATGCGCAGATCGACGCCTGGTTTCTCGACGGTTTCGCCCCGGCGAAAAACCCCGAGATGTGGACCGCCGAACTGTTCGCCGAACTGGCGCGGTTGGCGGCGCCGGGTTCGACCATCAGCACCTTCACCAGCACCGGTTGGGTGCGGCGCTTGCTCAATGCCGCCGGCTTCAAGATGAAACGCACGCCGGGCATCGGCCACAAATGGGAGATTCTGCGCGGCGAATTTCTCGGCTGGCCCGAGGGCGTTGCGCCACCGCCGCCGGACAAACCCTGGTTCGCCCGTCCGGCCCCGGTGTCCGGTGAGCGTCATGCGCTGGTGATCGGCGCCGGCCTGGCCGGTTGCGCCAGCGCCGCCAGTCTCGCGGCGCGGGGTTGGCAGGTCAGTCTGCTGGAACGCCATGACGCCGTCGCGCAAGAAGCCTCGGGCAACCCGCAAGGCGTGCTGTATCTGAAACTTTCGGCCCACGGCACCGCGTTGTCGCAGTTGATCGTCAGCGGTTTCGGTTACACCCGGCGTCTACTGGAAACCCTGCAGCGTGGCACCGACTGGGACGACTGCGGCGTGCTGCAACTGGCGTTCAACCACAAGGAAGCCGAACGTCAGGCACAACTGGCGGCGGCGTTCCCGGAGGATCTGTTGCAATGGCTCGATCAGCCCCAGGCGCAGGCTCGCGCCGGTGTCGGCCTGGCGCACGGCGGTCTGTTTTACCCCGAGGGTGGCTGGGTGCACCCGCCGGCGCTGTGTCAGGCCCAGGCCAGCCGAGACAATGTCCAATTGCTCAAGCATCACGACGTGCTGCAATTGCGTAAGGTCGATGATCACTGGCAAGCCTTCGACGGTGACCGACTGCTCGCCAGCGCGCCGGTGGTGGTGCTGGCCGGTGCAGCCGAGATCAAGCGCTTTGCCCAGAGCGCCGAACTGCCCCTCAAGCGCATCCGTGGGCAGATCACCCGACTGGCGCAAACCGCGCAGAGCCAGGCACTGGCAACGGTGGTCTGCGCCGAAGGCTACGTGGCGCCTGCCCGTTTGGGTGAGCACACGCTCGGCGCCAGCTTCGACTTCAACAGCGACGACCTGACCCCGACCACCGCCGAACACCTGGGCAACCTGGCGATGCTCGAAGAGATTTCCAGCGATCTGGTCGCGCGCCTGAACCTCAGCGAACAACCCGCCGAACAGTTGCAGGGACGCGCAGCCTTCCGCTGCACCAGCCCCGACTACCTGCCAATCGTCGGCCCCCTCGCCGACCGCGAAGCCTTCACCCAGGCCTACGCCGCGCTGGGCAAGGACGCCCGGCAAGTGCCGGACATCCCGTGCCCGTGGTTCGAGGGTCTGTACGTCAACAGCGGCCACGGTTCGCGCGGCTTGATCACCGCGCCGCTGTCCGGCGAACTGCTCGCTGCCTGGCTGGACAACGAACCGCTGCCCCTGCCCCGAAGCGTTGCCGAAGCCTGCCATCCCAACCGGTTCGCCCTGCGCCGGTTGATCAGGGGTAAATGACTACACCGATACAGCCTCGGGCAGCACGCAAATCCCCAGGTCAATCAGACGCTGAACCCGGTCAGTGATCTGTTTGACCAGGGTGTTTTCCGACTCTGCCTGGCTGGCCGCGTATTCGTTCATCTGCCGCAAGTAGTCGGCGGAGCTGTAGCTGCCCGCCTTGTCGAACAGTGTCTGGATCCTCAACTGATGAGGCGCGCGGGCCTCGCTGAACTCCCGCGCATACACGCCTTGCAGGTGGTTGATCCAGAACGGCTGGCGCGCCAGGAACTCGTGCCATGCCGGACTCAGCTCGGCCGTCGTGACCCGCAGGGCAGCCGTGTCCAGATCCGCAGCGGTGACCCCGCCCAATGAGGCGTAGCGCATGTGTCGCGGTTGCCCCGGCAGATTCAGCGACTCCGCCAGCCCCGTCCGATACGCCAGGCTGACTTCCAGAGGATCGCGCGCCGGATTTTTCCGCGCCTGCTCGGCGGCGATGGCATCCAGCTGTTCGAGGCGGAACAACCCACGGCCCAGTTCCAGCAGCGACGCCGTCGAAGCGCCCTCGGCCCCGGTCACCTTACGAATCTGCACCGCAAGCTCCAGATGACTGAAGTTCATGGCGGCGGAGTCCGTGCAGTTGATCGGGTTGGCGGCCACATCGAAAACCTGCTCGCGCAGTGCGGTATCGGCCTCGGTGTGCTGCAGAACCTCCCAGACACGGGTCGTCAGATCCTCACGTACCTGATCGGAATCGGCGGTGTTGCCCAGTTCGGCCAGCAAATGAAACAGCCCGTCGGCGCCCGGATCGTCCTTGAGTGCCGTCCAGATCTTCAAGCGCTGCTCACCGACCTCGCCACCGGTTTCGGGCAACCAGAGCGCCCGTGCCGATTGCTCGTCGAGACGCGCGTTGTCGTTTTCCACGAACCCCATGCCGACCCCGACGCGATCGCGATAACTTTCCAGCTGGACGCTACTGGAGCGTGACAACGGGTTGTCGCGCAGGTTGAGGGTTTCGCTGAAGCTTTTCTCGGCCTCGAACAACCACTCGGGCAGTTCCTGAATGTCGTTGCCACGCATATCCACACGATCCAGGTTGGGCAGGCGCTCAAGCCCTTTGGGCAACTCGGTGGCGCGGGTATTGCGCAACGAGAGGTAAACCAGATCGAACATTTTGCTGACATCCGGCGTCGCCCCCAGATGGTTGTCACTCAGGTTCAGGGCTTGCAGGGTGCGCAGGTTCGACAGTTTGGCCAGGGTCTGCTCGTTCAGCTTGAGCTGGTTGGAGGCCAGGCTCAATTGCCTGAGGCCGGGCATGTGCGAAAGCACTTCCGGCAGCAGGGTGAGCCGGTTCTTGTTGAGTTCCACGGACTCCGCCTGCTTGAAGGCCTTGAGGAAATAGGCGACGTCATTGCCCAGCGCTATGTCCTTGAGTGACAAGCGCTTCACATGATCAAAGTTGAGCCCGACCGGCAGCACCGGCAACTTGCCGACACGCATGCCATCCAGTTTCAATGCATGCACCGGACGGCGAAATTCGTCGGGGGCAAATACCATGCGCCGAAAGCTGTCCTCGATCACCGCAGCCACGGTTCGCCGACTCTCGCGCACTTCGCTCGACACGCCCCCGGCCTCTTTCACGCCTGCCTCGTCCCCGGCCCAGTCTTCCAGCGCTTCGCGCAGGCGGCCCAGATCCGTTCGCAGCTGTTTGACGCGGGTGGCCCGGGCAAGGTGGTCGTTGCCCAGGCTGTCGAGCAATTCACTGGCCTGCTGACTGGACAGTCGTGGATAGAGTTTGCGCAGCTTGAGCAGCAACGCACGCGAGTGTTTCGATCCCGCAGGCGGGTCGGCCTGTGTGCAGCCCGGTTCAGGGACAGCACGCTCGAACTTGCCACCGGCCAGGATTCGCGCACACCCCTCCCGTTCATCAAGCCCCCGGTCGAGCAACTGGCGTCTTAACCGCCAGGCGTCATCAGTCTTTGACTCGGCAAAACCCAGTGCCTTGCGCTGATCGGCGGACAAGGTTTTGAGCAAGGCCTGGTAAAAGCTGTCGGGGCCTGACTCGAATTGCCCCAACGACTTACCGTCGCTGCCGAATGCCTCATAACCCTGCTTGAGTCTGACCAGGGTGCGGGGGTTCGCCGAGCTGGCGACCTTCGTGCCAACCGACTCCAGCAAGCTGCCCTTGAGGGTCTGCGCTCGCACCTCCAGATGTACGCTCGTGTCCCAGCCACTCAGTTGGGGCAGCAATTGGACGGCCAGTTTTTCCGTATCGGGATTACTGACGTCGGTGAGATAAAAGCCGCTCAACGCGCGGTCGACACGGACAGCGGCCGACGCCTCGCGGACTTTCTGCGCCAGCTCCATGGGCACGCGGCCGGTGGCCCGCAGACGCAAACGCTCGACACTGGACGCCTGTTTGAGCAGTTCGTGGGCGTAGCGCACCGGCACCTGCGGATAGACGCCACGCACGGTGGCCACGTCCGCGACGGTGCTCTGGTCGTAACGCTGATACAGGTGTTCGAACAACCCGCGCCGATCGGCCTTGACCGTTTCGCCGATTTTCTTCGCCAGCAGGACGGGTTGATTGTTAGCCGCCTCCTCCCCAAGCAGCGCTTCCAGCTCTTTGGGATACAGACCGTCAATCACGGTCTGGAGCAATTCGCCGTTGGCGAGCTGCGCCTGACTGACAATGACACTCAAGGTGTCGTCATCGATGGCAGTGGGTGGATAAGTCGCCGTGATCCGGCCCTGCGCATCCACCACCTTGAGATAACGATCGACCGGCCAGCAAGGCAACTTCGGCAAAGTGTGCAATTGCTCCTGCGCATAGGTATTGCCGGTCACCTCGCCGCGCTCCATCTCGGTGATGAACTCCCGCAACCGGCGTTCGATCCGCAGACGCTCCAGCGCATCGGACAGACGCGCGGGCAGCGGCAGATTGTCATCGCTCAAACGGTGCAACTCGTCAAAACGGATGTCAGTCAGGCGACGCACCATGTCCAGGCGCCCGTCATCAATGTCCTGCAAGCGCGGGTCGATGCGCTTGAGCGTGTAAGCACCGGTCCAGTGTTCGCTGGACTCGGCTTGATGGCGCCAGCCGCCCAAGGCGTTGAGTTCGACCTTCGGGGCATAAGCCTGCGCTCGCCTCGGATGCTGGATGTGCCAGGTCCGGGTATGCGGATTCAGTTCCACCAGGTAAGCGTGATAGTCGATCCGGATCCAGATCTTGCCGCCAACGGCAAGAGTTCCGGCGGCCTCGGGCGCCAACTGGTAGGCATCCAGCTCCGGTTTCCACAACCGGTCCTCGCCGCTGCGGTTGAGAATGGCGGTGAACGGTCGGAAAAACTCCGGATGCTTGCGCGCGGTTCTGATTGCCAAAGTCTTCAGGGCATTCTGGCCGACCCCGGTTACCACCATCAGCACAATGTTTTCCGCGACGCTGAGCAGGTGCGACAGCGCTTCGCGCTGGTCGCCGTGACTCCAGTCCTCGACGCCTTCATAAACCTCGCCGAGCAACTGGCCGATGGCAACGCCCATCATCAATTCACCGAGCACCGGAACGAACAGCCCCGCGACGTTGGCGACCGTCAGGCCGATTTCCAGGTAGGCGCTCAGGCGTTTTTCCCGCGCGTCCTCATCCACGTCGGCAGTGGGCACCGCGAGCACGCGAGCATCCCGCTGCAATTTGCCAACATGGCTCTTGAGCATGAAATCGAACAGCGGCTCGCTCAGCGACAACGGCTTGACCTGACCCAGGCTGCGACGCTCAGCGAACGTCTTGAAGAAATCCGCCTTGTCGTCTTCATCGAGGCAATGGGTGAAATACTGCCGGTAACTGTCGATCCCCAGCCTGAAACTCAGGTATTCAACACAGGCCTTGAAGCTGGGAAATTCGTACAGGGGCTGATAAGGCTCATTGGCCATGTACACCAGGCATTTCTCTTGCGGGAACGCCTCGACCGAACGCTCGGAAAACACCACGGCGCCCCACACACAACTGCCGAGCAACTGGATGCCCTGCATGATCCAGGGCCGCCCTTCGTAATGCAGCGTCTTGTCGCTGACCGCGCCGCCGGCCTCGATCAGCCGCTGCACCATCCGGAACCCGGCCTCGGTGATGTGCGCCTTGATCAGCGCCATGTACAGATCGAACTGCAACAACTGGCGCTTCAAGGTGGCGATGTCCTGGGTCAGCGCACTGGTTGCGACCACGGCGCCATCGACGCGACGCAGGCCGAAGACCTGCAGAAAATGCTGCTGATATCTCTGCCCCAGATCCAGCTCCCGACAGAATCCGGCGAACGCGGCGGGCGTCAGACCGGGCACCCCTGACGGTGTACTGGCAACCCGGACGACGCTGCCCTCGGGAAAGCCATCAGCCCCGGTTTGCTCTTCGCTGAAGTTCTGCATCGCAGCGTCCAGCAGACTGCGTGTGGCCGGTGCGACCGTCGCCGGTTTGCCGTCAGCAGCAGGCGTTGCCGCACAACCGCAGGCAGCGCCCGGCAACTCCAGATGATCTCTTTCAACGTCAAACCCCACGCCCCATCGGGCCGCCAGGGCAATACTCAATTCGGCCGTGCAAAACGCCTTCAATGACTTCAACGCCTTCAACTCGGCTTCGACCTTCAATTGACTGGCATGCAGTTCGCGAGAGGTCTTGTCCAGCGCCTCAAGCGTGCCGGTGGCGCTTTTCAGCAACCCGGCAGGCAAACGTTTTTGCAGGACTTGAGCGGTCTCCAGATCGCCGGTGGCTTCCAGCAGCACGGTCAGAATCTGGCGGGATGTCAGCGTGGACGGGGGCGCAGGCTCCTTCTTGCTCGACATGGGCAATATTCCTTTATTGCAGGTTGGGGCCATTACCCTAGCGATCCTTCGCGGCGATGAAAAACAAGAAAACCTGCACGGTTGCACAGCGTAATGAGCAGTAATCTGCGGCGTTGAAGTAACTATTTACCACCCCCGATCCGCACTGCCAGGTTATTGGCCCGCCGGTCTGACAAGCGCTCTTATAACGGATCGTTCTAAAACTCCCACATCCGTGCCGGGTCAGTTTCTGAGTACCGGCCATTTCGGCGCGGTACGGCAACACCCTCCCCAACGGAAAAACCGGTAAGGACTTTATGTGCGGATTAGCTGGCGAGTTACGTTTTGATCAACAACCTGCAGACCTTGCAGCCATCGAACGAATCACCCATCACCTGGCCCCTCGTGGCCCCGACGCGTGGGGCTTTCATGCCCAGGGGCCGATTGCCCTGGGCCATCGACGCCTGAAAATCATGGACCTGTCGGACGGCTCGGCGCAGCCAATGATCGACAGCCAACTGGGCCTGTCCCTGGCCTTCAACGGCGCGATCTACAACTTCCCGGAACTGCGTGCCGAGCTGGAAGCGCTGGGCTATGCATTCCATTCCGGCGGCGACACCGAAGTGCTGCTCAAGGGCTATCACGCCTGGGGCGAAGCACTGCTGCCCAAACTCAACGGCATGTTTGCCTTCGCCATCTGGGAGCGCGATGCCCAGCGCCTGTTCATCGCCCGCGACCGCCTCGGCGTGAAGCCGCTGTACCTGTCGCGCACCGGCCAACGCCTGCGCTTCGCCTCGGCCCTGCCGGCGCTGCTCAAGGGCGGTGACATCAACCCGATCCTCGACCCGGTGGCGCTCAACCACTACCTGAATTTCCACGCCGTAGTGCCCGCGCCGCGCACCCTGCTGGCCGGTATCGAAAAACTGCCGCCGGCCACTTGGCTGCGCGTTGAGGCCGATGGCCGCACCGAGCAGAAAACCTGGTGGACGCTGCCTTACGGCCCACACGATGACGAGAAAAATCTGACTCTCGAAGACTGGCGCGACCGCGTGCTCGACAGCACCCGTGAAGCGGTGGCGATCCGCCAACGGGCGGCGGTGGATGTCGGCGTGCTGCTCTCGGGCGGTGTCGACTCGAGCATGCTGGTCGGCCTGCTGCGCGAAGTCGGCGTGGAAAATCTGTCGACCTTTTCCATCGGTTTTCAGGATGCCGGCGGCGAGCGCGGCGACGAGTTCCAGTATTCGGATCTGATCGCCAGGCATTACGGCACCCGCCACCATCAACTGCGTATCGACGAAAAAGAAATCATCGAGCAACTGCCCGCCGCGTTCCGCGCCATGAGCGAGCCGATGGTCAGCCACGACTGCATCGCCTTCTATCTGTTGTCACGGGAAGTGGCCAAACACTGCAAGGTCGTGCAGAGCGGCCAGGGCGCGGACGAGTTGTTCGCCGGTTATCACTGGTATCCGCAAGTGGACGGCGCGGCCGACCCTCATGCGGCCTATCGCGAGGCGTTTTTCGACCGCAGCTACGACGATTACGCCGCCACGGTACAACCGAAATGGCTGACGGCAAATGACGCTGCCGGCGACTTCGTGAAGGAACATTTCGCACAACCCGGTGCTGACGCCGCCGTGGACAAGGCCCTGCGCCTGGACAGCACGGTGATGCTGGTGGACGACCCGGTCAAACGCGTCGACAACATGACCATGGCCTGGGGTCTGGAAGCGCGCACGCCGTTTCTCGACTACCGACTGGTGGAACTGTCGGCAAGGATCCCCGGCCGGTTCAAGCTGCCCGATGGCGGCAAACAGGTATTGAAAGAAGCCGCGCGACGGGTGATTCCAAGCGAAGTGATCGACCGCAAGAAAGGCTACTTCCCGGTGCCCGGCCTCAAGCACTTGCAGGGTGACACGCTGAACTGGGTGCGCGAGCTGCTGCTTGATCCGAGCCAGGATCGCGGCCTGTTCAACCCGGCGATGCTCGACCGCCTGCTGACCGATCCACAAGGCCAACTGACGCCGTTGCGCGGTTCCAAGCTGTGGCAACTGGCGGCCCTGAACCTGTGGCTCAGCGAACAAGGAATCTGATCGATGAAACCCCACGCCACGGCTTACAGCCAACGCCTGTTGCGCGGCCAGACGCCGTCCTATGAACGCTTGCAGGCACGTCTGGCCGAGGACGGCAGCGAACCGGCCAGCGCCCCCATTGCCGTGCATTGCGGCTGGGGCCGGCTGCTGATCGGCCATACCTTTCCGGACCCGGCGAGCCTCGCCGGGGAACTGCTCAACGAGCAGCCAGGGGAGCGCGACATCGCCCTTTACGTCGCCGCGCCGCAGCAGATTCTCGGCCTCGAACCGACTCAACTGTTTCTCGATCCTTCCGACACCCTGCGCCTGTGGTTCAGCGATTATCGCCAGGCGACGCGGGTGTTTCGCGGCTTCCGTATCCGCCGGGCACAAAGCGAAGCGGACTGGCAGGCGATCAACCACTTGTATCAGGCACGCGGCATGCTGCCGATCGATGCCACGCGGCTCACTCCGCATCATCAGGGCGGGCCGGTGTACTGGCTGGCCGAGGACGAGGACAGCGGCGCGTTGATCGGCAGCGTCATGGGCCTCAATCACCACAAGGCCTACAACGACCCGGAAAACGGCAGCAGCCTGTGGTGTCTGGCCGTCGATCCGCAATGCTCGCGTCCCGGCGTCGGCGAAGTGCTGGTACGCCACCTGATCGAACACTTCATGAGCCGTGGCCTGAGCTACCTCGATCTGTCGGTGCTGCACGACAACCGCCAGGCGAAGAACCTCTACGCCAAACTCGGTTTTCGCAACCTCTCGACCTTCGCCATCAAGCGCAAGAACGGCATCAACCAGCCGCTGTTTCTCGGCCCGGGGCCGGAGGCGCACTTCAATCCGTATGCGCGGATCATCGTCGAGGAGGCCCACCGGCGCGGGATCGACGTACAGGTCGATGACGCCGATGCCGGGCTGTTTACCCTCAGTCACGGCGGGCGGCGGGTGCGCTGCCGCGAATCCCTGAGCGATCTGACCAGCGCCATCAGCATGACCCTGTGCCAGGACAAAAGCCTGACCCACAAGGCATTGAAAGCCGCCGGCCTGAAGCTGCCTTCACAGCAGTTGGCGGGGAATGCCGATGACAATCTGGCATTTCTCGACGAGCACTCGCGCGTAGTGGTCAAGCCGCTGGACGGTGAACAGGGTCAGGGCGTGGCGGTGGATCTGCAAAGCATCGAAGAGGTGCAGCAGGCCATTGAGGCGGCGAAACAGTTCGACAGCCGGGTGCTGCTGGAGAGTTTTCATGAAGGACTCGATCTGCGGATTCTGGTGATCGGCTTCGAAGTCGTGGCGGCGGCGATCCGGCGCCCGGCGGAAGTGGTCGGCGACGGCCAGCATTCGGTCGGCGCGCTGATCGAAGCGCAGAGTCGGCGCCGACAAGCCGCCACCGGTGGCGAAAGCAAGATTCCGCTGGATCACGAAACCCAGCGCACCTTGCATGCGGCCGGTTACGACTACAGCAGCATCCTGCCGGCCGGCGAACATCTGTTCGTGCGGCGCACGGCCAATCTGCATACAGGCGGCACCCTGGAAGATGTCACGGCGATTCTCCATCCGACACTGATCGACGCAGCCGTAAGGGCGGCGCGGGCGCTGGATATTCCAATGGTCGGCCTCGACCTGATGGTGCCGGCGGCGGACCAGGCGGATTACGTGTTCATCGAAGCCAACGAACGGGCGGGCCTCGCCAACCATGAGCCGCAGCCGACCGCCGAACGCTTTGTCGACTTGTTGTTTCCGCACAGTCAGCCGGCGGTTTCCTGATCTCGCGGTGCCTGGGCGGACGTCTTCGTCGCCCCCCAGGCACCACAAACGCTACCTGTCTCCCCATCAGGAGTTCCCTATGACCACCCGAATTCCCGAACCGGATCTGAAGTACCTACAAAAAGTCCTGCTGGAAATGCTCGCCATCCCCAGCCCGACCGGATTCACCGACACCATCGTGCGCTACGTCGCCGAGCGTCTGGAAGAACTCGGCATTCCCTTCGAAATGACCCGGCGCGGCACCATCCGCGCCACCCTCAAGGGCAAGAAAAACAGCCCCGACCGCGCGGTGTCGGCGCACCTGGACACCATCGGCGCCGCCGTGCGCGCGGTGAAGGACAACGGCCGACTGACCCTGGCGCCCGTCGGTTGCTGGTCGAGCCGGTTTGCCGAAGGCAGCCGGGTCAGCCTGTTCACCGACAACGGCGTGATCCGCGGCAGCGTGTTGCCGCTGATGGCTTCCGGGCATGCGTTCAACACCGCCGTGGACGAAATGCCGATCAGCTGGGATCACGTCGAACTGCGTCTGGACGCCTACTGCGCGACCAAGGCCGACTGCGACTCACTGGGCATCAGTGTCGGTGACGTGGTGGCGTTCGATCCGCTGCCGGAGTTCACCGAAAGCGGCCACATCAGCGCCCGACATCTGGACGACAAGGCCGGGGTCGCCGCCCTGCTCGCCTCGCTCAAGGCCATCGTCGACAGTGGCGAAGAACTGATGATCGACTGCCATCCGCTGTTCACCATCACCGAGGAAACCGGCAGCGGCGCGGCGGCCGCCCTGCCGTGGGACGTCAGCGAATTCGTCGGTATCGATATCGCCCCGGTGGCGCCGGGTCAGCATTCCAGCGAACACGCCGTCAGCGTGGCTATGCAGGATTCCGGCGGGCCCTACGACTATCACCTGTCGCGGCATCTGCTGCGCCTGGCCAGTGACAATGAGTTGCCGGTGCGCCGCGACCTGTTCCGCTACTACTTCAGCGACGCCCATTCGGCAGTGACCGCCGGGCATGACATCCGCACCGCCCTGCTCGCCTTCGGCTGCGATGCCACCCACGGTTACGAGCGTACCCACATCGACAGCCTCGCGGCGCTCAGTCGCCTGCTCGGTGCGTACATCCTCAGTCCGCCGGTGTTCGCCAGCGATGCGCAACCGGCCAATGCCTCCCTGGATCGCTTCAGTCATCAGATCGAGCACGAGACGCAGATGGAAAGCGATACCCGGGTGCCCTCGGTGGACAGTCTGGTCGGGCAGCGGTCGGACAGCTGAAGACTGTGGTGTCTGGCTCCCACAGGAATACCGCCATCCTTGGGGGAGCCGGGCTTGCCCGCGAAGAGGCCGGAACAGACAACGGAGCAATCGCGCACTGGTCGCCATCGATCATTCGCCGTAGCATCCCGACATTGATTTAGCCGAGGTGCCCATGCTCATCCCCCACGACCAACTCGAAGTCGACACCCTCACCCGCCTGATCGAGGATTTCGTCACCCGCGACGGCACCGACAACGGTGACGACACCCCGCTGGAAACCCGCGTGCTGCGGGTTCGCCAGGCGTTGATCAAGGGTCAGGCGATGATCGTCTTCGACCCGGAAAGCGAGCAGTGCCAGTTGATGCTCAAGCACGACGTACCCAAGCACCTGTTCGACTGACCGCGCTCAGCGGCCCTTGGCGTTGGCCTGTTTGCGCTGTATCCGTTCGTAGACTTCGGCGCGGTGCACGTTGACCTGCTCCGGCGCCTCGATCCCGAACCGCACGCTGGTGCCGTTGACCGCCAGAACGCGCAGGGAAATGTTGTCGCCGATGGAAATCAATTCACCGACAACACGGCTGAGTACAAGCATTGGGTTCGTCCTTCAAGGTTTGCGAGCCTTGAAGATGCGCGGCCCGGGGCCGCTCGACAATGCGCTGTGGGCAATTCAGTCATGCCCTACAGCAGCGGACTCGCCAGCCTTCGGAAATTTCCTGCAAATCCGGCAAATCCTTCCCGCCGTCAGGCCGCCGAGAACTTCGGCCCGAACAGAATCACGCTGGCGCCGATCACGCACAACGCCACGCCGATCCAGTCCGAACCCAGCGGCCGAATGCGTTCGACCACGGCCAGCCAGCCAATCGAGGCGATGATGTAGATGCCGCCATACGCGGCGTAGGCGCGGCCGGCGTAAGCCGCTTCGACGCGGGTCAGCAGCACGGCGAACAGGGTCAGGCTGAGCAATGCCGGGATCACCCACACAGCGCTCTTGCCCTGGCGCAGCCACATCCAGAAGGCGAAGCAGCCGGCGATTTCGAACAGCGCGGCGAGGAAAAACCAGAGGTAGTTGAGCATGCAGAGGTCTCGTCAGGGTAACCGTTGCGGGCCACCCTAACGATGCGTCATCCAGGCGGCAAGCTCAGCCGTTGCTTTGCTTGGCCTTGGCGCGCATTTTCTCGGCCATGGCAGTCATTTCGTCGTACAGCAATTGCGGGTTTTTCTGCTTGATCGCCCACGCCATGCGCCCTTGTTCATGGGGCAGGATCATGAACTCGCCGGCAGCGACCTGCTGGTAGATATAGTCGGCAATGTCGGCGGCGCTGATCGGCGAGCTTTCCAGCAACTTGCCGACCTGGGCTTTCATCGCCGGGGTCGGGCCACGGAAGGAGTCCAGCAGATTGGTCTGGAAGAACGACGGGCAAACCACATGCACGCCGACTTCCTGCTGGGCCAGTTCGATCAACAGGCTTTCCGACAGCGCCACCACGCCGGCCTTGGCCACGTTGTAGTTGCTCATCGCCGGACCTTGCATCAGCGCCGCCATGGACGCGATGTTGATGATCTTGCCCCGACTCTGCTCCAGCAGCGGCAGGAACGCCTTGCAGCCCTTGACCACGCCCATCAGGTTAATCGCGATCTGCCAGTCCCAGTCCTCCAGCGACAACTCGCTGAAGAAGCCACCCGACGCCACCCCGGCGTTGTTGACGATGATATCGATGCCGCCGAACTTCTCTTCGCACGCCTGGGCGAACGCGGTGAGCTGGCTGTAATCACGCACATCGCAGCGCTGGATGAAGCCGTCACCGCCTGCTTCGCGCACCAGCGTCAGGGTTTCCTGCAAGCCGGGTTCGCTGACATCCGACAAGGCCAGCCGCCAGCCCTCACGCGCCCAGCGCAGCGCGATTTCGCGACCCAGGCCAGAGCCTGCACCAGTGATCATCATGCGATTTTGCATAGCAGACAGCCTTGTTGTTCCGGGGAAGATGCGCGGAGTGTAGCGAAGGATCCGCAGCGACCCACGCTCCATCAGATTGCTGAATGGCAAGGGCAAACCAACAGCAACGAGCCGCTGTTCTTTTGCTCTTGATGATCGGTAAAAACGAAATAAGCCCTCGCTCCAAATACCCTGAAAAAACTTTGAATTTTCTTTCATCGGCACGGGTCGGAATTTGTAAGCCGTCTGGATTTAGTTCAACTCCAGTCGCCCTCGACACCAAGACTTTCCCGAACACTCTCAACAAGGAAACAAGACATGGGCACAATTCTCATCATTATCCTGATCCTGTTGCTGATCGGTGGTCTGCCGGTCTTCCCGCACTCCAGAAGTTGGGGTTATGGCCCCTCGGGCATTATCGGCGTGGTGCTGGTTGTACTGTTGGTGCTGTTGTTACTCGGTCGGATATGACGTTTTACCGACAAAAAAAGAGGCCCTTGAAAGGGCCTCTTTTTTATTGTGCCGGTTAATCAGTCCGGCTTGCCGTTAACGACACCGGCGGTGTTGTCCATCAGACTCTTGGTCGCGGTCTGGATGAACGATTCAAGCTTCTGCTTGAGCGCGGCTTCATCCGGCGAGGCCGGAATCACTTCGCCTTTCGGATTGGCGCCCAGCTCGTATTGATAGAGCTTTGGCGGCATTTCCTTGGGCAGTACCAGTACGCGGTCGGCAGTCACCAGGGCCACGGTCTGATCACTGCCCGAAGGTTTGATCATGCCGAAACCCTTGTCGCCTTCCGGCAGGTTCAGCAGGTCGCGACCCCAGCACTGATGCACCACGTCGCCACCGACGCGACCCATGATGGTCGGCACGATGTCGATCTGGGTGCCGACGGTGTGGTCACGCTGACCGAACTTCTCCTGAATGCCCGGCGCGATCATCAGCATCGGCACGTTGAAGCGGCCCAGGTCCATCTCGGTGATCTGCTGTTCGTTGCCGAAACCATGGTCACCCACTACCACGAACAGGGTTTCCTTGAAGTACGGCTCCTTGCGCGCCTTCTCGAAGAACTGACCCAACGCCCAATCGGAGTAACGCATGGCCGTCAGGTGTTCGTTGAGGGTGCCACGGTCGGTCACGCGCTCGACCGGCAAAGGCGTCGGCAAGGCATACGGCGTGTGGTTGGACAGGGTTTGCAACAAGGCATAGAACGGCTTCTTGTCCTTGCCATCGCGCGCTTTCAACTCTTCCAGGCCACGGTTGAACATGTCCTGGTCGGACACGCCCCACGTCGGGTCGGAGAACACCGGATTGACGAAGTCGTTACGGCCGACGAAGTTGGTCATGCCCTGGTTGCTGAAGAAGCCCGACTGGTTGTCCCAGGCAAAATCACCGTTGTAGACATACACATCGTCATAGTCGCGAGCACTGAGCAGTTGCGGCAGGCCGGACAACTTGTGGCTGCCTTCCGGGGTCTGCATCAGGTATTCGAAGCCCGGCAGGTTCGGGAAGCAGGCCATGGTGGCGAACATGCCCTGGTGGGTATGGGTGCCGTTGGAGAAGAAGCGGTCGAACAGCAGGCCTTCTTTCGACAACTGGTCGAAGTACGGAGTGATGTTGCCCGGACGGCCCAGCGCGCCCACCGAGTGGCCGGCGAAGCTTTCCATCAGGATCACGACCACGTTCTTGATCGGCAGGGTCTTGTCGGCATTCGGCGTGTATTCACGGCGAATCGCGGCGATATCGGCATCGACCAGTTTGTCGCTCGGGGTCAGCAGCATGTCCCGCACGGTCTGCTGGGCCAGCGGCTGATCGAGGGTGGCTTTCCAGATGTTGTTGCGGTCTTCGCCCATCCGGTCCTTGGCTGCCGCGATCAGCGACAGCGTGCCGTTGAGGCCGAGCTGGTTGGCGAAGTTCGACTCGGTGGTGTACACGTCACCCCAACGCAGTGGCGGGCCTTGACGCAAGGTGCCACGGGCGGCGACCACGCAGATCAACAGGCAGACCACGAATACCGCCAGACGCGCGTACCACGGCGCAACCTGACGGGTGCCGACGTTACCACCGCTGAACGGGCCGCGCGGGCGCGTGGCGCGGTCGGCGCCCTTGAACGCCAGGGTCAGGATCAGCGTGCCCACGGCCCAGGCCAGCAGGTAGCGCACCACCGGGAAACCGTACCAGAGCATGCTCATTACGGTTTTCGGGTCTTCCTTCACGTACTGGAACACCAGGCCGTTGAGGCGCTGGTGGAACTCGCGGTAGAAGTCCATCTCCATCAGGCCAAGGAACAGCGCGATGCTCGAAGCCACGGTCAGCCACAGACGGAAGAATCCGCGTGCCGCCATCGCCCGCGCGCTGAACAGCGCCAGCAGCAGCGGAATGCAGACGTAGACCACCAGGCGCAGGTCGAACCGCAGGCCGTTGGCGAAGGCTTCGAGGAAGGTCGAAGCCGGGGTGTCGAGGATCATCTCGCGGTTGTAGACCAGCAGCGCGAGGCGCAGCACGGAAAACATCACCATCATGACCAGCGCGCACAGCAGCGTGTAGGCCAGATGCGATTTGACGGTCGGTTGCAGCAGGCGACTGGAAGATCGCTGCTGATTCAGGGCGTCCGGGTTTGCCATGTCGTTTTAGGACCCATTGGAAGTTGAAATTGCAGAAAAACAGCTGCGCCCTGCCCTCTGTTGGCCATTCCAGGCCCCGGGGCTTGCGCGGTGCGCAAATGTTGCCCGATCACTGGCAGCATTGCCATTGATTACTGCCCCGCTGTCCGGTTGTTTCATCTAATGCCCGGTAAAGCGGGACACGCAGCAAACAGCGCGGGCGAATTGTCTTTAAGACTTTGTGAAAATTTCGTGCAACGCATATCTGGAAACACAATTAAGCCTAAAAGCAAAACGCCCCGAATCGATCGGGGCGTTTGCCAATGAACGCAGCGCTTATTTCTCGGCGCGTTCTTTAAGGGCTTTGAGCGTATTGAACGGAGCATCGACGACAAACTTGTTGGCAATCATCGACGGCACGCTGCCACCCGGCTCAGTGTGAACTTGATAAGTCACTTTGACCTGGTCGCCCTGCGGTTCGAACTTCCAGAAACCCTTGACCTGGGCAACCCGGACAAAACCTTTTTCTTCTGGCATGTACTTCGGCACGCCTTCCAGATTCCGGGTCAGGCTGCCATCGGCGCCTTCGACGGTGGTGACGTGCAGGATCGAGTCACGCGGGGTCACCGGCCAAGGCGTGTTGAACTGGGTGTAGGTCCAGCTCTGGTCGCCTTCGTGCTTGAGCAGTTTCTGGGTCTTGCACTCGTGGATCCAGGCGCAGGCACCGGAGACGTCTTCCTGCAAGGCGCGCAATTTGGCAACGGTGGTCTTCATCAGGGTCACGCCCTGATACGACTTGTAATCCGAACCTGGTACTTCAGCCAGGGAGACTTTGATCCCGTCCGCTTCCTTGGCGACTTTCCAGTCTTCGGCCTGGGCGGCCGTGGTGGCCAGCACAGCGGTCAAACCACACAACACAGCGATACGATGCAGCGAACCCATAGTCTTATTCCTTATTGTTGAAGTTCCGTTCGTTTGACACATCACGCCGCCGTCATTTGCTCCCACCAGCCGAGCAATCTGATCGCGTCTTCCTGACTGCTTCCGCAGACTTCCACATCAGCCGCAAACCCGGAGCAGACCGCCGGACGGTCCGGTTGGCCGAAAATGCTGCACAGGTTTTCGACCGACAGCTGAACGCAACGTTCGCCGGCCGGCTTGCCGTCGGGCATGCCCGGAATCGGCGAACTGATGGAAGGGGCTATGCAACAGGCGCCACAGCCTTCACGGCATTTCATGACGTCGAGTTCCTCGCGACGGGCAATGCATTAAAGAGACGCGGAACAGGGTAACCGCTAAAACGGCTGTTTTAAATTCCCTGCACCGGGGTTTTTACGCAGAAACGAAAGTGACTGACCAGTCTCCGACAAAGCGTCTGGTTGGCGGGTCACCGGGGAGCGACGATTTACTGTTTGAATTCGAAATCCAGCGCGGCGCCTTCGACTTCGCGACGCTCTTCGTTGCGCAGTTGCAACTGCATTTCGTTGCTGAGCAGACGGCCGTTGAGCTGGAATCCGCTGTTCTTCTCGCCAAACATCTGCGGCAGGATCGGCTCATGCCGTGTCAGCGGGACGGTGCCGACCGGCTTCAACTGTTGAACCATGTCCTTGGGCAGGCTCAGATCCAGCTTGGCGGGCGGCAGCTGGGTTTTCACCACTTCGCTGGCCGGTTTCGACTTGGAGGCGATCGGGGCGCGTTTTTTTACCGGTGCGGCTTTCTTCGGCGGTGCTTTCTTCGCCGCAGCCGCCGGTTTAGAGGTTGCCGGTTTTTTCGCGGTGCTGGCCGCTGGCGGCTTTTCAGGTGCGCCGGCCGCCACGACGCCTGGCGCGTGACCCAACAACAGCAGGCAGACGAAAACCCAGGCGGCAGGAAAAATCGCTTTCATGAACCCAACGACGCTAACGGCAGAGGGCCATATGCTCGCCTGTCGGGCGTCACATGACAAGCTCCGCCTACCCGTCAGAGAAACCCGGCCGTTTCCTGACAGAGTTGCGTCGCCAACAGTCCGAGGGTCATCAAGGTACGCTCGGCTTCGCGATTCCACGGGATTCCGCAGTTCATCCGGATGCAATGGTTGAACTGCTCGGTGTTACTGAAAATCAGCCCCGGCGCAATGCTGATGCCCTGCTGCAGGGCGCGGACGTGCAACTCCTGAGTGTTGACCCGCCCCGGCAGACTCACCCACAGAATGAATCCACCGGTGGGCCGGGTCATCTGTGTACCTTCAGGGAAGTACTGCTGCACCGCCAACTGGAAGGCGCTGAGGTTTTTCCGGTATTCCTGGCGGATGTAGCGCAAATGCCGGTCATACCCACCGTTTTCCAGATAGGCGGCAATCGCCATCTGCGTGACGCTGCACGCCGAGTGGGTGCTGAACGTCTGCAGGCGCTGGATTTCCTGCTGATATTTGCCGGCGATCATCCAGCCGATCCGCACACCCGGAGAAAGGGTTTTGGAAAAGCTTGAACAGTAGATCACCCGGTCCAGCCGGTCGTAAGCCTTGAGCGCCTTGGTCCGGCCCTGCTCGAACATCAGTTCGCCATAGATGTCGTCTTCGACGATCTGAATATCGAAATCCGACGCCAGGCGCAGCAGTTGCTTCTGCCGCTCTTCGGGCATGGTGCCGCCCAGCGGATTGCTCAGGCGCGTGGTCAACACCAACGCCTTGATCGACCATTGGTTGGCCGCCAGTTGCAGGGCTTCGAGGCTCATGCCGGTGGCGGGATCACTGGGAATTTCGATAACCTTGAGGCCCAGCAGGTCGGCCAGTTGCAGCAGACCGTAATAGGTCGGTGATTCGGCGGCGATCAGGTCGCCCGGACGGGTCAGCACTCGCAGCGACATCTGCAAGGCATCGACACAGCCGTGGGTGATCACCACTTCCGAAGGGTCGACCACCACACCGGCATCGCGCATGCGGATCGCCACCTGGCGGCGCAGCGGCTCGAACCCGGGGCTGAACATGTAGCTGAACGCCCGAGGGCTGTGGAATCGGGTGACTTTGGCCAACTGCTGGTGCAGGGCGCGCACCGGCAGGTAATCAACGCTCGGCACCGCCGCGCCCAACGGAAACACGCCTTCACGGCGCGACTCGACCAACACCTGCTGGATGATGCTGCTGCGGGTGACCAGACCGGGCCGCTCGACCCGGGCGATGTCCGGGGTCGGCGCGGTCAGGGCCGGTGTCTGGTGTACGTAATAGCCGGACTGCGGTCGCGCACGGATCAGCCCCTGATCTTCGAGGTTGGCATACGCCTGCAACACCGTCGCATGGCTGACGTTGAGCTGCGAACTCATCTTGCGCACCGAGGGCACGCGCTCGCCTGGCTGATAGACGCCACGCCGGATGTCTTCGGCCAGTTGTTGAGCAATACGTTGGTAGAGCAAGAGATTGGTCATGACGCAGCACTCGATTTCACGGGCATTTTATTCTTGTGTGAAACAATACCGGAACAGTTTAGAAGTGTACTGGGACAGTTGCCACATTACTCGACCGTACAGTGCAGTGTCAGCCCCCAACTGTTAGGTTTGCGCGCCAATCGACAGACGTAAAAAAGCCCGGCGCTGCATGACAGCCCGGGCTTTCCAGTAACGCAGCCCTCAGCGGGCGGCGCCGAGCTGGCCTTTTTCGTCGGAGAACACGATTTCCACCCGACGGTTCTGCGCCCGCCCACGCTCGGAAGCGTTGGCGTCCACCGGGTATTCGTCGCCGTAACCTTCGACCTGAATACGCTTGTCCTCGATGCCCAGATCCATCAGCACATCCGCCACTGCCTGCGCGCGATCGCGGGACAGCTTGAGGTTTTCCTGCTTGCCGCCGGTGCTGTCGGTGTAACCCTCGATGCGCACCACACGCTTGGGATTGAGTTGCAGGAACTGGACGATCTTCAGCACCACCCGGTTCGCCGAGTTCTTCAACTCGGCTTCACCGGTGTCGAACAACACATCGCCGAGGGTCATCACCAGACCCCGATCGGTCTGGGTCGTGGCCAGCGCGACAATTTGCTCCTCAAGCCATTTGCCCTGCTGCTGCACGCTCAGCAGTTTCGACTCACGCAGGGCCAGTTGCAGGCGCTGACGCTCCAGTTCCAGCTTGGCCGCGCGCTCTTCGTTGAGCGCCTGAGTGGTGTGCTCGCGGGCAATTTCACTGTAGCGCTGGCTCAGGTAGGCGTAATGCACCACGTCCGAACCGCTGCCCCAGTAAGTCGACAGGCGATCGGCCCGGGCCAGGGACTCACCGGCACGGATCACGTCCTTCGGTGCGATCCGCAACACGTTGGAATCTTCCTTGACCTTCTGGAAATCGGCACCGGCCTGCTGCAATGCGGCTTCGCTGTGCTGACCGGCACAACCGTAGAGGCTGGCGCAGCCGGCGAGGATCAGAGCGCCGATGACGTTGAACTTCAGGCTCATTGGGCATCTCCCAATTGCTTGCGCAGCCGGACGATGCGGGTATTGAGCACGTTCACCTGTTCTTCACTTTTCTGGGTCAGCACCTTGGCTTCGGCCAGACGCGCGTCCAGTTCAGCCTGCTCGGCACGCATCCGCGCGTTCTTGAAGGATTGATCGGCCATGTTGCCCTTGGCCCGGTTGAACTTGCCTTCCGCCAGCTTCATTTCCGGCACTTCGTCGGCGGTGGCGCCAACGGCCTTGGCCTGCTCGAGCGCCTGCTCGGTGAGGCGAAATTGTTCGTTGGGTGCCGGATCGCTGGCGCAACCGGCCAGGGCCAGAACAGCCATGGCGGCGAAAAGAGGTCGAATACTCACTAAGAATCCCTACTGTTTTGGGGCACTGACAGGTTGTGGCTGCTGCGGCTGGGGCTGCTGTTGCTGAGCCTTCCAGCGCTCGATATTGCGTTGCAGCGCGGCTTCCGTCAGTCCGGACGCGGGCAATTCTGTCATCTTTTTTGCCAACTGTCCGCGCAACCACGGATCGTTGCAGGCGGAGTTATGCGAAACCGCGAGGAACAGGCCGGGCCGATCGACCGGTTGCTCGAAGGCCAGCAGATCATTGGCCATGCCCAGCGCCTGTGCGGCCGCCATGCCCGAGTAGCGACCGGCGAGTACATATTCCACCTCGCCCAGAAGCAATTTCTGAAAGGCCTGAGTCAGGTTTGCCGTGCGGATCAGGGTCAATTGCTGCTCGGCGAAAGTGCCGAATGCCTGGGTCATTCGAGACTTTTCCGACAAGCCGCCGGTATGCCCGTGCAGGTCCTTTGCTTCGCTGTAGACCAAGGTCGAGCCTTTGCGGGTCCAGACCAGATAGTCGTTTTCCAGCAGCGGCGGGTGAATGTAATCGAAGTTTTCCAGCTCGTTCAGGGTCAGCGGGGCATCGGCCAGCATGTCCATCCGGCCGCTGCGCACCTCATCCAGCGCCTGGGAGCGCTTGCCGGCGTAAAGCAACTCAACCTTGATTCCCAAGTCCTTGGCGATCTGTTGCAGCAGATCGGCACTGGCGCCGATCAACTGTTTCGGGTTCTGCGGATCCTGCCACAGGTACGGCGGCGCATCCGGGCTGCCGGTGACCACCAGGCGTTCGCACTTGCCGGCAGCCACGGCCAACCCCGGTGCCAGTGCCGACACCCACAATAACGAGCAGCCCAACCGGCGGCGCAGATCCATGGCGTAACGCTCCCACTCAAACCCGAGACAAAAAAAAGCCCGACCAACAGGCCGGGCTCTTTATAAGTGAAGCAGCCGGATTAGACCAGCTTCTCCAGCTCAGGTACGGCTTCGAACAGATCCGCCACCAGACCGTAATCGGCCACCTGGAAGATCGGCGCTTCTTCGTCCTTGTTGATCGCAACGATCACTTTGGAGTCTTTCATGCCGGCCAGGTGCTGGATCGCGCCGGAGATACCGACGGCGATGTACAGCTGTGGAGCGACGATCTTGCCGGTCTGACCGACCTGCATGTCGTTCGGTACGAAACCTGCGTCGACCGCGGCGCGGGAAGCGCCGACGGCAGCACCCAGCTTGTCGGCCAGGGCGTACAGGTGCTTGAAGTTGTCGCCGTTCTGCATGCCGCGACCGCCGGAAACGACGATTTTGGCAGCGGTCAGCTCAGGACGATCAGATTTCGCAAGCTCTTCGTTGACGAAGCTGGAAGTACCGGCGTCGTGAGCAGCGGCCACCGATTCAACAGCAGCCGAACCACCTTCAGCGGCAACCGGGTCGAAACCGGTGGCACGCACGGTGATCACTTTGATGGCGGCGGTCGACTGCACGGTCGCAATGGCGTTACCGGCATAGATCGGACGCTTGAAGGTGTCGGCGCTTTCTACCGAGATGATCTCGGAGATCTGGTCGACGTCCAGCGACGCGGCAACGCGTGGCAGGATGTTTTTGCCGTTGGAAGTGGCGGCAGCCAGGATGTGGCTGTAGCCCTTGCCCAGTTCGGCGACCAGCGGAGCGACGTTTTCCGGCAGCTGATGCGCGTAAGCGGCGTTGTCAGCGTTCAGGACTTTGCTCACGCCCGCGATTTTCGCAGCGGCTTCAGCCACGGCGCCAGCGCCCTGACCGGCCACCAGAACGTGGATGTCGCCGCCGATCTTGGCAGCTGCAGCCACGGTGTTCAGCGTGGCCGGGGCCAGCACTTTGTTGTCGTGTTCAGCGATTACCAGGATAGTCATGGTCAGATCACCTTCGCTTCGTTTTTCAGTTTCTCGACCAGTTCAGCCACCGACTTGACTTTGATGCCCGCGCTGCGTGCAGCCGGCGCTTCGACTTTCACGGTCTTGTTGGTGGAGGCGGTGGAAACGCCCAAAGCGTCAGGCGTCAGCACTTCGAGAGGCTTCTTCTTGGCTTTCATGATGTTTGGCAGCGACGCGTAGCGCGGCTCGTTCAAACGCAGGTCGGTGGTGACGATCGCTGGCAGTTTCAGGGAAACGGTCTGCGCGCCGCCGTCGATTTCGCGGGTCACGGCAACGCTGTCGCCGGAGACTTCGACTTTCGAGGCGAAAGTGCCCTGACCGTAGCCGCTCAGTGCAGCGAGCATCTGGCCGGTCTGGTTGTTGTCGCTGTCGATGGCCTGTTTGCCCAGGATCACCAGCTGAGGCTGTTCCTTGTCGACCACAGCCTTGAGCAGCTTGGCCACGGCCAGGGAAGTCAGATCTTCGGCGGATTCGACGAGGATGGCGCGGTCGGCACCAAGAGCCAGTGCGGTACGCAGCTGCTCCTGAGCGGTGGACGGGCCGATGGAGACGACGACGATTTCAGTCGCAACGCCTTTCTCTTTCAGGCGTACGGCTTCTTCCACTGCGATTTCGCAGAACGGGTTCATCGACATCTTGACGTTGGCGAGGTCTACGCCGGAATTGTCCGCCTTGACGCGAACCTTGACGTTGTAATCCACAACGCGTTTGACAGCTACAAGAACCTTCATGGATTCCTCGTTACTCTCCGGTGAAAAGAAAGTCGCCTAGGCGAACCTGGCGGTTGATGCTCATCGGGCACAAGGGCACCTCTAAAAACGCCGGCATGAGTACGGGATGTTTCACATCGCGAAGTGGATGACCGTTCGTCAGTGGTGACCGATAAGTCATTCATCTGTGCGGTGTGTAAACTGCGCGCCAGATCTGTGTCGCGCATCACCGGGTACCGCCTACGCCCTGTCTTTAGAGGTGCTCTTGAAACCGCCAGTCTGCCTACGGCGAGCGCAAAACCGCCCGTATCTTGACCGGAACGCCTATTCCGGTCAATACGGCAAAATAGCCGTTCATAAGCCGCGCTTCTTTGATTTCTCTGGCCTGCGGCCAATTCAAACAAACGTTTGTATTGGACGCTGGGAGTGGTGTAGATATAATGCGCCGCCTAGAGAGAAAGGTGGTTTGCCCATTATTACCCTTGACGTTAACGTAAAGGCAATAACGGATACGACACCGAACCTCCAAATTAGAAAAAAAACTGTTGAGCCTTGAGTAGGAGATAGCCTGTGGAACGCGAATACATGGAATTCGACGTGGTCATCGTCGGTGCCGGCCCCGCTGGCCTGTCCGCCGCCTGCCGTCTGAAGCAGAAGGCCGCCGAAGCCGGTAAGGAAATCAGCGTCTGCGTGGTCGAAAAAGGCTCCGAAGTCGGCGCGCACATCCTGTCCGGCGCGGTATTCGAACCACGGGCCCTGAACGAACTCTTCCCTGACTGGAAAGAACTCGGCGCCCCGCTGAACACGCCCGTCACCCGCGATGACATTTTCGTGCTGAAAAACGCCGAAAGCGCGCAAAAGATCCCTGACTTCTTTGTGCCCAAGACCATGCACAACGAAGGCAACTACATTATTTCCCTCGGCAACCTGTGCCGCTGGCTGGCCCAGCAGGCCGAGAACCTGGGCGTGGAAATCTACCCGGGCTTCGCCGCCCAGGAAGCGCTGTTCGACGAAAACGGCATCGTGCGCGGGATCATCACCGGTGACCTGGGTGTCGATCGCGAAGGCCATCCGAAAGAAGGCCTGTACACCCCGGGCATGGAATTGCGTGGCAAGTACACGCTGTTCGCCGAAGGCTGCCGTGGCCACATCGGCAAGCAGCTGATCAAGCGCTTCAACCTCGACAGCGATGCCGACGCCCAGCACTACGGCATCGGCCTGAAAGAAATCTGGGAAGTCGACCCGGCCAAACACCAGCCAGGCCTGGTGGTACACACCGCCGGTTGGCCGATGGACATCATGGGCACCGAGAACACCGGCGGCTCGTTCCTCTATCACCTGGAAAACAATCAGGTGGTGGTCGGCCTGATCGTCGATCTGTCCTACAGCAACACGTACCTGTCGCCGTTCGACGAATTCCAGCGCCTCAAGCACCACCCGGTACTCAAGCAGTACCTGGAAGGCGGCAAGCGCATCAGCTACGGCGCCCGCGCGATCTGCAAGGGTGGCCTGAACTCGTTGCCGAAAATGGTGTTCAAGGGCGGCGCACTGATCGGTTGCGACCTCGGCACCCTGAACTTCGCCAAGATCAAGGGCAGCCACACCGCGATGAAGTCCGGCATGCTCGCCGCTGAATCGGTGGCTGACGCATTGTTCGCCGACAAGGACGGCAGCGAAGAGCTGACCACCTACGTCGACGCGTTCAAGAAGAGCTGGCTCTATGAAGAACTGTTCGCCAGCCGCAACTTCGGCCCGGCGATCCACAAGTTCGGTGCCATCGTCGGCGGCGGTTTCAACTGGCTGGACCAAAACATCTTCGGCGGCAAACTGCCGTTCACCCTGCACGACACCAAGCCGGATTACGCCTGCCTCAAGCTCGCCGCCGACTGCAAGAAAATCGACTACCCGAAACCCGACGGCAAGATCAGCTTCGACAAGCTGAGCTCGGTGTTCATCTCCGGCACCAACCACGAAGAAGAACAACCGTGCCACCTGAAGCTGACCGACCCGACCATTCCGCTAGCCAAGAACCTGCCGCTCTACGACGAACCCGCCCAGCGCTACTGCCCGGCCGGCGTCTATGAAGTGGTGACCAAGGAAGACGGCGAGAAACGCTTCCAGATCAACGCCCAGAACTGCGTACACTGCAAGACCTGTGACATCAAGGACCCTTCGCAGAACATCACCTGGGTCACGCCGGAAGGCGCTGGCGGCCCGACTTACCCGAACATGTAAGTCGAAACGCTGAACATCGAGGCTCCCGATATGGGGGCCTTTTTGTTGCCTGCGATTCGGTCATCAGGCAGCGCGTTCATCCCCGGGACTGCGCTCGAAGTAGCGCTTGTACTCGCGACTGAACTGCGACGTGCTCTGATACCCCACCCGATGCGCCACCTGCGCCACGCCCAGTCCCTCGGCGATCAGCAACGTCTGCGCCTTTAGCAAACGCAAACGTTTCAGATACTGCACCGGCGACAGCAACGTGCTGCGTTTGAAATGTTCATGGAAAGTCGAAACGCTCATGTTCGCGCAACCGGCGAGGGTCTCGACATTCAGCGGCTCGGTGTAATGCGCATGCAGATGGCTGATCGACGCCGCCACCCGGGCAAACTGCCCCTGCTGTTCCACCAACGCCCGCAGCACATCGGCCTGGGGTCCGCGCAGCGCGACGAACAGCAACTCACGCACTCGCGCCGGCCCGAGAATCTGGCACTCCAGCGGATCGTGCAGACAGCGCAACAACCGTTCGACGCAACCGCGCATGCCGTCATCGAGCACCACCGAGGTCATCGACTCCGGCGTCTGCGCTGCGATATGCCGCCCCGGCGCCAGGCCCATCGCCAACACCAACTCACCCAACAGCACCCGATCGATCGCCACCGACACCCCCAGCAGCGGCGCATCCGGCAAGGCATAGGTCTCGCACTCGAACGGCACCGGCAACGCCTGAATCAGGTAATGCCCGGCACCGTACTCCATCGTGCGCGGTCCCAGGTACGCCAGTTTGCTGCCCTGGGCGATGATCATCAGGCTCGGTTCATAAATGTGCGGGCCACGGGCCACGTCGCAACTGGCGCGCAACACCTGCACGCCCGGCAGACCGGTCTGGCTGTAGCCATCGCGCAGCGCCAGCGGTTCGATCAACGAAACCAGGGTGGCGTTGGCATCAAGGTGACGGGTCAATTGCATCGGATTGCTCTTCAAAAAAGTCACGGAATCAGGGACGAAAACATCATCGCAGATCCTTTTGCCAATGCGACCGATCAAACCCGCATGCCGGAGGATTAGGCATGACACCCGGAGGAATCGCCATGGCCGGACACCCGGACGGCGCCCAGAATGCGCCGCCTCACCTGTCACTGCTTTTGCGAGGTTCCCCATGTACACCGCCATCGGCTATGCCGCCCAATCGGCCACCACGCCCCTCGCCCCGATGAAGTTCGAACGCCGCAGCCCACGGGCCGACGACGTGGCGATCGACATTCTGTATTGCGGCGTCTGCCACTCCGACATCCACCAGGCGCGCAACGAATGGGGCATCGCCGTTTATCCGTTGATGCCTGGCCACGAGATCGTCGGAAAAGTCACCGCCATCGGTGCGAATGTCACCCGCCACAAGGTAGGCGATCTGGTCGGCGTCGGCTGCATGGTCGACTCCTGCCGCACCTGCGAAGCCTGCCAGTCCAACCTCGAGCAATATTGCCTCGAAGGCCCGACCATGACCTACGCCACCCCGGATCGGGTCGACGGCAGCAACACCATGGGCGGCTACTCGGACAGCATCGTCGTCAGCGAGCATTTCGTGGTGCGCATCCCGGAAAAACTCGACCTGGCCAGCGCCGCACCGATTCTCTGCGCCGGCATCACCACCTACTCGCCGCTCAAGCACTACGGCGTGAAGGCCGGCGACAAGGTCGGGATTCTCGGCATGGGCGGCCTGGGCCACATGGGCATCAAGTTCGCCAAGGCCATGGGCGCTGAAGTGACGCTGTTCACCCGTTCGGCAAGCAAGGCCGAAGAAGGTCGTCGTCAGGGCGCCGATCATGTGATCGTCTCCACCGACGAAGAGCAGATGAAAGCTGCAGCCGGTCGTTTCGATTTCCTGCTGGACACCATTCCGGTCCAGCACGATCTCAACCCGTACCTCGACACCCTGCGCTTCGACGGCGTGCACATTCTGGTGGGTCTGATCGAGCCGATCGATCCGCCGGTCCACGCCGCCAAACTGGTGCTGGGCCGTCGCGTTTTGGCCGGTTCGTTGATCGGTGGCGTCGCCGAAACCCAGGAAGTGCTGGATTTCTGCGCCGAACACAACATCAGCTGCGACATCGAGATGCTCGACATCCGCCAGATCAACGAGGCTTACGCGCGGATGATCGCCGGGGATGTGAAGTACCGCTTCGTGATCGACATGGCGACTTTGAAAGTCTGACGCGTCAGACCTTCAACCCCAGCTCCGCCGAGAGCCGGGCCGTGACCCCTTTGATCAGGGGAATCAGCTCGGCCATTTTTTCCAGTGGCATATAAGGCACGGTGCTGGCGATGCTGATGGCGGCGACGATCTGCTTGCTCGCATCGCGGATCGGCGCCGCCACGCAACGGATCGACGGCTCGTTGTCCTCCAGATCGAAGGCGTAGCCGCCGGCCACGTATTCGGTCATCCGCTGCTCCAGTTGCTCCCACGACTGCTGTGGGTGCTGCGGCCAGAACTGACTTTTCCCACCCGCCGGCAGGCTGATGTCGTACAGCCGCTGCCAGTTCTGCGGCGTGTCATCCAGCATCAGCGCCTTGCCGATCCCGGTGCGCGCCAGCGGCATGCGATGGCCGACCCGCGAACGCATTTCCGGGCCATTGCGCCCCGGATTTTTCAGCAGATACAGCACTTCGTCGCCTTCGCGAATGCCCAGGTGAACAGTGTCACCGGTCAGCGCCGACAATTCGTCCAGATACGGCCCGGCCAGGCTCGCCAGCGGCAACTCTTCGCGCGCCTGGAAACCCAGCTCGATCAGCTTCGGCCCCAGCAGATAGCCCACTTGCGGCACGACCCGCAGATAGCGTTCGTCCACCAGACAACTCGCCAGCCGATGGGTGGTGCTGCGCGTAGTGCCGATCAGCCGCGCGATCTCTTTCAGATCGCGGGCGCCACTGGCGACGGCCTGCACCACACCCAACCCGCGAAGCAGGGTCTGGGTGCCGGTGGGCGCGGCGTCCTTGGCGGTTTTTGGGGCGTCTTCCTGCATATCCAGCCTTTACCGTTGAGCGAGGGAACGGGCGGCATTATGGTCGCCCGACACGGACGACTACAACTCGATACGCTCGACCTTGCCCACCAGCAGCACGTAGGACAAGGCACCGATCAGCGCCAGAACCGCGATGTAGGTGATCGCCGGCGCGAACGAATCACCGCTGGCGAGGAAACCGATGACAATCGGCGTGGCGATGGCCGACAGGTTGCCGATGAAATTGAACACCCCGCCAGTCAATCCGAGCAACCTGGCCGGCGCCAGCGTCGACACCAGGGACCAGGTGATCGAGGCCAGCCCGTTGCCGAAAAACGCCAGCGCGAGGAAGGCAATCACCAGCGGCGTCGACTCGACGAAGTTGGCGCCGATGATCGAGGTGGAAATCAGCAGACCACCGATGATCGGCAACTTGCGCGCGAAGCCGACGGTATAACCACGGCGAATCAGGAAGTCGGAAAAGAACCCTGAACACAACACGCCGATAAACGCAGCGAGGAACGGCAGCGACGCCAGCAGGCCGGACTTGATGAAGTCCATGCCGCGATACTTCACCAGATAGGTCGGGAACCACGTCAGGAAAAACCACAGCGTCGAGTTGAGGCAGAACTGACCGAGGTAAATCCCCCACAACTTGCGTTTGCTGAGGACGATGCCCAGATCCGTCCAGCTGAATTTTGCCTTGACCTTCGCGGTGTCGGCCTGGATATCCACCAACCCGCCGCCCTCGCGGATCAGGTCGATTTCCGCCTCGTTGGCGCCTTTGAAATCCCGTGGTTCGCGATACACCGCGTACCAGATCGCTGCCCAGATAATGCCGACCGCGCCGGTGACCACGAACACCATGTGCCAGCCGTATTCATGCTGCAGCCAGGCCAGTACCGGGGTCAGGAACGCCAGCCCGACGAACTGGCCGGAGGTGTAGAAACCGATGGCGGTGGCCCGTTCACGCTCGGGAAACCAGGTGGTCACCACGCGGCTGTTGATCGGATATGCCGGCGCTTCCAGCGCACCGACCGCCATGCGCAGCACGAACAGCGCGATGAAGCTCGCGGCGAAGCCGAGCATCACCGTCGCCACAGACCACAGCAGTAGCGCGGCACTGTACAGAATGCGCGGCGGCACCCGATCCACCAGCCAGCCGCCGGGGATCTGCATGGCGGCGTAGGTCCAGCCGAACGCAGAGAAAATCAGCCCGACGTGAACCGGATCGATGCCCAGTTCGGAGGTCAGCGCCGGGGCGGCAATCGACAGGTTGCTGCGGTCGAGGTAGTTGATGACCACGGTGATGAACAGCAACACCATGATGAAAAAGCGCTTACGGCTGGGCGTGACCAATGACGCCTGCCCGGTCAGGGTTTGCGGTTGCATGGGGGTGCCTCTTCTTATGTTTATTGAGGTCGGCGTGAAGCCTTGCACTGAGCGTTTGTGGGAGTCGGGCTCGCCCGCGAAAGGGGTTTTTCAGTCAACATCTGCTGAGCTGACATGACGCATTCGCGAGCAAGCCCGCTCCCGCAAGGGGGGCGGAAAGCGTTGAGTCAGCGACTCACCACTCGGCAAAACTGCCATCGGCATGCCGCCAGACCGGGTTGCGCCAGCGGTGGCCGACGGCGGCGCGCTCGATCACATATTCCTCGTTGATCTCGATGCCCAGCCCCGGGCCGTTCGGGATCTTGACGAAGCCCTGGTCGTAGTCGAACACCCGTGGGTCCTTCACATAATCGAGCAAGTCGTTGCTCTCGTTGTAATGGATGCCCAGGCTCTGCTCCTGAATGAACGCGTTGTAGCAAGCCGCATCCAGTTGCAGACACGCCGCCAGCGCAATCGGCCCCAACGGGCAATGCAGCGCCAGCGCCACATCGTAGGCTTCGGCCATGTTGGCGATCTTGCGGGTCTCGGTGATGCCACCGGCGTGGGACGCATCGGGCTGGATGATGTCGACGTAGCCTTCGCTCAACACCCGTTTAAAGTCCCAGCGGGAAAACAGCCGTTCGCCCAGGGCAATCGGTGTACTGGTCAGTGGAGCCAGCTCTTTCAGTGCTTCGTAGTTTTCGCTGAGCACCGGTTCTTCGATGAACATCAATTTGAACGGATCGAGTTCCTTCATCAGCACCTTGGCCATGGGTTTGTGGACCCGGCCATGGAAGTCGACACCGATGCCGACGTTCGGCCCGACCGCATCGCGTACCGCCGCCACGTTGGCCAGCGCCAGATCGACCTTGTCGAAGGTGTCGAGGAATTGCAGCTCTTCGGTGCCGTTCATTTTCACCGCTGTGAAACCACGGCCCACCGCTTCTTTGGCCGCGCGCGCGGTGTCAGCCGGACGATCGCCGCCGATCCACGAATACACACGAATCTTGTCGCGCACCTGACCACCCAGCAGATCGCTGACCGATACGCCGAGGGCCTTGCCCTTGATGTCCCACAACGCCTGGTCGATACCGGCCAGGGCGCTCATGTGGATCGCACCGCCACGGTAGAAGCCGCCGCGATACAGCACCGTCCAGATGTCTTCGATGTTGCGTGGGTCTTTGCCGATCAGGTAGTCGGACAATTCCTCAACGGCAGCCGCGACGGTGTGCGCGCGACCTTCGACCACGGGCTCGCCCCAACCGGTCACGCCCTCGTCGGTTTCGACCTTGAGGAAGCACCAGCGCGGCGGGACGATGAAGGTCGTGAGTTTGGTGATTTTCATCTCTGCTCTCTTTTTGTAAATGCAGCTTTTATAGATGCAGCGCACTCAGCGCCAGAAAGTCTTAGCGAAGGGCTTTCCAGGCCGCGACATAGGCCTTGGCATTGGCCGCCACTTGCTCAGTCGTCATACCCGGTTTGAACAGCCCGGAGCCGAGGCCGAAGCCTTTGACGCCCGCGTCGATGAAGACCTGCATGTTGTCCGGCGTGATCCCGCCGACCGGCGCCAGCACCGTTCCGACCGGCAACACCGCCAGCCACGCCTTCACCACCGCCGGCCCCATCTGCTCGGCCGGGAACAGCTTGAGAATGTCCGCACCCTCCTCCAGCGCGGCGAAGGCTTCAGTCGGCGTCGCGACACCCGGCGACAGGTACAGCCCCGCCGCTTTCGCCGCCCGCAACACCTTGGCATCGCTGTGGGGCATGACGATCACTTGCCCCCCTGCCTCTTTCACCAGTTCCACCTGTTCCGGGGTCAGCACCGTACCGGCACCGATCAGGCAATCGGCGGGCAAGGTCTTGCGCAGGATGCGGATACTTTCGTACGGCGAAGGGGAATTTAGCGGTACTTCGATAACGCGAAATCCGGCCGCATACAGGACTTCTCCGACAGCGGCGGCTTCCTGCGGATGCAGGCCGCGCAGAATCGCGATCAGACCGTTTTGCGCCAATGCTTGCTTGAGCATGTCAGGCCTCCAGTCAGGGTTAACGGGATGAGGAATCGATCAGTCCGGCGGCCAGCGCCAGTTGCCACAGGCCACGCTCGGTGGCCTGCTCCGCCAGGGTCACCCGGGCGAAACCGCAGGCGTCGAGCGCACGGCTGTAGCGGGCACACAATTGGCTGTTGCCGATAAGAATGATCGAAGGAAGATGGACGCTGTTGCGTCGACGCCGCTGCACCTGGGCAAGCGCCGCCAGTTCATGGCCAATCAACAGACCGGAAAGATAATCGGGCTGTGCGGTGGCACTGAGTTCGCCTGTCAGGCCCAGGCTGCGGGCGCTGAACAGAGTCGACAGCACACCGATCTCGCCGTCCGCCGACAACGCTACCTGCACGCCACGATCAAACGCCTGGCCGTCGAAAGTCGCGCCGTGCTGTTGGGTACGGCCGAGAATGCTGTGTTCGCTGAGTACGGCAAACACCTCGCCGGTCATGAACGTGTCGAAATGGGTGATGCAGCCATCGACCACTTCCACCCATTTCGAATGACTGCCCGGCAGGCCGATCAACAGATCGTCACTCGCCTCCAGCGCCAGATTCTGCAAGACGCCGAGCACCTGGGTTTCTTCGCCACGCATGACGTTCGGCAGACGCGAACGCTGGATCACCCCCGGCACGATATGCACCAGCGTGCCGCGAAGGCTGCGTACGGTTTGCAGGGAATTTCCGAGATCGGCGACGTTGGCCGGCGTGTCGCGATAGGCCGCTTCGCGCCAACCCTGGGCGCTGCCGACCATGCCGCAAGCGATCACCGGCAACTGCGGCTGCGCATCGAGCCAGTCACCACAGGCCTCGTCGAAGGCCAGTTCAAAACCATCGGCGCATTCGCGACCGTGGAGGATGCGCGGCGTCTTCGGCAACTGCATGATCCCGGACGACAGCGAACGCTGCTCCAGCACCTGGCCACCCGCCGCGAGTTTATAAGCACGTAATGAGGTCGTCCCCCAATCGAGCGCGATCAATTGCGCCAGCATCGCTTCACCTGTTTTGTTTTTGGCAGTGAGTGAGCTGGACTATAGACCTCCCAAGCTATAAATCTCAATATGTAATTTTGCATCCCATATTTTGGGATTTGTCAGGTTCACATCGTCATGGCTTCCAGCCCTTCGTCAAACAGGAAAAGCTTGAAGCTCTCAGGGTCATTCGAACCAAAGACATGCGTATCGCCCTGCGCATCACTCAGCCCTTCCTCTTCTCGTCCATCCGGTCGCTTGATCAGATACCGTACGTTCGGCTGGGGCTTTCGCGTCTGGGCATCGACAATTCGAAATTTGCCATTCAGTGGTGCGAACGAACTCAATAACCCACTGTAAGGCAGGCCACTGCACACACCTCCATGAACGATGGTGTCCCCTGCGTAGTAGCGTCTCTCGGTGATGCAAATCTGCTCGAATTGAAGCCACGATAGCGGCCGAAGCTCCGGCGGCAAGATTACATACTCCGGCGCTGTGATTACTTTTTGAACCTCAGCAATGATCCGAGACGTGGGTATATACATAACCTTTGAATAATAAGCCTTATAGAAAGTAGCCGTTATTGTCGCTTGACAGGGAATATAGTCTTGTCTGCCCAGCAACGATAACAACACCTCCTTTCTGATTATTCTGGAACTGCCGCCCTGATCAACGTCCTCTTCAAACCTGAACCACACATTAAACTCATAACGTCGATCCCCCTCCACAACTCGCACATCACGGACAACACCGCCGCCGTAAAGTCGAATTTTATGAAGAATGGAAAAATCGCCGTCGCCATCCAGCGAACATTTCAACCATGTTCCGACTTGCTCGTTAATACCATGCGCCTTGTATAAATTCACCAAATCCCTATCAGACCTGAAGCGGAGATTATAACTTCCGGCATCATACTCAATAGATGTGAACTCAATTCGTGGCGCCGGAACATGCAACTGCATGCATGAAGAGCAGAGCATGAACAATGCAGCTAAAAACAACCTGCGCATCACCACCCCAAAAACCAAACACGCAAAAATCATAAAGCGTCACGATTCAGAGCGAGCAACTAATCGACGGCTCGAACAATACTTTCAACCGGAACATACATAGTATTTGAATAATAGGTATCCATCATTGTTGCATCAGCCAAAAACCTACACGGGATTTCAGTTTTTTTCTCCAGAAGCTCTCTTAGTTCTACAGCCGTCAAATCTCTCTCGCTCGACCCATTGGCATCAGACTCGCTAAAGGTAATTCGCGAAACAAAATCAAGATCCGTACCAGACCGATCTTGTGAAACCGAGCCCTTAATAAACCACTTCATCCTGTGGCCGGTTGAAAAATCCTGGTCATCCCCCAAAGCGCAAATCAATCTAACGCCAACCAATGATTTATAAGGCCCAAGAATATTGACATCTGAGGAAAAGTACAGATCATACAAAACTGTTTTACGTACCCTTTCAATTTTAGAAAACTGGAGATTAGCAGGGGGCTTATCTTGTTTAAAAGAACAACCCGAAAGCATCACCAGCAAAACAACAGCATAGACCTTCAAAATACTCACAACTCACCCCGATAATAGCTATTGAGCGAGTTTATCATGTAATGCAAGGCCGACTTACCATCAGCCAATACAGTAGTAAACATCTCCGCAGCCTTTTCGTGATTTACGTCCATTATGCTATTTACGTTAGGGCCACTCTCAAGTCGCCACTGCTCACCAATACCTGCAATCCAATCGGACATATTTGATTTTGAAGATTGGGCAAGAATATTTATCCACAACCCTGCCTTGGGTTGAGGAGTATCTGGATAAATATTGGACAGGCTTCCAACTAATGCGCCTTTGCCCACGGGATCAAGCGTCACCAACATTTTCACCGTGTACCCCATATTGGTCAGAATCGCCGACAGATGGGCCCCGTTCCAACCACCCAGACTATGCCCGACTATATAAATAGCATCATTTTTACAAAGCTCTTTCAGGACATTACTCTGTATGCTTGACTCACCGATAACCTCATTGTACCCAAGATAATGCGACTTAACGCCAGCAGCATACTCGGCCAGTTTTACCGAATTATCAAATGGCAGTCTTGCATGATCTATATTGTGCTCCGGCCCAAAACCATAATAACTCTCTTTATCACCAGCCCCTCCGACAAAGAAAGCTACGGCCCGTCGCATGTATTTGAATTTCTTAATCGATTCGTCTGTTGGGCAAGTCAGTGCGTGTGTTCCAAGGCTTTTTTTGCTTTCATCCGTAGTTACATTCTCCGTTCCCATTTCAATTACTCCGCAAACAGTTCGATGGTTTCCGCCAAATGGGAACTGACCGCGTGTGTAAAACCTGCCGCATCAGTTACACCGTGTTCCTCACTCCCATCTCCACGCTTGATTGTGTAAGGATGATTGACAACAGGCTCGCCCGAGAACTCATCAACCAGTTGCATCTTGTCCGTAAAATGCACCGGCATCGGCAACAACCCACTAAACGCTGCCCCTCCTCCGCTCTGTCCAATAATTACCGTCCCCGACCCACCCACCACCACATTCCCGTGCCCACCGGTACTGTCGAGCGTGGCGGCATTCAGGCCGTTAATGAAAACCGTGCCGGAGACTCCTCCGGTAATCGGGCTGCCGCAGGCGGATTTATCGGTCATGCGCGCAGCGGCGAGGCCGTCGAAGAATACGTCCGGCGAGCCAGAGACAATCGGGTTGGTGCCATGGCCTGGCAATGGGCATGCGGTTGGGTCGGTCATGCGTGCAGCGGGTTTACCACTCAATTCAAAGCTCCTTGCTTAGGGGATTGCGGGTGAGGCTGATAAATGTCGATAGCGGTCGCAGCAAAGCGCCAACGGTTTTCGACGGGGTCGAACAGCGCGTGGCAATGTTCGCGATTGTCAGGGGATATCACGGTTTGCAGTTGTCGCCAGGCTTCGTCGGCCTGCCAGGACAGTTCGCACGGTGTGGCATCATCAAGTTCATTGAGCCAGGCGTTGTAGTCAGGCAGGTGATTGCGGTCGTAGGTGGCCTGCAACAGGTCGGCCATTTGCTGGCCGAGTTCAAGATGATGCTCGGCAGTCCAGCGCCCGATCTCGGAATAGACGTACCAGCCCATTGGCGATAAAGCGTCGTTATCCAGCAACGATTGCCCGGCCATCGCGACAAAGCCGCAGCAGACATGCAACGTCAGCCAGCCCCGGTGTGCATCGATAAATTCATTCGGGTCGAAGCTGCGCAGTGCCAGCACGCGGTAATCGTCGAGCCCCGCACTGCGGGCCATCAATTCGGCGTCGAGTCGCGACACAAATGCACGAATGGCTTTGCCGCCGTGGCGATTGAGCGTGCAGAGAACATCCACCGGCTGGCGATGGGGGTTGTCGCTGGAGCCTGAGTTTTTCACCAGGCCGTACAGACGCATTGACGCCCGTAGTCCGCTCATCGCCGGTCACTCATTGACGCAGCGAAAGCTCCACGGGCGCGGAGAAAGAGTGCCGAAGGCATTGCAGATGTCGTCCATGAGCGTGCAAAAATGGCGCGTAGAATGCCGGACTAGAGCCCTGTCGACAATCGTTTCCGTATCAGATTGCCACTCCCCCTTAACGCCCCTCGGCAAACTCCCGCAACACCTTGCCATCCATGCGATAGCGCACCCATTCCTCTTGTGGCTGGGCGCCGAGGGATTTGTAGAATTCGATGGCCGGGGTGTTCCAGTCCAGCACGCTCCATTCGAAGCGGCCGCAGTCGTTGGCGCAGGCGATCTTGGCGAGGTGGCGCAGCAGGGTTTTGCCGGCACCGCCGCCGCGTTGTTCGGGGGTGATGTAGAGGTCTTCGAGGTACAGGCAGTTGCTGCCCAGCCAGGTCGAATAACTGAAGAAGAACACCGCGAAGCCGATCGGCAAACCGTCGCGCAGGCAGATCAGGCCATGGGCGGTGGCGCCTTCGCTGAACAGGCTGCGTTCGATGTCGGCGACGCTGGCGATGACTTCGTGACGGGCCTTCTCGAAATCCGCGAGTTCGGTGATGAAGGCGAGGATTTGCGGGGCATCGCTGGGGGTCGCCGGGCGGATTTCAATCGTCATGGACGGGCCTTGTCGGAAAAGGAAAACGCCATACTAAGGCGGCGCGCGGTGTACGGCAAAACTGCCGGTGCGGATGCAACTATTGTAAGAGTGAGACTGCTCGCGACAGGGGTGGTCAGTCAGTGGAGAAGTTGGCTGTGCCGGCGCTTTCGCAAGCAGGCTCGCACCCACAGGGATTTCGTTTGATTTGAGGATCTGCATGACCATCAATGCCTTTGCTCCTATGGAAGCGCTCGCAGCAGAGCTGTTGCCCCACGCGCTCGAACCCGCAGGAGACGGCGCTCACGATCTGTCGCATCTGCAACGGGTCTGGCACAACGCGCGCACCTTGCAGGCCGAAGAAGGTGGCGATCTGCAAGTGTTGCTGGCGGCGGTGTTATTGCACGATTGTGTGGCGGTGGAAAAGAACTCGCCACTGCGTTCGCAGGCCTCGCGGCTGGCAGCGGAAAAAGCCTCGCAGGTGCTGGCTGACCTGGACTGGTCGGCGACAAAAGTCAGCGCCGTGAGCCACGCCATCGAAGCCCACAGTTTTTCCGCCAGCATCACCCCGCTCACCCGCGAAGCGAAGCTGCTGCAGGACGCCGATCGCCTCGACTCCCTGGGCATGCTTGGGGTGGCCCGCACTTTCTACGTCGCCGGGCGCATGGGCAGCGCGCTGTACGACGCGCAAGACCCGGAAGCCAAAGCAAGGAACTACGACGACACGCGCTTCTGCCTCGATCATTTCCAGACAAAACTGCTGCACCTCGCTGACGGTTTCCAGACCGCCGCCGGTCAACGTCTGGCCAATATCCGCCATCAACGGCTGAAGGGTTTCATGGAGCAGTTCAAGGAAGAAATCGGCGTCATGTGAGGCATTACTCCGGCCGGCGACGATCCTGAGATCAGCAAGCTCAGACCTAAGCCCCGCACCAGGCATGTTAGATAGATGACGTTGAATTCTTCCGCTCAAGGAACCGCGTCATGCCGCAAGCAACACCCCAGGTCTCGGGCAAACTGTTCGGCCTGTTTTGCCTCGCCAGTTATCTGCTGTCGCTGTCCTATGGCGCGACGTTTCTGCTGTCGTTATTGATCGGTTCGCGCGGCGGTAACGAGCACGATGCCGGCAGCGTGATCAGCGCAGCAATGCTCAGTACGTTTGTGGCGGTGCTGGTGTCGGGGCATCTGTCCGATCTGCTCGGCGCAGCGCGTTCGATTGCGCTGTTCGGTCTGTTGCTGGTGGCGGCGAGCCTGGGGTTTGCGCTGACGCCGGGGTTCGGTCATCTGCTGTTGTTTTTCGGCTTGCTGCTGGGCCTCGGCTGGGGCGTTTTCTACACGCTGGGGCCGATCATCGTCGCCAGCCTGGTGAGCCCGGCGCAACGGGCCAGATACTTCGCCCTGCTGTCCGGCAGCATGATGACCGGGATCGGCAGCGGCCCGTTGCTCGGCCGTGCAGCCAGCGCTTTGGACTTGCCGGTGACCTCGGCGTTTTACCTGGCAGCGGCGGCGAGTCTGATCGGCGTGTGGCTGTTCTGGCGTCTTGGCGCACGACTGAAAAGTACCCAGGCGACTTCAGCAGCACGCATCACCTGGCGAGCAACGACCCAGGTGCTGGGCTCCCGGGCGCTGTTCCCGATCATCATGGTCGGCCTCGGCGGTTGCGTGTTCGGCGGACTGTCGAGCTTCCAGACCAGTTATGCCGCAGCGCGCTCACTGGACTATTCGCTGTTCTTCCTCGGTTTCATGGGCGCGGCCATCAGCAGTCGCATGCTGATCGCCGGCTTCGTGGTCAAGCGTGATCCGTTGCGTGCATCGTGCCTGCTATCGGGGCTGATGCTCGGCTCGATTGTGCTGTTCGCCTTCGGCGTCGACAGCGGTCCGAGCTATGTGCTGGCGGCGGTGATGCTCGGTGTCGGTTATGGCCTGACCTACTCGGTGATCAATGGCCTGGCCGCCAACGAAGCCCCGGCCGGCAGCACTTCCCAGGCGTTGCTGCTGTTCAGCCTGGCGTACTTTATCGGCGTTTTCGGCTTTCCTCTGCTGGCCGGGAAAATCATCGTTGAACACGGCATGGCGACGCTGCTGTCGACCGTGCTGGCGATCGCGCTGGTGAACTGGCTGATCACGCTTGGTCGCTTGTTGTGGCGTCGAATCAGCATCAGAACCGCCCCGGCGACCTAGACCGTTCGTCGTTCATCAGGCACCGACACCGCGCGAGGGCAGACCAAGATCATGTAAGGAATCCAATCACTGGAGAGCCCCATGATCTCGTCAAGGTTGACTGCCCTCGTCTTCGCCACACTGCTTTGCCCGGCGGTTTTCGCCGCCACCACCGCCAGCGGCACCGGGCCGACCGATCCGGTCACGCCGCCCCGAGCCCCCGCCATCAACAGCGCCCCCGGCATGAATACCGACGGCTCGGGCGTGCCTGTGATCAACCAGCCGCCCGCCACCGGCACCGACCCGCGCACCCAGGGCAGCGATCCGGGCCGCCAGGGCGGCATGAACACGCCCGACTCCCCCGCCACACCGGACAACGCCGGCCCTGGCGTCGGCTCGAAAACCACCACCGGAGGCTCAGGCTCCGAGGGCTCCGGCCAGTAGCTTGCCCGCAGCAACCCTTATCCACATCCATGAAGAGGTAAACATGAGCGTCGATAAAAACCTGGAAAAAGAAGTCCTCACCCGCCTGCTCCACGCCCACCCGAGCGGGCTGGGCAAAGAGGTGCTGGACAATTATCGCGGTGAAAAGGTCGTCGCCAGCGCCCTCGCCGCCTTGCAGGAACGTGGACTGATCCACCACGGCCATGTGACCTGCAACGAAGCGGGCGAGCATTCGCTGAACCTGCCGATCAAGCTCAGCGCCGCCGGCGTGGAAGCCGCCCGCAAGCTCGAGAGCTGACTCCGTGCGGGAGTTGCCTCTGGCAGCTCCCGCTCATTCATCCTGACGCAAAGGAGAAATCCCATGCCTCGTGGAAGCAAAGCCAAATACACCGCCGAACAAAAGCGCAAGGCCGCACACATCGAAGACAGCTATGAGCAAAAAGGCGTGTCGAAGGATGAGGCCGAAGCACGCGCCTGGGCGACGGTGAACAAACAGTCTGGGGGCGGTGAAAAATCCGGTGGCTCCGGACGCCGGAAACCGGCCAGCGCCAAGTCCGAAGATCGCAAGGAATCCGCGCGGCGTGCGGTTGCCAGCCGTGAAGGACACCCGCGTAACAGCCAGGCCTCGAGGGATACACAGACGGTCGACAGCCTGATGAAAGAGGCCCGGGCGAAGAAGATTCCGGGGCGCTCGTCGATGCGCAAGCAAGCGTTGATCGAGGCGCTGCGCAAGGCGGGTTGAGGGCGTTTTTTTTTGCAGTGACGCCAAAGGCCAATTCGCGGGCAAGCCCGCTCCCACAAAAACAACACATTCCAATGTGGGAGCAACTGTCTTGTCCATGCCATTCGGTCGCCTTCGTGGGCAAGCCCACTCCCACAGAAAAGCACCGAATTCCAATGTGGGAGCGGGCTTGCCCGCGAAGGCATCGTGTCAGGCGCTGAAGGTGTTGTGGATCAGCGCATCCACCTCAGCCGTCCCCGGCGCAGTCGCCGGTCCCCAGCGAGTCACCGCCAGAGCCGCCGCCGCATTCGCCCGCCGTGCCGCTTCAAAGGCAGGCAATCCCTGCGCCAATCCAGCGACAAACACCCCGGCATGGGCATCGCCCGCGCCGTTGCTGTCCACCGCCTGCACGGCAAACCCCGGCACATGCCGACGCTCGCCGCGCTGCTGAATCCAGCAACCCTGCGGTCCATCACGCACCACCATCAGCACATCACCCGGCAGATATTCCACCAGGCGATCCAGAGCCTGGGCAATGTCCGCCGCCCCGGTAAACCGTAACGCCTCGACGCCATTGCTGGTCCACACATCGATGCGCGGCAACAGCGCCTGCATCAATGGCGTATCCGGAGAATCCACCAAGGGTCCCGGATCGAACACCACGTTGACCGAGGCTGGCAGCGCCAGCGTCCAGTCCACCAGCGCCTGGCCCTTGCCCGCATGCAGCAGGCTGTAGCCGCTGACGTAGGCGTAATCACCGTCCTCGGCCGCCACGCTGTTCAAATCGGCGACGCTCACCTCTCCTTCGGCGCCGATGTAGGAAATGAAGCTACGCTCGGCCGACGCATCGGTCAGCGCCACGCACAGGCCAGTATCACGCTGCGCAGGTTCAGCGATGCCGATGTGAATGCCTTCGGCGTGCATCGCCTGACGCGCCAGATCACCGAAACGGCCCGTGCCATGGCGCCCCAGATAAACCACCGGCAAGCCGTTACGCGCGGCGGCGGCCATCACATTGAAACCTCCGCCGGCCTCGAAAGCGGCGGATTGCGCCAGTACGTCGCCGCCGATCTGCGGCAGTTCATCCACGGCCATGACCAGGTCGATGATGACCTGGCCGGTGTGCAACATCTTAGGCATGAGCATTCTCGACCTGCGCGGCGCGGCGATCTTTTGCCCCGCCGAGTACCCGGTAAATCCCGCCGGCGACCACGAACGTCACGATCCAGCCGAGGCCGTTATGGCCCAGCCACGAGTCGGACAGAAAGCCCTTGAACCAGACGTTTTCAGCGGTGGTGCCGATGGTGGTGAAACTGAAGCCCAGCACGATGGCGATCGCCCAGGCACCAAATGCACGCCACTCGATACCGCCGTTGTACCAATAGGCGCTGCTCGGGCTGACGTCGAGCAGGTCTTTCGGGCTGTAGTAGTGGCGATGAATCAGATCAACGACGAAGATCCCGACCCACGCGGTGATCGGCACCGCCAGCAGGGAAATGAACGTAATGAACGGGCCATAGAAGCTGTCGGCGATCAGCATGAAGTAGATCGAACCGGCGAAGATCGCCACGATGTCGACCACCACCGCATACACGCGCTTGACCTTCAGGCCGAGGGTCAGCGTGGTCAGGCCGGCGGAGTACACCGACAGGTTGTTCGACAGCAGCAACCCGCCGAACGCGGTGATCAGGTACGGCACCGCCATCCAGGTCGGCAGCATGTCGCGGATCGCCACGATTGGGTCGGTGGCCGAAGCGAGGTCGTTGTTGCCCACCGACAGCAAGCCGCCGAGGGTGATCAGCAACACCAGCGGAATTCCCGCGCCGAACGCCGCCGAGGCGACCAGCCGCACAGCCTTGACGCTGCGATGCTGGTAGCGCGACATGTCGGCGCCCGCGTTGGCCCAACCGATCCCGGTGCCGGCGGCCATGGTGCCGATACCGATAATCATCGCGCTCATTGGCGCTGGCGTGGCGTTGAACACCGCGCTCCAGTCGATGGTCGCGCAAAGGAAGCCACCGACCAGAATGTTCAGCGCGCCGAACACGTAGGTCGCCCACTTCTGGATGACCAGCAAGGTGGCGTGGCCGAGGCCGGAGACCGACAGGGTCAGCAGCACGAAAATCGCGATGAACACCAGGGTCAGCACCGGCGCACTCTTCGCCTCGACCGGCGAGCCGAACAGGATCGAGCACAGCGACAACAGCACGAAGGCTGCGGTGGTGGTGTTGACGGTTTCCCAACCCAGGCGCGACATCAGCGACACCAGGGTCGGACCGATATTGCCGCGCACACCGAAGATCGCTCGCGACAGGGTCAGGCTCGGCGCACGACCACGGCGACCGGCAATCGAGATGATCCCCACCACCGCGAATGAACCGGCGGCGCCAAGGATGGCGACGATGATTGCCTGCCAGATCGCCAGGCCGCGAAACGCGACCAGGGTGGCGCCCAGCGGCAGGCCAAGGATGGAAATGTTGGCAGCGAACCAGACCCAGAACAGTTGCAGCGGATGACCGTTGCACTCGCCTTCCGGCACCGGCTCGATGCCCCGGGTTTCCAGTTGCCCGGCGCTTTGCCCGGCGTTCGATGAACTCATGAAAAATGCTCCTGTTTGCCTTTATTGTGGTTGTGGCAATGACGCAAAACGACAAGACATCCCGGCCGTCCTGGGCCTGTCTGTGCGATCCATTGCGAGTTAAAAAGCAGATCGGCGGCGCGCCCTTCGCGAGCAGCCCCGCTCCCACACCGGAGCTGTCACGCCCTCAATCCTGCGGAATGCTTGTGTGAAAGCAGGCTTGCCCGCGAAGGCGTCGGCCCCTTCAGCGCAAGGCCAACAGCCCTGCTACCAGTGGTTCAAGCTCAAGATCATTGACTGACTTGACCGTCTCGATCATCGGCGCCGGCCAGCTCTCCAGACCCAGGCAGGCCCCGAGCATGGCGCCGAGAATCGCCGCGATGGTGTCAGTGTCGCCGCCGAGACTGGCGGCCATGCACAAGGCATCGAATGCCGACATTTCCCCTACCGCCACTTGCTGCGCGAGGGCGAAGGAAACGACGACCGACTCCTGGGACGCCACCGAAGTGCCGATCACGTCGTACAGCAGATCGGCGAGCAACGCCTTGTCGCTGTCGACGCTGATGCTGCGCGCCCAACTGATGCGCGAACCGATGCGTCCCCCGGCGACCCAGTGCCCATGTTCTTCGGCTTGCTGGGCGATCTGTTGGCCGAGGTTCAGCGCCTGGCCCAGGTCCATGCCATTGATGCCCGCCGACACCACCGCCGCCACCGCCGCTGCGCTGGAAATCCCCAGCGTGGTGTTGTGGGTGACCTGACAGGCCTGCACCACCGCCGCAATAAAACGCTCCGGATCGGCGACATCCGCCGCGATCCCCACCGGCGTGATGCGCATCGCCGCGCCATTGGTGGTGCCGTAGCGACCGGCCTCTTCCGGCGAGTGACCGGCAAGGATCATCTCGATCGCGCGTTTGGTCGATGGCCCGAGCAGATCCTGCGAACCCTTGGCCTGCATCTCGGCTTCCCATTCGATCAGCCGCTGCGCGAGCACCGCCGGTTCGATCCGGCCCTTGCCTTCGACCAGCAACTCGCCGACCAGAATCGCCTGTTCGGTGTCATCGGTGATCGAGCCCTTGGGCATGTTCGCCGCGATCGGCTGCAGCGGACCGGCGTCTTGCAGATCGGCGATCTTGCCAAAGCGCACCTTGATGGTTTCGCGGTTCAGCGATTGCGTCGGCATGCCCAGCGCATCGCCGAGGGCCAGGCCATAAAACGCGCCCAGGGCACGGTCGAGCGCGGTCATTTCGATTCTCCAAATTGCAGGTGCAGACGGAAATGCACCGGGTCGAGCAGGCTTTCGACCTGCTCCATGAAACGGTTCTGCCGGTCGTAGGTGGTCCGCAGGGCCTTGAGAAACACCGTGCCTTCGGGGCGACCGAGCAGTTCGGCGTCCACGGCGTTCAGCGGTTCCGCACCGATCCATTGATCGCCGCGCTCGCCGACGTAACCATAGGCGGCCAGGGTGATGGTCAGGGAATTGTCGATCAGGCCCACTCGCGGCAGGCTTTCCAGGCCTCCATTGGCGGGCATCAATGAACGTTCAAGGGACACCAGCGTGCCGTCGTTGGAACGGCGGCGACGTTCGAGGATGATGAATTGATCAGTGCCGAACACGGCTTGCAGATCCGTTCGAGTCACCGCTTCCAGACGCAACACTTCGGTATTGATCAGCGCCCCGGTATCGGCCAGGGCCTGCGCCCAGCCACTGCGCTGGTCGAGCACCACACCGTCGAAGGTGACGATCGAGCCGACGCCGCTTTGCGTGGCGATGTAATTGCGCCGCTTCAGTTCGGCCAGCGCTTCGCGCAACGTGCCACGGCTGACGTTGAATTCCTGAGCCAACTGATGCTCGCCGGGCAACAGAAAACCGTCCTCCATGAGGCCGCTTTCGATGCGCCGGACGAGTTCGTCGACCACCCTTTGTTTCTTGTCAAATCGTACCTGTCTAATCATGTACAAATTGATAACCGAAACGGCCTGAGACGGGCAAGGGAAATTTTGCGTGAGGTGACGGAAGGCGCCGGGGTCAAAAGCTTTCCCTCACCCTGGCCCTCTCCCGAAGGAAGAGGGCACTGAATGGGGGATATTAGGGAGGTACGTCGACCTGAAAGGGCTTTGCCGAATCCATAATCGAGCGGATTTTTCAGGTCGATGTAGAGCGTGTGACACTTCGGTCAGTCCCCTCTCCCTCCGGGAGAAGGCCAGGGTGAGGGGGCTTTTGATCTCAGCGTTGTTTCAAACGGTCGATCACCACAGCCAGCAACAAAATCGAACCCCGAATCACATACTGATAAAACGTGTCGATATTCTTCAGGTTCATCGCATTCTCGATGATCGCCAGAATCAACACCCCGGCAATCACATGCCGGATCATCCCGATCCCGCCACTCAGCGACACCCCGCCCAGCACGCAAGCGGAAATCACCGTCAGCTCGAAACCCTGACCGATCATCGGCTGCCCCGAGGTCATGCGCGACGCCAGAATCACCCCGGCCAGCGCACCGATCACGCCATGCACGGCGAAGATGATGATCTTGGTCCGATCGACGTTGACGCCCGCCAGCAGCGCCGCTTCCTGGTTGCCACCAATGGCCATGGTGTTGCGCCCGTAGGTGGTGTAGTTCAGCAGCCAGCCGAAAAACAGAAAGCAGACAATGGTGATCAGGATCGGCACCGGCACGCCGAACAACTGGCCATTGCCGAACACGAAAAATGATTCCTGCGACACGCCCACCGCTTTGCCGTTGGCAAAAATGTAGGCCAGGCCGCGGACGATCTGCATGGTCGCCAACGTAGTAATCAACGCATTGACCCGTAGCTTGGCAATCACGATGCCGTTGATCAGGCCAACGATCAGCCCCATCACCAGTGCCGCACTGACGCCAAGAAACACGCTGTTGGTGTCACGCATCACCACCGCCGCGACCACGCCGGCACAGGCGATCACCGACCCCACCGACAGGTCGAAGTGCCCCGACGCCAGGCAATACAACATGGTGCAGGCGGCGATCCCGGTGGTGGAAATCGCCAGGCCCAGGCCGCGCATGTTCAGTGGCGAAAGGAAGTTGTCGATCAGCAAGGTGCAGGCGACAAAAATGCCCACCGCCGCCAGCAGCATCACCCAGTCATCGAGGAAGCGCCGCAAGTCCAGGGGTTTGCGCTCGGTCGGCAGGGTTTCGTTTTGGGTTGTCATCATAGTCACCTCTCAGTTCGCCACGCCGCTGGCGCGTTGGCGCGGCAAAGCCAGTTGCAGCAGGTTGGATTCATTGGCCTGGTCACGGCTGACTTCGCCGCGCAGGGCACCTTCGCACAGCACCAGAATGCGGTCGGAAATGCCCATGACTTCCATCAGGTCGCTGGACACCACGATCACCGAAATACCCTCGGCGGCCAGGTTGTGGATGATCTGGTAGATCTCGGCCTTGGCGCCGATGTCGATGCCTCGGGTCGGCTCGTCGAGCAGCAGGACCTTCATCGGCATCGACAGCCAGCGCCCGAGAATGGCCTTCTGCTGGTTGCCGCCGGAAAGGAACTTGATCTGTTGCCCGGCGTGGGGCGTTTTCACTTTCAGGGCCTTGATCTGTTTCTCGGCGTTGCCCTTTTCCCAGATCCCGCGCAGCAGGCAACCGAGCCCGGAATGCGCGCTGCGGGCGCTGATGTTGATGTTCTCGGCGACACTGGCCAGAGGAATGATGCCCTCCTTCTTGCGATCCTCCGGGCACAGCAGAATCCCGGCGGCAATCGCGTCGCGTGGCGAGCGCAGCTTCAGTTCATGGCCACGCAGCTCCAGGCGTCCGGCGCTGTTGCGTTCCAGACCGCTGAGCAGGCGGAACAGCTCGGTGCGCCCTGCCCCGACCAGCCCGAACAAGCCAAGAATCTCGCCCTTGTGCGCCTCGAAACTGATCGGCTCGCGCAGTCCCGGCCCGAGCAGGCCATCGACCTTGAGCGCCACCGCGCCGCGCGGACGGCTGCGGTAATCGTAGATGTCCTGGATGTCGCGGCCGACCATGCAAGTCACCAGTTGATCGTGGGTCAACTGGCTCATGTCGTCGAAAGTGCGCACGTAGCGACCATCCTTGAACACGGTCACGGCGTCGCAGATGCGGAACACTTCTTCCATGCGGTGGGACACGTACAGCACGACTTTGCCCTCGTCGCGCAGGCGGCCGATGATCGCCATCAAACGATCGATCTCCCGCGCCGACAGGCTGCTGGTCGGTTCGTCAAAGGCAATCACATGGGCGCCACGGGACAACGCCTTGGCGATTTCCACCAGTTGCCGCTGACCGAGAGACAGGCGTCCGACCTTGGTCTGCGGGTCGATTTCATCCGCCAGCCCCTTGAGGCATGCCAGCGCTTGCTGACGCAGCGTGCCGCGATTGATCAGGCCGAAACTGGCCGGCAGATGACCGAGAAACAGGTTCTCGGCCACGGTCATTTCCGGCACCAGATGCAACTCCTGGTGAATCACCGCGACGCCGCTGGCGATGCTGTCGGCGGTGGACTTGAACGCCATCGTCCGCTCGCCGATCTGCAATTCGCCGCTGCTGGGGATGTAGGCGCCGCCGAGGATTTTCAGCAGGGTCGATTTGCCGGCGCCGTTCTCGCCCATCAAGGCGTGAACCTGCCCCGGATGGGCGACGAAGCTGATGCCATCCAGCGCTTTCACGCCGGGAAAGGTCTTGCCGATCCCGTTGAAACGCAGAAGGCCGTATTCGTGTGTCTGTACTTGCGCGTGCATTTAAGCCACCTCTTCACTCTGATCCAACGGCCCGGTTGCCCGGGCCGTCGCAGCCATCAGTTCCACAGGCCGATCTTTTCCAGTTCCTGCTTGAAGTTGTCGCGGGTGATCAGCGTGACGTCATCCATGGCGGTGTACTTCGGCGGCTCTTTGCCGGTGGTGATCCACTCATACATCATGCTCGCGGTGTTATAGCCCTCGATGTGCGGGCTCGGCAGCATCGACCCGTAGAAACCGCTGTTGGGCTTCTTCAGTTCGCCGATGGCGTCGGTGCCGTTGATACCGATGCCGATCACGTTGGCTGCCGCGAACCCGGCGGCTTCCGTGGCGCGCACACCACCGAGCACGGTGTTGTCGTTCATGCCACCGATAATCAGGTTTTTCGCCGCGCCCGGCAGTTTCACCAGTGCCGAGTTGGTGGCGTCCATGCTGCCCGGCACATCGAGGGTTTTCAGTGCCGAGAACAGGATGTGTTCCTTCGGCATGCCAGCGTCTTCCAGCGCCTTGACCGAGCCGTCGGTGCGCTTCTTGCCGGTATCGAGTTCGTTATAGGTGTTGACCACCGCGTAGGTGTCTTTCCAGTCCCAGTTACGCTTTTTCGCTTCGGCGGCCATGGCGGCGCCCTGTTTCTGGCCGACCTCGAACGCGGCCATGCCGAGGTACGGCACGTCTTCCATGAACTTGCCGCTGGCATCGACAAAACGGTCGTCCACAGCAATCACTTTGAGGTCATTGAGCTTGGCCTTGGCCATGATCGCCGGGCCGAGGGAGACGTCCGGCGGGCAGATCACGAAGCCCTTGGCACCGTTGGCCGCCAGGCTGTCGATGGCCGAGAGGGTTTTCTCGCCGTCCGGAACGGCAATCTTGATCAGTTCGAAGCCTTTGTCCTTGGCCGCTTTTTCAGCAAAGGCCCATTCCGTCTGGAACCACGGCTCTTCCGCCTGCTTGACCAGGAAACCGATCTTCACCGGATCGGCGGCCAGCAACGAACCGCTCAGGCTGAATGCAGTGACCGCCAGTGCGGCGCTGCACAGGGTACGAATGGCGAAACGACGTTTCATAAACAGACTCCTTGTTATTTTTCTTGAGCATTATTTGAAAAGCGTTAAAGCGTTCTGAGGGTGTTCCGGTTATCTATCACAAAATAGTCATATCGTATGATGATTGAATTTCAGACGGACCACGGCGCCTGAAATTCCATGCGATCAGTCGTGGTACAGCACCGAGCGGCCACCATCGATGGTGATGCACGAGGCATTGATAAACGGCGCTTCGTCGCTGGCCAGGAAAACCGCCGTCATCGCCACTTCAATCGGCTGGCCGATGCGCCGAGGCGGATGCAGATCCAGGGCACGCTGACGTTCAGCATGGGGGTCGGCGAAACCGTTCCAGTAATCGACGTTGAGCTGGGTTTCGATATAGCCCGGTGCAATCGCGTTGACCCGAATGCCCTTGGGCGCATATTCGATGCCCAGCGCACGGGTCAGCCCGAGCAGACCGTGCTTGGCCACCGGGTACGGGAAGCAGCCGGGAATGATGTTGGAGGAATGGGTCGAGGCAATGTTGATGATGCTGCCAATGCCTTGTTCGATCATCTGCGGCAGCACAGCCTTGCAGCCGTACCACGCACCATCGAGGTCGATGGCGAAGCAGCGGCGCCAGTCCTCATCGGTCATTTCCAGCGGATCGCGGAACACGTTGACCCCGGCGCAATTGACCAACACATCGATGCGGCCATGGCGCTCGACGGCCAGTCGCGCCATGGCGTGCAGATCCTGCTGGGACGACACGTCAGCCTTGAGCGCCTGCACATCCGCGCCCTGCTCGCGCCAGTGGGCGGCGACCTTTTCGACCTTGTCACCCTGGATATCGCTGATCACCAGTCTGGCTTGTTGCGAAGCGAAAGCCGCGACGATCGCCTCGCCAATACCCTGGGCGGCGCCAGTCAGCAGCACGACCTTGTTTTTCAGTCGCTCCCCCTTCGGCGGTGCAGGCACCGGCGGCAGGGAAAGAGGTTCGGCCATGAGTCAGGACTCCTGTTTGCAGGCACAAAAAAGACCGGGCATCTGATGATGACCGGTCTGAAAGGCTTCAAGAACAAACAGGCACGAAGCCGCGACGGCACTGGAACGGCCCGAAGCGCTGGCTCCGCAGGGGAGTGCGATGGAAATTCGCTGCATCACTTCACCTGTTTTGTTCTTTTTAAGTGTGAGTGCGTGTTACTGCTGGAGCCGACTATAAACCCGACCGCCAAATAATCTCAATATATAATTTTGCATCCCATATTTTGGGATTTAATCAGCAAATCGCGTACAGAGCTTTCCTGCAACATCGACCCGCAACGACAGCACGGCGCCATCCAGAGGATGGTTGCGCGGACTCTTGGCGCTGGTGATGTACAGGGTTTTCAGATCTTCGCCGCCGAACACGCAACTGGTGGGACGGCTGATCGGCAGATCGATCCGCCGGTCGACCTTGCCTTCCGGCGTCAGGCGCAGCAGACAGCCACCGTCCCAACGGGCATTCCACACGTAGCCATCGGCATCCATCGCCGAACCGTCCGGGCCACCGTTCTGATCCGGTCCATACCAGACACGGGCACTGTCGAGGTTGCCGTCGGTATGAATGAAATAGCGATGCAGCGTGCTGTCGAGGCTGTCGCCGAACAGCAGCGTGGTGCCGTCGTCGCTCCACAGCAGCGTGTTGGGAATGCCCAGGCCACGCAGCAACGGCGTGACCCGTTTGTCGGGGTCGATGCGGAACAACCCGCCGGAACGCCGGACGATCGGCAGATCCTCGCCCTGCTCGCCGATATTGTTCTGCATGGTGCCCAGCCATAACCGGCCCTGGGCATCGCAGCGCGCTTCGTTGGGGCGGTTGCCGGGTTGCGGGTCGGCCACGCAGAACAGCGTCAGCCGGGGTTCGAGGCCCGGGGAGTCGAGATCCAGCCGATAGACGCCGCTGCTCAACGTCACCAGGGCGTCGCCGCTGGCGCAGGGGATGAACGCCGAAATGTGTTCCGGCATCTGCCAGATCTGCACGTTCTGGCCAATCAGGCGCAAGGCCTGACGGCCGGCGATATCCACCCAATACAACGCTTGGGTCGGGGCGTCCCAGAACGGGCCTTCACCGAGTTGCGCCCGGTGTTGGGTCACTGCGGTCGGTGTCATGCAACCTCCTTGATTGTTCTTGTTGTTTTACTGCGGGAGCGGAATCGGTGGCCCTAGCCGGCTTTTTTGTCAGCCCGGACTTGCGGGTAAAAGCGTTTGATCGCCAGGTCCGCGTTGTCGATCAGGGTCATGCAGGCCCACACCCCGCGCGCCGCGTCCCGGGCGGCGATGGCGTCGGCCATGTCTTTGTGGATCGGCAAGGTGCGGCGCAATTCATCAGGGTCGGCGGCAGAAACTTCGAATGACACCGCCAGCAGCGCGCCAAGGGCCGGCACCATTTGCTCGATGAACTGGTTATGGCTGGCGGCAAGAATGCATTCGTGGAAGAACTGGTCGGCGCGGTTGTAATCGATGCCGCTGTCCACCGCCCGCTCCAGTGCGTGGTAGGCCTGCTGCACGGCTTGCACCTGCTCGACGGTGGCACGTTCGCAGGCCCAGCGCACGGCCATCGGCTCGATGGTGCGGCGCAGGTCGAGCAGGTCATCGACGAAGTTTTCCGGCAATCCGCTGCGCGACAACCAGCCGACCACCTGCGGATCGAACAGGTTCCAGCGCCGCACCGGCAGCACGCGGGTGCCGACCTTCGGCCCGACTTCGAGCATGCCCTTGGCGACCAGGGTCTTGATGGCTTCGCGGATCACCGTGCGGCTGACGCCGAGTTGTTCGCCCAGATCCGCCTCGACCTTGATGGCCTGCCCCGGCTTGACCTGGCCGGCGGCAATCCAGCCACCCAGCCAGTCGACCGTTGATGCATGAAAACTGCTGGACATGGACACCTCAAAGCCGTTCGCGATGGGTGTCCACGCTAATCATCATACGATTGAGAGTCAAATCAGATTTTCGGAGCCATGCACAAACCCAATGTGGTTTTTTGCGCGACTCAGGGTTCGAGGCCGATGCGGAAAAATTCGCCGCCGCTCCACACGCCAAGCCAGCGCTGGCCGTCGATTTCGCGACTGACCGCCAGCTCCACCAATTGGTAGAACACATTGCGGTGGATCAGCGCTTCAAGGTTGCTGCGCACATGCACATAGGGCGCCGGCTCCTGGGTATCGGGGTCGATTTCCACGCGGATCGGATGTTCAACGCCAGCCTCGGTGGTCTCATCAACGTTGGTAGTGAAACGCAACACCTGCGTCTCACCCTCGCCTTCAACGTCCACGGCAATCGCCACGAACGGCGCATCGTCGACCTTGATCCCGACTTTCTCGACCGGGGTGATCAGGAAATAGTCATCGCCGTCACGGCGGATGATGGTGGAGAACAGTTTGACCATCGGCTTGCGCCCGATCGGCGTACCCAGGTAATACCAGGTGCCGTCCCGGGCGATGCGCATGTCGATGTCACCGCAGAAATCCGGATTCCACAGGTGTACCGGCGGCAGGCCTTTGGTCTTCGGGATCTGTCCCAGCAGGTCATTGGCTTTTTGCGGGCCACTCATGGCGTTCTCTCCGGATTATTGGTCGCTGATGCCCAGCAGGCTGCGCGCGTATTGCTCCAGCGGCGGGCCGATCAGGTCTTCTGGCTTGTTGTCGTGGAACGTCAGTAAACCGCCACGACTCTTGATCCGTGCAGTATCGATCAAATACTGGGTGCTGGTCTCGATCAACATGATCTGAATCACCCCGCCATCGATACCCAGGCGATCCACGGCTTCCTGATCGAGCCACTCGTCAGAGTTGCCGATGCGGTCGTCAGCCTTGGCGAAACGCGTGTAAAGCAGGTAATGGGCACCGGCGTCGCGAGCTTCGCCCATCGCCTGGTCAAGTCCTTCCGGCGCGCGGGCGCGGCGGACCATCGGGAAATACTCGACAAAGCCCTTGAAGGCTTCTTCGGCCACCACGTTGGGCCGAGGATACGAGCCACCCGGCGGCGCGAACGAACCCTGGGCGATGTAGATGAACGAATCCGGCTGAATGCGCAGGTTGTTCACGCGGCGGCTGTCGCTGTGATCCAGCAACCCCGCGTCGCTCATGTGATAGCGAGTGCCTTCGGCCATATCGCTGACATTCATGCAGCCGCCAAGCGCCAAAACGGCCAGCAGCAAAACCAGGCTACGCATCCTCATCCTCCAGAAGCCGGTGACGGAAAACCGGCGAATGGCCGTTGGATGCAGCTTTTGCGCCAGCTCGCGAATATGCCTGATCCCGAGACGGCCTTCGTAAAAAAGCCCGCTCCCACAGACCCGGATACAGCGTCTGTGGGAGCGGGCTTTTTTTGCGAAGGCGATTGATCAACCGCCGATGATCTTCATCACCGTGGCCCCACCGGAAAACGCCACTTCCTGCTTGTCCCCCAGCGCCTTGACCAGCAATCGCTGCAACGCGGGGAGCGCCTGGTGACGCGGCTTGTCGAGCAGATCACCGACGTAGTGGCGATTGCTCGACGACAGACAGCCGTGCAGCCATCCGGTGGAGGAAAGACGCAGCCGCGAACAAGTGCGGCAGAACGGCACGCTTTCGTTGGCGATCACGCCGAAATTGCCCAGGCCGGGAATCGCATAACGTACGGCGGTGGCGTCCACCGGGGCGTCGGTCTGCGCGAACTCGTAACGCTCGCCGATCAGGCCGAGCAATTGCTCAAGGCTGACGAACTGCTGCAGGAAGGCGTTGGAGTCCTTGGCCAGGTGACCCATGCGCATCAGCTCGATGAAGCGCAGCTCGTAGCCCCGCTCAAGGCAGTAATCGAGCAGCGGCATCACCTGATCGAGGTTCTGCCCGCGCAACGGCACCATGTTGACCTTGATCTTCATCCCCGCCGCCGAAGCCTGATCCATGCTGTCGAGCACGGTGGCAAGGTCACCGCCACGGGCGATGCTGCGGAACGCGCCGGCATCCAGGGTATCGAGGGAAACGTTGATCCGGCGCAGACCGGCATCCACCAACAGCGGAAGTTTTTTGCCAAGGAGTTGGCCGTTGGTGGTCAGGCTGATGTCTTCCAGGCCCATCTGGCCGACGGCGGTCATGAACGATTCGAGTTTGGGGCTGACCAGCGGTTCACCGCCGGTGATGCGTAGACGCTCGATACCGGCCGCTTCGATCAGGTAGGCGACGCCGCGTGCCATGGCTTCGGCCGACAGCTCATCCTGCGCAGCCACCAACCGCTTGCCGTTGGGCACGCAGTAGGTACAAGCGTAGTTGCAGGCGGAAGTCAGACTGATCCGCAAATTGCGAAAACGCCTGCCTTGACGGTCAACGATCATGATCACTCCGGCGAAAGGAAATCGAGCCGCTAAAACTTGACTCACAAATCAAGTTTTAGCAAGCCCTATGCCTGAGTATATTCCTGCGGTACTGCGTCATGTAGCGAAAACATGGCGCAATAAGGCAACTGAATGGTTCAGCTGCTCGGCGTTTCGGGGTCGCGCTTGCGCTTGTTGCCCATGCGCACGCCGATGTCCATCAGGAACTGGAAGAAACCTTCCTGGTCTTCCAGCACATTGCTCCAGAACGGCGAGTGATACAGCGCCACCGCGCCATGCACCAGCGCCCAGGACGCGCAGTAATGGAAGTACGGCGGCACGTCTTCCAGCTTGCCTTCGCTGATGCGGCCCTTGATCAGCAGGGTCAGGCGTTCGAAGTTCGAGGCACGGATCTTGTGCAGCTCCTCGACCATCTCTGGCACCTGGTTGCCCTTGACCACCTTTTCTTCCAGGCGGTCGAACAGGCGATAGCGTTGCGGGTCGCGCATGCGGAATTCGAAGTAGGCACGGGACAGGGCTTCCTTGTCCTTGTCGACATCGGCCGAATGCAGCAGCTCGTTCAAGTCGCGCTCGTAATCGAGCATCAGGCGCAGATAGATTTCCGCCTTGGACTTGAAGTGCTTGTAGATCGTGCCTTTGCCGATACCCACGGCATCAGCAATCATCTCGACGGTGACACTGTCTTCACCTTGCTCGAGGAACAGCTTGAGCGCGGTATCGAGAATTTCTTGCTCGCGGCGACGAAACTCACGGACCTTACGAGGTTCTTTGTGCATAAGAAAAGGTCTGTAGGGGTCAAAATTCGAAGCCGCGTATTATGCCTAACTTACGCAAAAATGCACGGAACATCCGACCATATCTGTACTTCTCGTTCATTTCACGAACGTTTGCCCGTGAATGAGAACTCAACTGAAGCGAACGTATTCCAAATTTGTTTAAAAACCCCGACCGGCCAACTGGACTGAACGCCAGACTGATCAATACTTGAACTGTCGGGCGGCATCTCCCCCAAGTGCCGCGCCGATAAAGGTACCAAGGGACCGCGTGCCTTTGTTTTACTCCTAATGGTCTTAACCCGGATTCACCCCCCAGAACCCGGGTTTTTTTTGCCTGCGATTCAGGGTTTTACGTGTGCCAGCGGAAACAAGCGCCTGAAGTTCTGCGTCGTCTGTTCGGCGAACCGGTCATAAGGCACGCCACGCAGCATCGCCAGAAACTCTGCCACTTCCCGCACGTACTGCGGCAGGTTCGGTTTGCCGCGATAAGGAATCGGCGCGAGGTACGGTGAGTCGGTCTCCACCAGCAGGCGATCCGCCGGAACCTTGCTCGCCACATCGCGCAAGGCATCGGCATTGCGGAACGTGACGATCCCCGACAGGGAAATGTAATAACCCATGTCCAGCGCAGCCTTGGCCATCTCCCAGTCTTCGGTGAAGCAATGCAGCACACCGGCCTGGGGCAGCGCGGCTTCGCGCAGCAACTCAAGGGTATCGGCGCGGGCACCACGGGTGTGGATGATCACCGGTTTGCCGGTCTGCTGCGCCGCTTGCAGGTGCAGGCGAAACGACGCCTGCTGCAACTCGGCGGCTTCCGGCTCGTAGTGATAATCCAGGCCGGTTTCGCCGATCGCCACCACTTTCGGGTGATTGAGTTCGTGTAACAGCCAATCCAGCGCAGGCGCCGCGCCCGGCTGCACATCCAGCGGATGCACGCCGACAGAGCAATCGACATCGTCGTAACGCTCGGCCAGGGCCTTGACCTCGGCGGCGTTGTCGGCGCTGACGCCGATGCACAGGAAGTGCCCTACTCCGCGCCCGCGCGCGGCGTCGAGCGCGGCATCCAGGGAACCGTCATGGGCGGCAAGGTCGAGGCGATCAAGGTGACAATGGGAATCTACGAGCATAAAAACACGGCAACTTACATCGTATGAGTGGGACGGTCGGACTTCAGGGCTCCGGCCAGATGAGTTTCGATGCGACTGCGGGCGGTGTTGTCGCCATCGTTGAATTGCACGCCGACACCGGCAGCGCGGTTGCCCTGGGCACCCTTGGGGGTGATCCAGGCCACCTTGCCGGCGACAGGAATCTTTTCCGCTTCCTCCATCAGGTTCAGCAGCATGAACACCTCATCGCCCAACTTGTAGCTCTTGTTGGTCGGGATGAACAGACCGCCATTCTTGATGAACGGCATATAAGCGGCGTAAAGCACGGACTTGTCCTTGATGGTCAGGGACAAAATGCCGTTGCGCGGCCCTGGGCCGATGGGTTCATTCATGTTGACCTCCACTGCTGATCTTCAGAGTCTAGGCACACATCGTTGTTTTGGGGGCATCTACCTCTGGCCTGGCAGCCCCACCCATTGCACCAACAGCGCCTCCAGCAGCAACGCCGGATTGAGGTTGGCCTTGCTCAAGACCTTCTGGCGCTGGGCGAGAATCCAGTCCTGAATATCGAGTACCTTGCCCTGAGCACTTTTCTGCGCCAGATACTGCACGACCTTGCGCATGTCGGCCAGGCCAAGGCCCGCTTCATCCTGCGTCAGTTGATAACGCAGGATCAGGCTCGACCAGTCACAGAACCAGTCGAACAGCCGCAGCATCGGAATCGTTTTCCATTCTTCGGCCAGCTGCGTCGGCGATTGCTGCTGTTTAAGCAGCTTTTTCACCCCGTCAACCACCTGCGCACGCTGCTCGCGCACGCCCTGGGCCTGCAGGTCGACGGCAGCCAGTGGCGATCCGGCGGCCAGGGTCAGCAGTTCGACACGCTCCTCGACGGAACATTCCGGCAGCGCCTGCGCCAGCCACTCCAGGCTCATGGCTTCACCCGGCAACGGACAGGCCTGCTGCACGCAGCGGCTCTTGATGGTCGGCAACAGCCGGCTCGGCTGGTGACTGACCAGCAGCAGCACGGTATTGCCGGAAGGCTCCTCAAGACTCTTGAGCAAGGCGTTGGCGGCGTTGATGTTCATCGACTCCACCGGCTCGATCAGTACGACCTTGCGCCCGCCCAGCTGCGCGGTCTGCACCACGAAACTGACCAGATCGCGCACCTGATCGACCTTGATCGCCTTGTCCGCCTCTTCCGGTTCGAGGATGTAGTTATCCGGATGGCTGCCGGCCTTGAGCAGCAGGCAGGATTTGCACTCGCCGCAGGCGTCCGGTGTCGGACGCTGGCACAGCAGGCCGGCCATCAGACGCTCGGCCAGCGCACGCTTGCCAATCCCGGCGGGTCCGTGCAGCAGATAGGCGTGCGCGTGCTGGCTACGTCCGGCCAGTTGCTGCCAGAGGCTGGCCTGCCACGGGTAGGCCTCAGCCACGGCTCAGCTCCAGCAGACGCGGCAACAGCCCGTCGAGCGATTGCTGGACCTGCGCCAGCGGTTGACCGGCGTCGATCCGCACATAGCGCGCCGGATCGGCCTCGGCACGCTTGAGGAAGGCGCTGCGCACCGCCTCGAAAAACGCCCGGCCTTCAAGCTCGAAACGGTCCAGGCGACCACGGGCACTGGCCCGAGCGAGGCCGATTTCCACTGGCAGATCGAAAATCAGCGTCAGATCCGGACGCAGATCACCCTGCACGAAAGTCTCCAGTGCGGCGATCCGTTCCAGCGACAAGCCGCGACCGCCGCCCTGATAGGCGTAGGTCGAATCGGTGAAACGGTCACACAGCACGACGGCGCCACGGGCCAGTGCCGGGCGGATCACCTCGGCAAGATGCTGGGCGCGGGCGGCGAAGACCAACAGCAGCTCGGTGTCCGGGTTCATGACCTCGTCAACCGGTGCCAGCAGCACTTCACGAATGCGCTCGGCCAACGGCGTACCACCGGGCTCGCGGGTCAGCACCACTTCGAGACCGGCGGCGCGCAGGCGCTCGGCGAGGTACTCGCGGTTGGTGCTCTTGCCGGCGCCTTCCGGGCCTTCCAGGGTAATAAACAAGCCAGTCACAGGCAGTCCTTAGTCAAAGTCATTGCGCGTTTTGCGGGGCGGCCGCTTCCGGATCGGGCGCGGCCTGCGGAGCCGGTGCCGGGTCCTGGGCGGGAACCTGCGGCAACGCGTCCGGCGCGGTATCGGGCGATGCGGCAGGAATCGCCTCTTCGGCGGCCGGAGCAGTTCCCGGCGCCGTCGCTGGCGCCGGGCTGGAGCGGTAATCCGCGCGCCGCTTGAGCTGGAACTCGCGCACCGCATTGTTGTGCGCATCCAGATCGTCGGAGAACACATGGCTGCCATCGCCACGGGCGACGAAATACAGACTGTTACCTTCCACCGGATTGAGGGCCGCGTGAATCGCCTCGCGACCGACCATCGCAATCGGCGTCGGCGGCAGTCCCGGAATCACATAGGTGTTGTACGGCGTCGCTTCCTTGAGATGGGCGCGGGTCAGCTTGCCGTTATAGCGATCACCCAGACCGTAGATCACGGTCGGGTCGGTCTGCAATTGCATGCCCAGCGCCATGCGCCGAACGAACACGCCGGCAATCTGCCCCCGTTCCTGAGGCACGCCGGTTTCCTTTTCCACCAGCGAGGCCATGATCAGCGCCTGATAGGGTTCGGTGTACGGCGCATCGGCGGAACGTTTTTCCCACTCTTTGGCCAGCACTTCGTCGAGGCGGTCGAAAGCCTTCTTCAGCAACTCGACGTCAGACACGCCGCGCACGAAGCGATAGGTGTCCGGGAAGAAACGCCCTTCCGGGAACAGGCCGCGATGGCCGATCTTCTCCATCACTTCACTGTCGCTCAGACCGTTGAGGGTCTGCTCGACTTTTTCATCCTTGGCCAAAGCCGCGCGCACCTGATGGAAGTTCCAGCCTTCGACCAGCGTCAGGCTGTACTGAACCACGTCGCCACGCTTCCACAACTCGATCAGACCGTTGACGGTCATGCCCGGCTGCATGCGGTATTCGCCGCTGTGAATCGGCGTGCCGGCCAGATTGAAGCGCCAATAGACCCGCAGCCAGAAGGCGTCCTTGATGACGCCATCCGATTCAAGTCCGAGGAAAGTACGGGTCGGAGTCGACCCCTTGGGCACATCCAGCAGCTCTTCCTGCGTGATGTTCAGTGGCTGCTCCAGCGCCGAATGGATCTTCCAGGCGCTGGCGCCCAGCAGCAGCCCTGCCAGAACCAGTCCGGTTTCCAGCAGCAGCAAAAGTTTACGTCTCACGAATCAAGCATCCAGTAGCGTGCGGGCAATGGTTTGCAGTTTACGGGTGAGCGGGCCAACCGGCCAGTGCAGTGCAGCACAGGCGCGTACCGGCCAGATGCCGTACACGCTGTTGCAGACGAAGACTTCATCGGCCCATTGCAGTTGATCGAGGCTGATGTCGGTGATTTGTACGGGGATTGCCAATGACTCGGCCTGAAACAATATTTCGGCGCGCATCACACCGGCCACGCCGCAGCGTTTCAGATCCGCCGTGACCAGCACACCGTCGCGCACCAGAAACAGATTACTGAACACGCCCTCGATCACCCGGCCAGCCTGATCGAGCATCAAGCCTTCGGCGTGCTCGCTGTCCTGCCACTCGGCACGGGCGAGGACTTGTTCCAGACGATTCAAGTGTTTCAGGCCGGCCAGCAACGGCTGAACGGACAGGCGCGTCGCGCACGGAAACAGCCGAATGCCCTGCTCGCCATGGGCGGCCGGGTAAGCGGCGGGGGGATTGCCTTGCAGGATGCGCCGGCCCTGCGCCGAAGGATCCGGCGCATAACCGCGCAAGCCGTCGCCACGGGTGAGGATGAGCTTGAGCACACCTTCGCCCATGGCCGCGGCATAGGATTGCAGCTCGGCGCGAATCAGCTCGATATCGGCCGCGATGGCCAGGCGCGAACAGCCGTCGGCCAATCGGATCAGATGACGATCCAGCAGCAATGGCTGACCGCCACGCACGGCGATGGTCTCGAACAGACCATCGCCGTAAGCCAGGCCGCGATCTTTCAGCGACAGAGCGTCAGCCGGTTGACCGTCGACCCAGCAGTCCATCAGCCAGCGAACCGACGGAACGCCAACGTGCCGTTGGTGCCGCCAAACCCGAAGGAGTTCGACAACACGACATCGATGTCCATGTTGCGCGCGGTGTGCGGCACGAAATCGAGATCGCAGCCTTCATCCGGCTCATCGAGGTTGATGGTCGGTGGTGCCACCTGGCTGTTGATCGCCAGCACGCTGAAGATCGCCTCGACCGCGCCCGCCGCACCCAACAGGTGGCCGGTCATGGACTTGGTGGAGCTGACCGCCAGTTTATAGGCGTGATCACCGAACACCGACTTGATCGCGTTGGCTTCGGCGAGGTCGCCGGCCGGGGTCGAGGTGCCGTGGGCGTTGATGTATTGCACCTGATCGACGTTGATCTTCGCGTCGCGCAGTGCATTGGTGATGCAGCGTGCAGCACCGGCGCCGTCGGCAGGTGGCGAAGTCATGTGAAACGCGTCGCCACTGGTGCCGAAGCCGATCAGCTCGGCATAAATGGTCGCGCCGCGAGCCTTGGCGTGCTCGAGCTCTTCGAGCACCAGGGCACCGGCACCGTCGGACAGCACAAAACCGTCACGGCCCTTGTCCCATGGACGGCTGGCACGGGTCGGCTCGTCGTTGCGGGTCGACAGCGCACGAGAGGCACCGAAGCCACCCATGCCCAGACCGCACGCGGCCATTTCCGCGCCGCCGGCAATCATCACGTCGGCTTCGTCGTACATGATGTTGCGCGCCGCCATGCCGATGCAGTGCGTACCGGTGGTACACGCCGTGGCGATGGCGTAGTTAGGCCCCTGTGCACCCAGATGGATGGACAGGAAACCAGAAATCATATTGATGATCGAGCCAGGCACGAAGAACGGAGAAATCCGTCGCGGGCCAGTCTCATGCAGCGTGCGGCTGGTTTCTTCGATGTTGGTCAGACCGCCGATACCCGAACCCATGGCCACGCCAATGCGCTCACGGTTGGCGTCGGTAACTTCCAGACCGGCGTTGCGAACCGCTTGAAAACCCGCAGCGAGACCGTACTGAATAAACAGGTCGAGCTTGCGTGCTTCCTTGACCGACAGGTATTCCTCGACATTGAAGCCCTTCACCGAGCCGCCGAAGCGGGTGGAATAGGCAGAAAGGTCGGTGTGTTCGATCAGACCAATGCCACTGCGGCCAGCCAGAATGCCCTGCCAACTGCTCGGCACATCCGTGCCCAGTGGCGACAACATACCCATACCGGTGACTACGACGCGTCTACGCGACACAGCACTCTCCTTTTTTCAAATGACGACTTTGCATCAGGCCTAAAGAAAAAACCGCACGCCATGATGGCAGTGCGGTTTTTTCCATGACAGCAAACAACGATTACAAACTATTAGCCCTGGTGGCTAGTAACGTAGTCGATTGCAGCTTGTACAGTAGTGATCTTCTCAGCTTCTTCGTCAGGGATTTCGGTCTCGAATTCCTCTTCCAGAGCCATCACCAGCTCAACGGTGTCAAGGGAGTCGGCACCCAGGTCTTCAACGAAGGAAGCAGTGTTGATCACTTCTTCTTCTTTAACACCCAGTTGCTCGGCAACGATTTTCTTGACGCGCTCTTCGATGGTGCTCATACCTTGTTTTCACTCCTAATGGACAAATTCAGGCAGCTGGCCAGTGGGTAAGTGTATAGAAAGGCTTTTCAGCTTTTCAACTGAAAGCTTCGTTCCCCAGACCCGGCAGCCCTCTGCCTATAAATAGATTGCAGCTTTATAACGGATTTTAGACAGCTCGTATGACATTTTTTTGAAGCAATCCGTCACATTTTACTTACATGTACATCCCGCCGTTCACCGGGATTGTAGCTCCGGTCACGTATGCCGCAGCGTCGGACGCAAGAAAAGCGACCACGGATGCGATCTCTTGAGCCTGTCCCAGACGCCCCAGCGGAATCTGCGTCTGCAAGGCTTCACGCTGTGCCTCAGGCAGTTCGCGGGTCATATCGGTGTCGATAAACCCTGGGGTTACCGAGTTGACCGTAATCGCACGCGAACCGACCTCACGGGCCATCGCCCGGCTGAAACCTTCCAGACCGGCCTTGGCGGCTGCGTAGTTTACTTGGCCTGCGTTGCCCATGGCACCCACCACCGAGCCGATACTGATGATTCGGCCCCAGCGCGCCTTGGTCATGCCACGCAAAACGCCTTTGGACAGGCGATACAGACTGTTCAGGTTGGTATCGATCACGTCGTACCATTCGTCGTCTTTCATGCGCATCATCAGGTTATCGCGGGTGATGCCGGCATTATTGACCAGGATCGCCGGCGCGCCGAACTGCTCCTGAATGCTCGCCAGTACGGCGCTGACCGATTCGTCGCTGGTGACGTTGAGTTCCAGGCCAGTGCCCTGGATACCGTGTTCTTTCAGGGTTGCGGCAATACGCTCGGCGCCCGAAGCGGAGGTCGCGGTGCCAACGACGATGGCGCCCTGACGACCCAGTTCCAGTGCGATAGCCTGGCCGATACCACGGCTGGCGCCGGTGACCAGTGCAACTTTACCTTGCAGACTCATGCAAGCTTCTCCTGATTCAGGCCTGCGCTGCACGGGCGGCAGCGAAGGCATCTGGGGTATTGAGGTTGGAAGTCGATACGCCTTCGGCGCAGCGTTTGTTCAGACCGGCCAGCACCTTGCCAGGACCGCACTCGACCAAACTGGTCGCGCCCTTGGCGGCCAGGGTCTGTACGGATTCGACCCAGCGTACCGGCTTGTACAGTTGTTCGAGCAGATCACGCTTGAGGGTTTCCAGATCCGCCGGCACCTGGGCGCTGACGTTCTGCACGACAGGGATCTGCGGCGCCTGCCAGTCGATGGCAGCAATGGATTCGGCAAAGCGTTCGGCGGCCGGACGCATCAGTTCGCAGTGCGACGGCACGCTCACCGGCAACGGCATCGCACGCTTGGCGCCACGCGCCTTGCAACCTTCGATCGCACGATCAACCGCCGCCTTGGCACCGGCGATAACCACCTGGCCCGGGGAGTTGAAGTTCACGGCGCTGACCACTTCACCTTGCGCCGCTTCGGCGCAGGCTGCCAGCACGTCGGCGTCTTCCAGACCGAGGATGGCAGCCATGCCGCCCTGCCCGGCCGGAACCGCTTCCTGCATCAACTGGCCACGGCGCTCGACGAGCTTCACCGCGTCTGCCAGGCTCAGGCTGCCAGCCGCCACCAGGGCGCTGTACTCACCCAGGCTGTGACCGGCGACGAAGGCCGGGCGCGCGCGACCTTCAGCCAGCCACAGGCGCCACAGGGCGATCGAGGCGGTCAGAATGGCCGGTTGGGTTTTATCGGTTTGGTTGAGCAGCTCTTCCGGCCCCTGCTGGGTCAGTGCCCACAGGTCATAACCCAGAGCATCGGATGCTTCTTTGAAAGTTTCGAGGACCAGCGGATATTGCGCGCCCAGCTCGGCCAGCATGCCGAGGGACTGCGAACCCTGTCCTGGAAAGACGAATGCGAGGGAAGCAGACATGTAACAAGCCCCTAATGATCTTGTCGTCGGAGAATTGACGTCCCGCCCTGGGGACGCAAGAAACTGACAGTTGGATGGCCCTTTGAACCGGGCGGTCACATTTAAGCATTGTCCGACGAAAACGCCTAAGACAACAAATCCTCCAGACGGCCGTGAAGACGCTCGGGAAGATTCTCCTGAATCTCGATCAACGCCCGCTGAATGGCACTCTGAAAGCCCTGGACGCCAGCAGAACCGTGGCTTTTCACCACAATTCCCTGCAACCCGAGAAAGCTCGCGCCGTTGTGTCGCGCCGGCGCCAGATCCGCCTGCAAACGCTTCATCAAAGGCAAAGCCAGCGCTCCCACGGCACGGGAGGCAAGGTTTTTCCTGAACAGCGCCTCGATGCGCGCGGCAATCATCGTCGCCAGGCCTTCGCTGGATTTGAGCAGGATGTTGCCGACGAACCCGTCGCAAACCACCACGTCCGCTTCACCACGGTACAGCCCGTCACCCTCGACGAAACCGACGTAGTTGATACCACGAGCCGCCTGCAACAGCGTCGCAGCCAGCTTGACCTGCTGATTGCCCTTGATGTCCTCGGTGCCGATGTTCAGCAGCGCCACACGCGGGCGAACAATACCCAGCGTCTGCGCGGCCACCGACCCCATCACCGCGAATTGCAACAGATGCTCGGCACTGCAATCGACGTTCGCGCCGAGATCGAGCAACTGGCAATAGCCTTTTTGAGTGGGAATCGCCGCGACCATCGCCGGCCGGTCGATGCCTGGAAGGGTCTTGAGGACAAATCGCGACAAGGCCATCAACGCACCGGTATTGCCGGCGCTGACACAGGCCTGAGCCTTGCCATCACGCAACAGCTCAAGTGCGACACGCATTGACGAATCCGGCTTGCCGCGCAGGGCCTGGGCAGGTTTTTCGTCCATGGTGATGACTTCGGACGCCGACACGATCGTCAGGCGCGCGCGATCGGCAGCCGATTGGCCGGTGATCAATTCTTCAAGAAGGGAGGGTTGACCGACGAGGGCCAGGTGCAGCGAGGGCGTAGCAGAAAGGCAAGCAAGGCTGGCCTGAACAATGCTGCGGGGACCGAAGTCCCCGCCCATTGCGTCAATCGCGATGACTTGAGCGGACAAGTGATTACTCGTCAGCGCCCTTGTCGATCACTTTACGGCCACGGTATACGCCTTCTGGCGACACGTGGTGACGCAGGTGAACTTCACCGGTGGTTTTTTCTACAGACAGGGTGCTAGCCTCGAGAGCGTCGTGCGAACGGCGCATGTCACGGGCAGAGCGGGATTTTTTGTTCTGCTGAACAGCCATAATTGATTAACTCCTAAACGTTTGGGTCACGCTTTAACTGCGCCAATACACTGAACGGGTTGGACCGCGTTACCTCGTCCTCGCTCGGTTCGGGTTCATCTGCTCCCGCCGGCTGCTGGCATTCTTCCGGATGATGAGCAGGCACAATGGGCAAGGCGAGCAGAAGCTCCTCCTCGATCAGTGACTGCAGATCCAAAGGATCTTCGCCCAGTTCCAGCACGTCATAACCTTTCGGTATCGACTGGGTATTCGCACCCTCCTTCACCACGGCGTAACTGCATTCGCTGTGGATCGGCAGGGTGACCAGCTCAAGACAACGCTGGCAAACCATTTTGACTTCGGTGTCGATAAAGCTGTGGATCACCACAGATTTACGTTCATCTCGCTCAAAAACAAGTTTCGCCTGCACCGTACCGACATCGTCGGAAAGCGGGTCGCAGAGTCTCTTCAAATCGGCCAGCAGCAGTTCACCTTGAAGGGTGGTGCCACGGTCAGCCAATTTGCGCGGGTCAACGTGAGGTGGAATCGGGTCATTCAACATAGGCGCAGCATTATAGGGATGCACCCACCCATGTCAAAGGAAATTGTGCCCTGTCCGTCACTTGCAAGCCTCCGCTAGAATCCGCCACCTGCCTCAGGAGATGCGAATGCTGCCTTTATTACTCGCTTCAAGCTCGACCTATCGTCGGGAATTGCTCAGCCGCTTGCGTTTGCCGTTCGCCTGCAGCTCACCGGACATCGACGAAAGCCATCGCCCGGGCGAGCCGGCAATCGAGCTGGTCAAACGCCTCGCCGAACAAAAAGCCAGGGCACTTGCCGCCAGCCACCCGGCACATTTGATCATCGGCTCGGATCAAGTGGCCGTGCTCGGCGAGCGGATCATCGGCAAACCGCACACCTTTGACAAGGCCCGCGAACAGTTGCTGGCCGCCAGCGGCGCCAGTGTCACCTTCCTGACCGGCGTCGCCCTGCTCAACAGCCAGAGCGGGACCTGCCAGGTCGACTGCGTGCCGTTTACCGTACACATGCGCACGCTGGACGAGGCGCGCGTCGAACGCTACCTGCACGCCGAACAGCCCTACGACTGCGCCGGCAGCTTCAAGGCCGAAGGCCTCGGCGTGAGCCTGTTCCAAGCCACCGAAGGACCGGACGCCACCAGCCTGATCGGCCTGCCGCTGATCCGCCTGATCGACATGCTGCTGACCGAAGGCGTGCAAATTCCCTGAACCACAAAAAACCGGCCATCAAGGCCGGTTTTCTTATAGCAGCGACACTCAGCGCAACGACGGCCCGTGGAACCCCATCCACATCGCAAGCTGCTCGGCGACGCTGGCCCCCAGCTTCTTCGAGAAGCGGTCGAACGGCGACTCCTGAACGGTAAAGTCGACCAGCTCCTTCTCGCCGATGACGTCACGCGCCACCGAACTGGCATTGCCCAGACCATCGATCAAGCCCAGCGGCAGCGCTTGCTCGCCGGACCAGACCAGCCCGGAGAACAGCTCCGGATGCTCCTTGTCCTTGAGGCGATCGCCACGACCCTGCTTGACGCTATTGATGAACTGCTTGTGCGTGGTATCCAGAACGCTCTGCCAGAACGCGGTTTCTTCAGGCTTCTGCGGCTGGAACGGATCGAGGAACGATTTGTGCTCGCCAGAGGTGTAGGTGCGGCGTTCGACACCCAGCTTCTCCATGGTGCCGACAAAGCCATAACCGGCCGCCGTCACGCCAATCGAACCCACCAGGCTCGCCTTGTCGGCGTAGATCTGATCCGCCGCGCTGGCAATGTAATAAGCACCGGAAGCACCCAGATCGGAAATCACCGCATACAGCTTGGTATCCGGGTTCAACCCGCGCAGACGCTTGATCTCGTCATACACGTAGCCGGACTGCACCGGACTGCCGCCCGGGCTGTTGATGCGCAGGATCACACCCTTGACCTTCTTGTCCTCGAAGGCCGCCCGCAAGCTGCCGACGATATTGTCGGCGCTGGCCGGCTCCTTGTCGGCGATCATGCCGTTGATATCGATCAGCGCGGTGTAATTGGGGCCACGGGTGGCGCTTTTTTCCATGTCCATCAACGGCGTGAACAGGATCAGCGCAACAAACAGATAAACAAACGTCAGCAGCTTGAAGAAAATCCCCCAACGTCGCGAACGCCGCTGTTCCTGCACACCCGCCAGCAGCGTCTTTTCCAACAGCTTCCAGCTTTTCGCGTCACCGTCGTCGGCACTTGCCTTGGCCGGTGCTTTCCATTCGTCGGTCATGCCATCCACCCCAGCAAAATCGTATTAGGCCTGCTGCGCCAGCCAGGCATGCAATTCGGAAAAACGGTCAATCGACAGACGCGGCGCGAACTGCTGCAGCGAGTCAATCGACTGTGCGCCGTAACTCACCGCTACCGAGCCCATGCCCGCATTGCGCGCCATCAACAGATCAAAGGACGAATCCCCGACCATCAGCGCCTGCTCGGCACGCACACCGCAATGCGCGAGGATCTGCTCCAGCATCAGCGGGTGCGGCTTGCTCGCGGTTTCATCGGCGGCACGGGTGATATCGAAATAATCTTCCCAGCCATTGGCCTTGAGCACCCGATCCAGTCCGCGACGATTCTTGCCGGTCGCGACAGCCAGGTGATACCCCTGCTCGCGAAAGGACGCCATCGACTCGACCACGCCCTCGAACAACGGCGAAGGCACGGCTTCGGCAGCGATGTAGTGATCCGCGTAATACTCGCGAAAAGCGATCATTTCCGCATCACTAATCTCGGGATACAACGTGCGGATCGCCTCGGGCAAACCCAGACCGATAATGCCCTTGACGGCAAAATCATCGCGCAACTCGAAACCGGAGCGCCCGGAGGCCGAATGCATCGCGTCGACAATCCGACCAATGGAATCAGCCAGGGTGCCGTCCCAATCGAAAATCAGCAGTTTGTAATCAGGGTGCTGCACTGAGGCGCTCCACAGTCTTGGCCCACATTTCGTCCACCGGCGCCTGCAGGTTGAGCTTGCCGCCGTCCGGCAGCGGCACGGTCAGCATGTAGGCGTGCAGGAACAGGCGCTTACCGCCCAGGTCGCGGATTTCCTTGCTGAAATCGTCATCGCCGTACTTGCTGTCACCAGCAATGCAATGCCCGGCGTGAAGGGTGTGCACGCGAATCTGGTGAGTACGACCGGTCACCGGTTTGGCCTCGACCATGGTCGCGAACTCGCCGAAACGACGCAGCACCTTGAACACGGTGAGTGCCTCTTTGCCCTCGTCGTTGACTTCGACCATGCGTTCGCCGGAACGCAGGTTGCTCTTGAGCAGCGGCGCGTTGACTTGCTTGATCGAAGTCGCCCAATGGCCGCGAACCAGCGCCATGTAGCGCTTGTCGACACCGTCGCCGCGCAACTGCTCGTGCAGGTGGCGCAACATGCTGCGCTTCTTGGCGATCATCAGCAGGCCGGAGGTATCGCGGTCGAGGCGATGCACCAGCTCCAGCTCCTTGGCGTCGGGACGCAACTGACGAAAGGCTTCGATCACGCCGAAATTCAGCCCGCTGCCGCCGTGAACCGCAATGCCCGCCGGCTTGTTGATCACGATCAGCGCCTTGTCTTCATAGACAATCGAGTCTTCCAGGCGCTGCAACAGCCCCTGGGCGACCGGCACGGGCTCGTCGCGCTCTGGCACGCGAACCGGCGGCACGCGCACGATATCGCCGGCCTGCAGCTTGTATTCGGGCTTGATCCGACCTTTGTTCACTCGCACTTCGCCCTTGCGCAAAATGCGATAAATCAAGGTCTTGGGCACGCCTTTGAGCCGGGCGAGGAGGAAATTGTCGATGCGTTGGCCGGCATATTCCGGCGAGACCTCAAGCAATTGAACGCCGGAAGTCGGGGGGGCAGTAGTCGTCATGGCGCGGATGATAACAATTTTTTATGGAATTGAAGCACTTAATCATTGCTGCTATAGTCGCGAACGCCGCCAAAAGCGGCCTGGACAGAGGAACCACGGTCAAAAACCGGCCCTGACCAACGCAATTCACCAGGACGCAAGGCCGTCCTACGGGGCTTTCGCTACGTAACGGTGGAGTTTGCAGCTGTAACAAGCGCAGGTGACATGAGGCCTGAATCACGCCGCAAAGCAGAGTTTTCACTCGCTGCGCGAGCTCATATTCACGGCCAGTTCACAAAGTGCAGTCAGTCGCGAATGACCCCGAGCGAAATCTTCGGAAACACCGCCTAAATTAGCCATGATGCGTGACCTCCCCTTTCGGAGCTCACGGTAAATGCCAACCCGCTGCGGATTCTGCGCGCGGCAGCACCCGAATTATCAGGGATACGTGTAGGGTGGAGATGCACAACCGCTGGACTGTGTAGCAATAGGCTTTATCAAGACGCTTCATCTCGTCCACAGCCGCCGGTTGATTCCTCCTCCTGACTGAGTGCTTATGTAGCCACAGCAAGCAGGACGCGTACGTCGCGGTCCCGACCCATCTGGTCGGACATCGCCGGACACGGGATTGGCCAACCACTCCCGACGCACCTGACACCGACCGTGAGAAGTCGTGTGTGCCGAACGCCGTTTCCGGCAGCCCGGAAACCGACGGTACTACATGAAAAGAATGCTGATTAACGCAACTCAACCCGAAGAGTTGCGTGTTGCACTGGTAGACGGCCAGCGCCTCTACGACCTGGATATCGAATCCGGTGCACGCGAGCAGAAGAAGGCCAACATCTACAAGGGCCGCATCACTCGCATCGAACCAAGCCTTGAGGCTGCCTTTGTCGATTTCGGCTCCGAGCGCCACGGCTTCCTGCCCCTCAAAGAAATCTCCCGCGAATACTTCAAGAAAGCCCCTGAAGGCCGCGTCAACATCAAGGAAGTCCTGAGCGAAGGCCAGGAAGTCATCGTCCAGGTCGAGAAAGAAGAACGTGGCAACAAGGGCGCAGCCCTGACCACCTTCATCAGCCTCGCCGGCCGCTACCTCGTGCTGATGCCGAACAACCCGCGCGCCGGTGGCATCTCCCGCCGCATCGAAGGCGAAGAACGCAACGAACTGCGTGAAGCGCTGAACGGTCTGGTCGCACCTGCCGACATGGGCCTGATCGTGCGCACCGCCGGCCTTGGTCGCAGCAGCGAAGAAATGCAGTGGGACCTCGACTACCTGCTGCAACTCTGGACCGCCATCAAAGAAGCTTCGCTGGATCGCTCCGCGCCGTTCCTGATCTATCAGGAAAGCAACGTGATCATCCGCGCCATCCGCGACTACCTGCGCCAGGACATCGGCGAAGTGTTGATCGACAGCGTCGAAGCCCAGGACGAAGCCCTGACCTTCATCCGCCAGGTGATGCCGCAGTACGCCAGCAAGATCAAGCTCTACGAAGACAGCGTTCCGCTGTTCAACCGCTTCCAGATCGAAAGCCAGATCGAAACCGCGTTCCAGCGCGTCGTCGAACTGCCGTCGGGCGGCTCCATCGTCATCGATCCGACCGAGGCCCTGGTGTCCATCGACATCAACTCGGCGCGCGCCACCAAAGGCAGCGACATCGAAGAAACCGCCCTGCAGACCAACCTTGAAGCCGCCGAAGAAATCGCCCGTCAGTTGCGCCTGCGCGACATCGGCGGCCTGATCGTCATCGACTTCATCGACATGACCCCGGCCAAGAACCAGCGCGCCGTGGAAGAAAAAGTCCGCGAATGCCTGGAAGCCGACCGCGCCCGCGTGCAGATCGGCCGCATTTCGCGCTTCGGCCTGCTGGAAATGTCCCGTCAGCGCCTGCGTCCGTCCCTGGGCGAAAGCAGCGGCATCGTCTGCCCGCGCTGCAGCGGCACCGGCATCATCCGTGACGTCGAGTCGCTGTCCCTGGCGATCCTGCGCCTGATCGAAGAAGAAGCCCTGAAGGACCGCACCGCCGAAGTTCGCGCGCAAGTGCCGATCCCGGTTGCCGCGTTCCTGCTCAACGAAAAGCGTAACTCGATCACCAAGATCGAACTGCGCACCCGCGCACGCATCGTCATTCTGCCGAACGATCACCTCGAAACCCCGCATTTCGAAGTTCAGCGCCTGCGCGATGACAGCCCGGAAGCGGCCAACAACCAGTCCAGCTACGAGATCGCCGCTGCCGCTGCCGAGGTTGAAGAAGCCCAGCCAGCCGCCGCGACCCGCACCCTGGTTCGCCAGGAAGCCGCCGTCAAGACTGCTCCGGCACGCGCCAACGCTCCGGCACCGACCGAAGAAGCCGCTCCGGCACCTGTCGCTGCTCCGGTCGTCGCGCCAGAGCCTAGCCTGTTCAAAGGCCTGGTGAAGTCGCTGGTCAGCCTGTTCGCCTCCAAGGAAGAGCCCGTCGCTCCGGTTGTGGTTGAAAAACCGGCCACCGAGCGTCCGGCCCGTAACGAAGAGCGTCGCAACGGTCGTCAGCAGAGCCGCAACCGTAACGGTCGCCGCGATGAAGAACGCAAGCCGCGCGAAGAACGTGCCCCACGTGAAGAACGCGCTCCACGCGAGCCGCGTGAAGAGCGTCAGCCACGCGAAGCCCGTGAACTGCGTGAACCGCGTGAAACCCGTGAAGATGCACCGGTAGCTCGCGAAGAACGCGCTCCACGCGCTCCGCGTGAAGAACGTGCACCGCGCGCCCCGCGTGAAGATCGCAAGCCACGTGGCGAGCGTGAAGAACGCGTACGTGAACTGCGCGAGCCACTGGACGCCGCTCCGGCTGCTCCAGTCGCCGCTGCCGCTGCTGCCACCGCTGAAGAGCGTCCAGCCCGTCAGCCACGCGAAGAGCGTGCGCCACGTCCTCCGCGCGAAGAACGTCAACCGCGTGCCGAACAGGCCGCCGCTGCCGCTGCCGAAGAAGAAGTGATCACTGGCGAAGAGCAACTGTCGGAAGACGGTTCGGAGAACGCCGAAGGCGATCGTCCACGTCGTCGTTCCCGTGGTCAGCGTCGCCGCAGCAACCGTCGCGAGCGTCAGCGTGATGCCAACGGCAACGTGATCGAAGGTTCGGAAGAGTCCGAATCCGGCGAAGACGCTGCCGCACCGAGCACTGCCGACCTGGCCGCCGGCCTGGCGGTTACCGCCGCCGTTGCCAGCAGCGTGATCAGCGCGCCGGCTGAAGCACAGGCCAACGAGCAAGCCGAACGCGCCACCGCCGCCACGCTGGAATCCGCTCCAGCAGAAGCGCCGGTCGTTGAAGCCACTTCGCCGGTCGAAGTGACCGCTGCTCCGGAAATCGAAGTAGCGCCGGTCAGCGAAGCTCAGCCTCAGGTTGAAGTCGCCGAACCTGCCGTGGTTGCCGAAGCCCCCGTCGTTGTTGCAGAACCGGTTGTCGAAACCGTTGCTGAAACCGTGACCGAAACCGTTCGTGAAGTTCGCGAAGAGCAGACTACATTCAACTGGGCTGCCGAGCCGGCCGTCGCTGAAACCCCGGCCCCGGTGGCCGAGGCTCCAGTAGAAGACGCCATGGTTTCCGAGCCAGTGGTTGTGGCCGCCGAACCCGCTCCGGCGCCTGTCGTTGAAGCGCCAGTGGTCGAAGCGCCAGTGGTTGCCGAAGCACCGGCCCCAGTGGCCCCGGCCGCACCGGTCAGCGCCCTGACTGAAAACGGTCGCGCACCGAACGATCCGCGTGAAGTGCGTCGCCGCAAGCGTGAAGCCGAGCGTCTGCAGAAGGAAGCCGAACTGGCTGCCGCTGCTGCTCCGGTCGCTGCCGAGCCAGCCGTTGTCGAAGTGGTCGAGGCAGCCCCTGCCCCGGTCGCCGAAGAAGTGGCGCAGGTTGAAGCAGTGATCGCCGAAGCGCCGCGCTCCGTTCAGGGCGCGGTCGAGCATCACGAACAGGCCCAGGAAAAAGAACACGAGACCAAACCTCTGGTCTGATTCCTGAAGCCATGAAAAAGCCCCGTCTGGTTATCCAGGCGGGGCTTTTTTACGCGTCGATTTTTTCAGCGTTATGAAAATCCGGGCAATCCTCAGGCGTGCGGGAACGTCAAAGCTTCTGGTACATCGATATCCCACACCACGCCTGGATCATCCACTGCCACTTCAATCACCCTGCCCTGGGCAAACAGCGCCCTGGCCCCGCGATCACCGGACAGCGCCATCAGTCCCGGCCCGAATGCCCGGCCAAACCCCACCGGATGCCCATACTCGCCCTCCCGCACCGGCACACTGACCGCGTCCTCGGCAAGCGCCGCCGCCACGCGCTCAATGCTCGACGGCAATATGAATGGCATGTCCCCCAGCACGATCAGCCAGCCGTCCATATCCGCACATGCCGCAACGCCCGCCGCGATGCTGTCGCCCATGCCGGTCGACTCGATCGACACGATCTCACAGCCATAAGCCTGCGCCATGCGCATCGCCTGCGGCCGCGCCTCGGTCGTGACCAGCACGCGCTTATCGAGGTCGGCGGGCAGGTTCAGCAACACCTGCTCGATCACCGAACGCACCGAGCCGTCGCGCCCCGTGCAATCGGCCAGCAACTTGTCTTTGTCGGCGCCGGCCACTTGGCGAAAGCGACTGCCCTCGCCGGCGGCCAGCACGATCACTCCGATGGATCGACTCATACGTTCTCCACTGCCTTTTTTTGCTTCAACTCCACGCCGTTTTTGATCGCGACGATTTCCGCCAGCAACGACAAGGCAATTTCTGCCGGGGTGTGGCTGCCGATGTGCAGACCGATCGGACCGTGCAGACGCTCGATCGCCTGTTCCGACAAGCCTAGCTCAGCCAGATTGTCGCGGCGTTTCTGGCTGTTGATCCGTGAGCCGAGAGCGCCGACATAAAACGCTTTCGAATCGAGCGCGGTCAGCAGCGCCATGTCATCCAGACGTGGATCGTGAGTCAGCGCGACAATCGCCGTGCGCTCGTCGGTCTGAATGCTCAGCACCGCATCGTCCGGCATGCCGGGGACGAAACGACCATGCTGCGCCTCCCAGCCATAGACGAATTCGCTGCGCGGATCGCAGATCAGCACTTCGAAATCCAGCAGCCGCGCCATCTCGGCCACGTACCGCGAAAGCTGCCCGGCCCCGATCAACAGCAAGCGCCAGCGCGGGCCGTAAATGGCCCGCAAGGTCGTGCCGTCAAAGGTCAGTGAATCGCTCTTGCCGGCCGGCGAAAGCACCACCTCCCCGGTTTCGATATTCAGCTCGCGAGCAACGATTTCATGGTTTTCACAGCGCGCCAGCAATTCGCCGACCCAGGCCGGATCGCCGACGCGCTCTTCGGTCAATCGCAAGGTTCCGCCACAGGGCAGCCCGAAACGCGCGGCCTCCTCTTGAGTCACGCCGTAGGTAATCAACTGCACGGGCGGCCCGTCGGCGGGAATCCGCCCATCGTGGAGACGGGCGATCAGGTCATCCTCGACGCAACCACCCGACACCGAGCCAATCACTACGCCATCCTCGCGCAGCGCCAACATCGCGCCAGGCGCCCGGGGCGCAGTGCCCCAGGTCTGCACCACGCTGAACAACACCACCCGCCGGCCAGCGCGGCGCCATTCGAGGACGCTGCGCAGGACGTTGAGATCGACGCTGTCCATCACGCCTGTGCCTTTTGCCAGCCCTGCAACTGATACCGCACGGGCAGGCTGCGGATGCGCTTGCCGGTGGCGGCGAAGATTGCGTTGCACAGCGCCGGCGCAATCGGCGGCACACCCGGCTCGCCGACACCGCCCAGCGGCACTTCGCCCGGAGGTGTCACCAGATGCACCTTGACCTCCTTCGGTGCCAGGGACATGCGCGCCACTTCATACATATGGAAGTTGTCCTGCTGCACCTTGCCGTCCTTGAAGCTGATTTCGCCCCACACGGCATTGCCCAGGCCCATCACGCAAGCACCCTCGAACTGCGAGCGAATCCGTTCCGGATTGATCTGCGGCCCGCAATCCACGGCGATGTCAGCCTTGTGTACGAGCAGTGTGCCGTCGTCCTTGACCTCGACCTCGATCACCGCCGCCACATAGGTGACGAAGCTGTAATGCACGGCCAGCCCCAGGCCACGGCCCTTGGGCAGTTGTCGGCCCCAACCGGCGCCTTTGGCGGCGGTTTCCAGCACGGCGCGCATGCGTGCGGTATCGATCGGATAACGCTCGGGGGATTCGCCGTAGTTCCACTCCTCACTGAGGGTGCGCGGGTCGATCTGGCGATCCGGACCAAGCAGCTTGATCTGGTATTTCAGTGGGTCCTCACCGGCCTTGTGCGCCAGTTCATCGACGAAGCTCTGGATCGCGAAGCCATGGGGAATGTTCGACACCGAGCGATACCAGCCGACCCGCGTGTGAACCGTGGCCTCGGGGTTTTCCAGGCGCACATTGGGAATCGCGTAGGCCATGTTGGTGAAGCCCATGCCCAGTTCGAACGCCGCCTCGTGATTCATGCCCGGCGCAAACAGCGCGGTGATGCTCGGCGCCACCGTGCGGTGCAGCCAGGCAGACGGCAAACCGTCCTTGCCGACACCGGCCTTGAGGTACTCGGCGGAGACGGTGTGGAAATACGAGTTGTGAATGTCGTCTTCCCGCGACCACTGCACCCTCACGGCCTTGCCGGGAAACTCCTTGGCCAGAATCGCCGCTTCGATGACGAAATCCGGTTTGGACTTGCGACCGAAACCGCCACCGAGCAGGGTGACATTGAACGTTACATTATCGAAGGGCAGCCCCAGTCGTTCGGCGATCCGCTCACGGGTGACCTGCGGTGCCTGGCTCGGCGCCCACGCCTCGCAGGTGCCGTTCTGGTAACGGGCGATAGCGACCATCGGCTCCATTGGCGCCTGCGCCAGGTGCGGTAAATAGTAAGAGGCCTCAAGGGTGCCGGCGGCGCCGTTCAACGCTTTCTCGATATCACCGGTATTACGCACGACCTTGCCCGGTTTCAGCGAGGCGGCTTCCAGCTCCTTGCGGTAGGCAATCGAGTCGTAGCTGGCGTTCGGGCCGTCATCCCATTCGATTTTCAGCGCCTCGCGTCCCTTGAGCGCCGCCCAGGTGTTGCTCGCCACCACGGCCACACCGCCCAACGGCTGAAACTCCGAAGGCAATGGACGAGGTTCGATCTGGATCACCTTGAGCACGCCCGGCACCTTGAGTGCGGCGCTGTCGTCCACCGACTTGACCTTGCCGCCGTAAACCGCCGGCCGGGCGATGACCGCGAACAACATACCGTCGAAATGTACGTCGGCGCCGTACACCGCGCGACCGTTGACGATGTCGGCACCATCGATGGCTTTGGTGCCTTCCTTGCCGATGTAGCGAAACTCCGACGACGGCTTGAGTCGCAGACTGTCACGCGCTGGCACCGGCAACGCACTGGCCGCAACGGCCAATTCGCCATAACCCAGCTCACGGCCGGACGGTTTATGCACAACCTTGTGCAATTGCGCCTGGCACTCGGCGACCGGCACTTTCCATTGCTCGGCGGCAGCCTGCTCCAGCATGGTCCGGGCCGCCGCGCCGCAACGACGCATCGGTTCATACCAGTGACGCATGCTGCGCGAACCATCGGTGTCCTGATTGCCGAAGCGCACTTCATCCCCCGGCGCCTGCTGCACTTTGACATGCGCCCAATCGGCTTCCAGCTCATCGGCCACCACCATGGTCAGACTGGTACGCACGCCCTGGCCCATTTCCGAGCGGTTGCAAACCACGGTCACCGTGCCATCGGCGGCAATGCTGACGTAGACCTTCGGATCGTCGATCCAGCCGTTGGGCATGCCGTCGGCGCCGAATTTCTTCGGCGGGTCCTCGGCCAGCGCATCCTGCCAGCCCCAGCTGGCGGCCAGCACCAGAGCACCGGTGGCACCCACCCCTTTGAGAAATCCCCGGCGGCTGAGGTTACTCAGGGAAAAATCGTTCGGTAGACGGCTCATGCCTTGACCTCCTTCAGGTGGGTGGATGCCTGCCGGATCGCGGTCTTGATCCGGTTATAGGTGCCACAGCGGCAAATGTTGCCGACCATCGCCTCTTCGATCTGTTCATCCGTTGGATTCGGATTGGTTTTGAGCAACGCCGTGGCGGACATGATTTGCCCACCCTGGCAGTAACCGCACTGGGCAACAGCGGTGTCCAGCCAGGCTTGCTGAACCACCTGCCCCACCGGGTCGGCGTGCAGGTTGTCGATCGTGGTGACGTTCTGCCCGATCACCGAGCCGATCGGCGTGATGCAACTGCGCGCCGGCGAGCCTTCGATGTGAATGGTGCATGCGCCACACAGGCCCATGCCGCAGCCGAACTTGGTGCCGTTGTAACCGGCGACATCACGGATCGCCCAGAGCAGCGGCATGTCTTCGCTGACATCGAGTTGATGGTCTTGACCGTTGAGTTTCAGGGTAATCATGGGCACGCCCGCATATTCATGGAGGTTATGGGGTCGAGCAATCTGCCGCCGTGGCAACGGCGGTGGTTCGTGCAGATCGACTCAGGCTAATGAGGCTCTCTTGTGCGGACGCAAGCGTCTGCACCGGGCCTTTTGATGGAGCAAATGACTTGCATCGTTAGCGGGCCAAGTTAACCCAGCATTAACAAAAAAGCCCTGCACTGTTCGTCAGTGCAGGGCTTTGGAATGCGCCTTGAAAGCGTAGCCTCAATAGCGATTCGGCTCCATTTCCAGCTCGACATTGAAACGTTCTGCAATGTCTTTCTGGATACGCTGCGCCAGATCGAGCAATTGCAGTCCGGTCGCCGCACCGTAGTTGACCAGCACCAGCGCCTGCAATTTATGCACGCCGGCATCCGCCTCACGGAAGCCCTTCCACCCTGCCCGCTCGATCAACCAGCCAGCGGCAAGTTTCATCTGCCCGTCCGGTTGCGCATAGGCCACCAGATCCGGGTGCTGCTCCTTGATCTGCTCTACCCGCGCGGCCGACACCAGGGGATTCTTGAAGAAGCTGCCGGCATTGCCGAGCACCGCCGGATCCGGCAATTTTTCGCTACGAATGCTGCAAATCGCGCGACTGACGTCGGTCGGCGTCGGCTGCTCGATGCCCTGTTCGCTCAGGCGCTGGCGCACCGGGCCATATTCCAGATGCAGATGAGCGACGCGATCAAGGTTAAAGCGCACCCGCAGGATCAGCCAGCGACCCGGCTGCTGCTTGAACAGACTGTCGCGATAGGCGAAGTTGCATTCCTCCAGACTGAAGTCACGCAGCTCACCGGTCTGGCGATCCAGTGCGGTGAGGCCGGCGAAAACATCCTTGATCTCGACGCCGTAGGCACCGATGTTTTGCATCGGCGCAGCGCCCACGGTGCCGGGGATCAGGCTGAGGTTTTCCAGTCCCGACAAGCCCTCGGCCAGGGTGTGCAAGACGAATGGATGCCACGGCTCACCCGCTTCCGCTTCGATCACCACGCGGTTGCCGTCATCGCTGATGATGCGGATCCCGCGACTGGCCATGCGCAGCACCAGCGCCGCAATATCCGCCGTCAGCAGCAGATTGCTGCCGCCGCCGATCACCAGCAACGGCACGCCCTGCACATCGGCATACGCCAGGGCTTCGCGCACATCGGCGTCGCTGCGGGCCTCGGCAAACAGTTGCGCGCGCACCTCCACGCCAAAGCTGTTGAACGGTTTCAGGGAAACCTGCGATTGCACCTGCAAACTCATAACCGGCCCTTCACTTCGATCAGCAATTGGTCACAGGCGCGCTCGATCAGATCCAGCACCTGCTCGAAACCCTGATCGCCGTCGTAATACGGATCCGGCACTTCATCCACCTCACCGGCATACCGCCGCAGGAACAGGTCCAGCTCGGCCTTGGCGGTGGACGGTTGCAGGGCCTTGAGGTTGCGCAGATTGCTGTGATCCATGGCGAGGATCAGGTCGTAACTGGCGAAGTCGGCACGGCTGACCTGCTGCGCGCGTTGCGTCGACAGGTCGTAGCCGCGCAATTTGGCGGCGGCCTGGCTGCGCTTGTCCGGCGGATTGCCGACGTGCCAGTCACCGGTGCCGGCGGAGGCCACTTCGACCTGCCCGGCCAAACCGGCTTCACGCAACTTGTGGCGCAACACACCTTCGGCGGTGGGCGAACGGCAAATGTTGCCCAGGCACACGAACAGAACGCGCATCAGGCCCCCAACAGGCGACGAACGCGCTCGAGGTCTTCAGGGGTGTCGACCCCGGTCGGCGGCGCGATCAGCGCATCGGCCACATGAATCCGCACGCCGTGCCACAGGGCACGCAATTGCTCGAGGGATTCAGTGTTTTCCAGCCAGCACGGCCCCCAGCTCACGAAGTCATGCAGGAAACCGGCGCGGTAGGCATAAATGCCGATGTGGCGACGGTACGGCACGCCTTCCGGCAGCGCTTCGCGGCTCTTGGCGAACGCGTCGCGAGCCCAGGGCAAGGTCGCGCGGCTGAAGGTCAGCGCCAGACCGTTGAGGTCGCTGACGACCTTGACCACGTTGGGATTGAACAGGGTCGCCACGTCCTCGATCGGCTCAGCGAGGGTCGCCATGCGCGCCTCGGTGTGGGCCGCGAGGTTGGCGGCGACCTGATCGATCACGCTCGGCGGGATCAGCGGCTCGTCGCCCTGGACGTTGACCACGATGGCATCAGGGGCCAGGCCCAGTTTGACGGCCACTTCGGCCAGCCGGTCGGTGCCGGAATTGTGGTCTTCACGGGTCAGCACCACTTCGGCGCCGAATGCCTGGCAGGCCTCGACGATGCGCGCATCATCGGTCGCCACTACAACGCGGCTGGCGCTGCTTTTGCTCGCCTGTTCCCAGACGTGCCGGATCATCGGCTTGCCGGCAATATCCAGCAGCGGCTTGCCCGGCAGACGGGTCGAAGCGTAGCGCGATGGAATGACAACGGTGAACGCAGTGGTCATTTATCCAGACGCTCATCGGTGGTCAGGGTGCGGGCTTCGCTTTCCAGCATCACCGGGATGCCGTCGCGGATCGGATAAGCCAGGCCTGCGCCCTTGCTGATCAGTTCGGTCTTGTCGGCGCTGAGCTTGAGCGGGCCTTTGCAGACCGGGCAGGCGAGGATGTCGAGCAATTTGGTGTCCATGAACATTCCCTGGATAAAAACGAATTAAGGCAAAAGACGATCCGGCAACAGGCGCATCAACTGGGTATCGAACCAGGCCACGAAGGCCGGCGACGGCACGGCCTCGACCGCCAGATACCACCAGTCGGCAGCCGCAAAGGCGCGGCACTTCACCGCGTCCTTTTCGGTCATCACCAGCGGCAATGACGGGGTGAAACTCAAGGCCTGCACGCTGTATTCGGCGTGATCGGCGAACGCATGGGGCACGGGCCGCCAGTCTAGCGCTTCAAGGGTATTGAAGAAACGTTGCGGATTGCCGATCCCGGCCACCGCATGCACGGCCTGCCCGGCGGGAAAATGCTCGACCGGTCGGCGTTCGCCGCTGCGCAGGTTGATCAGCGCCGAGGGTTGCAGGCGGAACGCGAAGCCGTCGTCGCGATCAGCCGTGGCGCCGTTGAACAGCACCCCGTCGACGCTTTGCAGGCGCTCGACCGGCTCGCGCAGCGGCCCGGCGGGCAGGCAGCGTTTGTTGCCCAGGCCACGGGCGGCGTCGATCAGCACCAGCTCCAGATCCCGCGCCAGACGGTAATGCTGCATGCCGTCGTCGGACAGGATCAGGTCCAGCGGCTCGCTGTCGAGCAAGGCTTTGACGGCGGCGCCGCGATTAGGGTCGATCACCAGCGGCACGTCGGTGCGCTGCACGATCAGCAGCGGTTCGTCACCGGCAATGTCGGCACTTTGATCGGCTGCGACCCGCCACGGCAATTGCGGCGGTTTGGCGCCGTAGCCACGACTGACCACCCCGACCCGCAGGCCCCGGCGTCGGCAGTGCTCGATCAGCCACAGGATCATCGGCGTTTTGCCGGTGCCGCCAACAGTAATGTTGCCAACCACGATCACCGGCACCGGCGATTGAAAGATCTCGCCCTCACCATCCAGAAAGCGCTGGCGCTTGCCGGCGACCACACGGCGATACAACCACTCCAGCGGCCGCAACAGGCTCAGGGCCGGATGTCCCTGATACCACGCGGCGAGCAAACGATCGGACATGGCCATCAGGATTTAGGCGCCGCCTCGACCGTGGTCATGCGCAAATGGCTGAAACCGAGCTTGCCGGCCGCGTCCATGGCGGTGATCACCGATTGATGCTGGGTCTTGCCGTCGGCACTGATCGACAATGGCATGTTGGTGTCGCCGTTGGCTTCCTTCTGCATGGCTTCCATCAAGGTCGCCAGATCGTTTTTCGGCAGAATTTTGTTATTCACCGAAAACACGCCTTCGGCGCTGATGGCCACGTCCAGTTGCTTGACCTGCTGATCCTCGGCCGGCGAGCCGCTGACCGCTTCCGGCAGATCGACGCGCAACTGGGTTTCGCGGGTGAACGTGGTGGTCACGACGAAAAACAGCAGCAGGATGAACACCACGTCGATCAGCGACGCGAGGTTGATGTCCACGGTTTCCCGAGGCTTGCGACGGAATTTCACGCTTTGCCCTCGGCCAGGTCGACATCACGGTCGCCCTGCACCACTTCGACCAGTTTGATCGCTTCCTGCTCCATGCCCACCACCAGCTCATCGATGCGCCGTTGCAGGAACCGATGGAAGAACACCGACGGAATACCGACCATCAGGCCCGCAGCGGTGGTGATCAGCGCCTTGGAGATACCGCCGGCCAGTACCGATGCATTGGTGGTCATGCCGGAACCGGTGAACGCACTGAAAATATCGATCATGCCCAGCACCGTACCCAACAGGCCCAACAACGGCGCCATGGCGGCGATGGTGCCCAGCGCATTGACGTAGCGCTCCAGTTCATGGATGACCCGGGCGGCGGCCTCTTCGATGCACTCCTTCATGATCTCGCGACCATGTTTGGAGTTGGCCAGACCGGCGGCGAGGATTTCACCCAGCGGCGAGTTGGCGCGCAGTTCCTTGAGTTTTTCCTTGTTGAGATGCTTGTCCTTGATCCACACCCAGACCTGACCCAGCAGATGCTCCGGAGTCACGCGACTGGCGCGCAGGGTCCACAGGCGCTCAGCGACGATCGCCATGGCGGCGACGGAACTCAGAATGATCGGCAACATCATCCAGCCGCCGGATTTGACCAATTCCCACACAGTGACAGCCCCCTCGAAAAAGTGCGCCACTTTAGCATACCGATCCACGATAAAGACCCGCCGCTCCGACGACCGTGATGTCGCCCGCGCGTCCCCCATGAACAGGCGCTCTCAAGGGTTCGACTGCTCTGCAACGCGCCAGAACCGGCGCTGCTGACGCATCGTCCGGGCCGCCTGAAAGCGCCCCAGTTGCAGATGAATGGCACCCTGCTCGGCGCTGTCATGAATCGTCAGTCCGTGTTTGCGATAGCGGGCCATGACCATCGGATGCGGATGACCGAACGAGTTGCCCTGGCCCCTGGAAATCAGCACCGCATGCGGGCGCAACACGTTGAGCAGGGCCATCGAGGACGAACTGCGACTGCCGTGGTGCGGTGCCTGCAACCATTGCGTGGGCACGGCCAGCGGACTCTCCAGCAGCACGCGTTCGGCAGCGGTGTCGATATCCCCGGTCAGCAGCAGTCGCTCGCCGTTGGCCTCGATCTGCAATACGCAGGAGCGCTGATTGCTGTCGTGGGCCCTGGACCATTGCCACAGTTCGAAGCGGACGCCGTCCCACTGCCATCGCCGCCCGCTCTCGCAGGCTTCGGCGTTGAGTTCGAGCGGCAGTCCTGGCGGGTCGCCGCTGATCACCCGCCGGGGCGGCAAACCGCGCGCCACAGCCAGCGCCCCGCCAGCATGGTCGGCGTCGGCATGACTGAGCAACATCAGATCGAGACGTTCGACACGAAGCTTGCGCAACGCCGGCAGCACCACCCGTTCGCCGATATCGAGATCGCCGAATCGCGGCCCCGCGTCATACAGCAACGTGTGATGACGGGTGCGGATCAGGATCGCCAAGCCTTGGCCGACATCGAGTTGCCAGACATCGGCCACGCCTTCTGCCAGTCGCTCACGGGGCGGCAGCGCCAGAATCAACAACGGCCAGCCCAATGGCCGCAACGGCACGCCGCGGGGCAACATTAATAGAAACGCACCGAGGCAACCCAGCGCCCAGACCCACCCCGGAATGCTCGGCGGGATCCACGCCGGCCAGCGCCCGGCAATCTGCGCCAACACGATGAACAGCCAGTCGATCAGACCGCCGGCCAGCCACAGCAGACCTTCGCCAACCCAAGGCACCCACAGCAACAGGCAGCCCAGCAGTGCCGCCGGCAACACCAGCAAACTGACCCAGGGCACCGCCAACAAGTTGGCAAACGGCCCGCTGAGACTGATCGGCAGACTCAAGGCCAGCAACACCGGGCACAAACCGATCGCGATCAGCCACTGCGCCCGCGTCCAGGTCTGCCACCAGCGCCACGGCCCCAGGCGACCGCCGAAGGTAAAAATCAGGATCGCCACCGCCGCAAAGGACAACCACAATCCCGGCCGCAGACTCGCAAGCGGATCCATCAACAGCACCCCGTCGAACGCCAGCAACAGCGGCCACCAGGCCCCCAAGTGGCGGAAACGCAAACGCCACAGCAGTACCAGCGCGACCATCACGCACGCCCGTTGAACCGGCACATCGAAGCCGGCCAGCAGGCCATATCCCAATGCAGCAGCGAACGCCGAGCCACAGGCCCAAGGCAACCAGGGCCAGCTTCGCGACCACCAACCGAGCCGGGCCAGGCCGGCCACCAACCCATACATCACGGCCGCCAACAGGGCGATGTGCTGCCCGGAAATCACCAGCAGATGCACGGTTCCGGTGTCCTGCAAGACCTGCCAGTCCTCGCGACTGAGCCCCGAACCATCGCCGAGCACCAGCGCCGCCAACGCCGCACCACGCCCCTGGGCGTCCACCTCAAGCAAGCGCTGCCGCAGACTGTCACGCCAGGCCCACTGCGCAGCGGCCAGCCGCTGGCCGTCCTTCACCGTACCGGTGGCGCCGATACGTTGCGCCAGCAGCCAGGCTTCGTAATCGAAGGCATCGGGATTGAGCAAACCACCCGGCCGCTTGAGCTTGACCGCCAGGCGCCAGCGCTCGCCGCTGTTGACCGGCGGCCCCGCGTACCAGGCCAGACGTATCAGGCCTGGCAGCTTTTCGTGACGCGAGCGCGCATCGGCCAGCTCGAATCGCACCACACCCTCGCTGTTCTGCGGCAAACCGACCACCCGGCCTTCGACCCAGCGAGTCTCGCCATCCAGCGCCCGGGGCAGACGATCGTTCAATGCCCACTGCGCACCCACACACGCCCAGGTAAACCCGAACAACAGCAAAGCCAGCGGATAGCTGCGAAACGGCAGCAGCATCAACGCCACCACCGGCAACACCCACAAAAGCCCGACCGGCGGCAAGGCCGGCAAAAAAACCGGGGCCAGCAGACCGACTGCCAGCGCCATCATCCCTGTGCGCATAAGCCCGTCCTTGAGAGTCCCGTCATCAGGCATAGCGGGAATCGGGCAGCGACGTCGTCAACAATTGTCACAAAGTCTAAATGGGCGACTTTTAGAATCCAGACATACTTGCCGCCTTAACCGACCGAGAAGCCTTATGCCCCGGCGCTTATTCAAACGTTACATGCCCGACCCGACGAGCATCAGGGAACACAAATCCTTACGCTTTCTCGGCAAGCTGCTGCATGACCCGAACCTCTGGCACCTCAACCGGCACTCGGTCGCCCGCGCCATGGGCGTCGGCCTGTTTGCCGCGTTTCTGCCGATTCCCGCCCAAATGCTGGTGGCCGCCACCCTGGCGATCATGGTGCGGGGCAACATGCCAATCGCCGTCAGCCTGGTCTGGCTGACCAACCCGATCACCATGCCGGCCGTGTTTTTCTGCACCTACCAGGCCGGCGCCTGGCTGATGAACATCCCCGCCCGCAGCCTGCCTGACGAACTGACCTGGGAATGGATCAGCGGCGAACTCTCGACGCTGTGGCAACCGTTCCTGCTCGGCTCGGTGGTCGTCGGCCTCGCGCTCGGCGCCCTCGCCTACTGCCTGGTCATGATGTACTGGCGCTGGTGGGTAGCCCGGCAATGGGCGCGGCGCAAGAAAAGTCGAATGGGATGAATGCAAAACGGCCTCCAGATGGGAGGCCGTTTTTTATGGGATGGGATTGGTGCGGAGCGAAGAATGTGTACACCTGCCAGAACCCGGTTGGCCTGAAGGCCGCAATCAGGTCCGCATTCCCCGCCCACTCACCAACAACCGCGCGCACCCGAAATACAACACCACCGTTGCCACCAGCATGAACGTAATCGCAATCCCGATACGGATATCCGACACCCCCAAAATGCCGTAGCGGAACGCATTGACCATATGCAGCACAGGGTTGGCCAGCGACACCGTCTGCCAGAACGGCGGCAACAGAGTGATCGAGTAAAACACCCCGCCCAGATACGTCAGCGGCGTCAGGACAAAAGTCGGAATGATCGAAATATCATCGAAGTTGCGTGCAAACACAGCGTTGATGAAACCCAGCAGCGAGAAAATCGTCGCCGTCAGCACCACCACCAGGATGGTCACCCCCAGGTGATGCACCTGCAGATGCGTGAAAAACAGCGACAACAGCGTCACGATGACGCCCACCATCAAACCACGCAGAACACCGCCAAGGGTGTAGCCGATCAGAATGGTGTGCGGCGAAACCGGCGACACCATCAATTCCTCGATGGAGCGCTGAAACTTGCTGCCGAAGAAGCTCGACACCACGTTGCCATAGGAGTTGGTGATCACCGACATCATGATCAACCCCGGCACGATGTACTCCATGTAGGTGAAGCCACCCATGTCGCCGATCTGCCGGCCGATCAGATTGCCGAAGATCACGAAGTACAGAACCATGGTGATTGCCGGCGGCAGCAGCGTCTGCGGCCAGATCCGGGTGAACCGGCGGACCTCGCGGTAAACGATGGTATTGAGGGCAACGAGGTTAGGGCCGAACTCGGAACTCATACCGCCACCTTCGACAGATTTTTCTCCACCAGGGACACGAACAGCTCCTCGAGGCGATTGGTTTTGTTACGCAGGCTCAACACTTCGATGTTCTGCAGGGCCAGTTGGCCGAACAGCGCGGTAATGCCCATGGACTTGTCGACCTGCACTTCCAGGGTATGGCCGTCGAGCAGGCGAGCCGGATAACCGGCCAGTTGCGGCGCGGCGCCCAGGCCGTTTTTCAGATCGAGCAGGAAGGTTTCCACATGCAGCTGGCCGAGCAACTGCCGCATGCTGGTGTTCTCGACAATCGTGCCGTGATCGATGATGCCGATGTTGCGGCACAACTGCTCAGCCTCTTCCAGGTAATGCGTGGTGAGGATGATGGTGATGCCTTTCTGGTTCAGTTCGGTGAGGAACGTCCACATCGAACGGCGCAGTTCGATATCGACCCCGGCAGTCGGTTCGTCGAGGATCAACAGGCGCGGCTCATGCACCAGCGCGCGGGCGATCATCAGACGACGCTTCATCCCGCCGGACAACGAACGCGACGGCACATCGCGCTTGTCCCACAGGCCAAGCTGGGTCAGGTACTGCTCGGCGCGTTCCTTGGCGACTTTCGCCGGAATGCCGTAGTAGCCGGCCTGGGTCACGACGATGTCGAAGGTCTTTTCGAACTGGTTGAAATTGAATTCCTGGGGCACCACGCCAATCGAGCGCTTGAGCGCGGCGGGGTTCTTGTCCAGGTCATTACCAAAGATATTCACCGAGCCGCTGGTCTTGTTCACCAGGGTCGAGAGAATGCCGATGGTCGTGGATTTGCCGGCGCCGTTGGGGCCGAGCAAGGCGAAGAAGTCACCCTCGGCGACGTCCAGATCGATACCACTCAAGGCCTGGAACCCGTTGCCGTAGGTTTTGGTTAGCTGCCGGATGGACAGAGCGGAACTCATATCTGATTTACGCCAAGAAAGAATGAAAAGGATAGATAAGGGCGTGCGGCGAGGGAAACAACCACGGCGTCCGAGCGCAATGGTGCTTGCCGCCGCCGCACAAGTACAGTCAAGCGTGTCGATAGTAGGTATTAAGTCAACGCGGTCATGACAGCCTTTTTATAGGCTGGACGCTGCTTCAGCCGCGCGTACCACGCCTCCAGATGCGGCAGCGACAAACGCTCGATAGGCATTTCGAACCAGGCATAAATGAAACTGCCCAGCGGAATGTCGCCCATGCCGATTTCGCTTCCGGACAGGTACGGCTGACGGGCAAGCGCCTGATCGGCCATCGCCAGCAGCGCCTCACATTCCTTGGCCGCAGCGTGAATTGCCGGCCAGTCCTGCTTGTCCGCCGGCGTGCGCAGGACGCCCCAGAACACCGTGCGGAACGGTCCGGCAAAACTCGAGGTGGTCCAGTCCATCCACTTGTCAGCGATGGCGCGGGCTTGCAGATCCGCTGGATACCAAGGGGTATTGGCCGCATGCTGGGCCAACAGGTAGCGGACGATCGCGTTGGATTCCCACAACACAAAGCTGTCGTCTTCGATGACCGGCACCCGCCCGTTCGGGTTCATCGCCCGGTACTCGGGCGTGTCGACCACACCGAACGCGCCACCGGCATCGATCGCTTCGTAAGCCAGCCCAAGCTCCTCGGCGGCCCACAGCGGTTTCCTTACGTTCGACGAATTCTTGCGACCCCAGATCTTCAGCATGACCGCCTCTTTTCCAATGAGTGGGCGGGCAGCATACGCCGGATCAGCCCCGGCTGACATCACACGGCAGATCACTCTGCATATCGCCCAACAGCTGCGGCTGCTGATCGCCGAACAGGTGCGGATAGCACTTTTCCAGGTGTTCGAAGAAGAAAGCCTGCGGCACATCGGCGAACTGGCCGTGGTCGATCAGGTACTCCATCAACTGCGCGCCATCGCGGTTGAACGGATGGAACACGCTGTCATTGATCCCGTCGAATTCCAGCGGCGCCACATTGAACAGATCGCAGAGTTTCTGGTTGAACGCCGGCGTGGCCTTGACCCAGCGACCGTCGAGAAACAGTTCGGTGTAGCCGTGCATGGCGAATACGTCGCTGCGCAGCAGCTCCAGAAGACGCGGAGTCGACAGGTGATTGCGCACATCTGCCAGACCGATGCGCGCGGCGATCCCGCAATGCCGCGCGCAACCGGCGAGCAACGTGGCCTTGGGCACGCAGTAACTCTCTGCAGTGGCCAGGGCATAACTGCCGCGCAAGGTATCCGGGTCACGGCTGAAGGTATACGGGTTGTAGCGCACCGCCTCGCGCACCGCGTAGTAAAGACTGACCGCCTGCGCGCGCGGATCACGACTCGCGCCTCGGTGTTGCTCGGCGAACTCCACTACGGCGGGGTGGTCACTATCGATGAAGCGGCCGGGACTCAAATACTCGCGCATGACGGCTTTCTCCTGGATGAGCTTGGAGTCTAGCGAGAGCTTCAGCACAGAGATAACGGCGTTTCGGCCAAACTTGGACGCAAAGCTGCGCAGCGAGCGAACGATTTCCCACGCGTGTTGCCCACCGAAACTACAAAAGCCATCCGGGGTTTCCCACGAATTCAATCGCCCTGTTCCGACCCTCCTGTTTTGCGGATGCCGTCTAAGCTCTGAGGGTCGGTTCGCCCTGGTTCACGGAGGATTAAATATGCTGTTGTTGTGGATACTGGTTCTGATCGTCGGCGTGGCGTATCTGGCCCACCGGCGCATCGCCCCGCTGCCCGCGCTGGGTATCGTCGCGGCTTATCTGCTGGCGATGGGGATTTTCAGTCGGGCACCGGGCTGGCTGCTGCTGGTGTTCTGGGTGCTGCTGGCCGTCGTGGCCGCTCCCCTGCTGCTGCCGGATCTGCGGCGCAAGCATTTCAGCGCGCCACTGTTCAACTGGTTCCAGAAAACCCTGCCGCCGATGTCGCAGACCGAACGCGACGCGATCGACGCCGGCACGGTCTGGTGGGACGGCGAACTGTTCAGCGGGCGTCCGGACTGGGACAAATTGCTGTCCTACCCCAAGGCGCAGTTGAGCGAAGAAGAACAGGCATTCATCGATGGCCCCACCGAAGAACTCTGCGCGATGGTCACTGACTGGCAGATCGGCCAGTCGATGGACCTGCCGGCCGCAGCCTGGACACACATCAAGGAACACGGTTTCTTCGCCCTGATCATCCCCAAGGAGTTCGGCGGCAAAGGCTTTTCCGCCTATGCACACTCACAGGTGGCGATGAAACTGGCCACCCGCAGCGGCGACCTCGCCTCCACCGTAATGGTGCCCAACTCCCTCGGCCCCGCCGAATTGCTGCTGCATTACGGCACCGATGAACAACGCAACCATTACCTGCCACGGCTGGCCCGGGGCGATGACATTCCGTGCTTCGCCCTCACCGGCCCGCTCGCCGGTTCCGACGCCGGAGCCATGCCCGACACCGGGATCATCTGCAAGGGTCAGTGGCAAGGCGAGGAAACCATCGGCCTGCGCCTGAACTGGGAAAAACGCTACATCACCCTCGGTCCGGTAGCGACGCTGCTCGGCCTGGCCTTCAAGGCCTATGACCCGGATCACCTGCTCGGCGACAAGGAAGACCTGGGCATCAGCCTGGCGCTGATTCCAACCGACACCCCCGGCGTGGAAATCGGCCGTCGGCACCTGCCGCTGGGCGCTGCGTTCATGAACGGCCCCAACTCGGGCAAGGACGTGTTCATCCCGCTGGACTTCCTCATCGGCGGTCAGGACATGCTCGGCAAAGGCTGGATGATGCTGATGAACTGCCTGTCGGTCGGGCGCTCGATTTCGCTGCCGGCGGTGGGCACCGGCGCCGCCAAGTTCACCAGCCTGGTGACCGGGCAATACGCGCAGATCCGCGAACAGTTCAACGTTCCACTGTCGGCGTTCGAAGGCATTCAGGAGGCCATGGCGCGCATCGGCGGCAACGCCTGGATGATGGACGCCGCGCGGATGCTCACCGCCAATGCGGTGGATCTGGGCGAGAAACCGTCGGTGCTGTCGGCAATCCTCAAATACCACCTCACCGAACGCGGCCGCGAGTGCATCAGCCACGCCATGGATGTACACGGCGGCAAGGCGATCATCATGGGGCCGAACAATTATCTGGGACGCAGCTGGAACGGCGCACCGATCTTCATCACCGTGGAAGGCGCGAACATTCTGTCGCGCAACCTGATGATCTTCGGCCAGGGCGCGATCCGCTGCCATCCGTTCGTTCTCAAGGAAATGGCCTTGGCCGGCCGCGAGGACAAGGAGCAGGCTCTCAAGGAGTTCGACGGGCTGCTGCTCAAGCACATCGGCTTCGCCGTGAGCAACGCCGCCAGCACATTGGTGCTGAACCTCGGTTTCGGACACTTCGAACATGCACCGGGAGACAAGCTCAGTCAGGGTTATTTCCGTGCCCTCAACCGGCAGGCAGCGGCGTTTGCCATGCTCGCCGACCTGAGCATGATGCTGCTGGGCGGTGAGCTGAAACGCCGCGAGCGGCTGTCGGCGCGGCTGGGCGACGTGCTGAGCAACCTGTATCTCGCGTCGGCGGCACTCAAGCGTTATCACGACCTCGATTCGCCGGCCTACATGGCGCCGTTGTTCACCTGGGCCATGGAAGAAAGCCTCGGCCAATCGGAACGGGCACTCGACGAACTGCTGAGCAACTTCCCGAACCGGGTCTTTGGCTGCCTGCTGCGGGTGATCGTGTTCCCGTTCGGACGTCGCCACAAAGGCCCGTCGGACAGACTCGGTGCCGAGGTGGCAGCGGTCATCGGCCGGGCCAAGGGCGATCCGGCGCTGGAAGAGTTGCTTGCCGGATGCTATCGCCCGCAATCGGCGGATGACGCGGTTGGCGCCCTGCAACACGCCAGCGATCTGCTGAGCGCCGCGCAACCGCTGCACAAGAAACTGCACACGTCACTGAAAAGCGGCCAGGTCAAACCGGTCGCGGGTGAGCATGCCATCGATGCCGCACTGGAAGCCGGCGTGCTGCAGGCCGGGGAAGCGCAGATGCTGCGCGATGCCGAAACAGCGCGACGCAAGGTGATCGATGTGGATGATTTCTCCAAGGAGGAACTGGCACCTGCGGAAGGGAAAGTCCGCTGATCCGCTCCATCGCATAACTGGGAAAAAAGGGCGCGGGCGCTTTATACTCCGCGCCCGTTTTGCTCTTGAGGACTTATCTCGTGTCCAACATCGTTGCCGACCATCTGGTTTTGCTCGACCACCTGCGCAGTATTCTGGTCGCCGTAGGTGAGGCCGATCAGGTTCCCGAAGAAAGCCACGCCTTGTTTCTGGAGCGCTTCGACGACCTGCGTGCGCAGTTGCCGGTCGATCCGATCGAAAGCCAGTACCTGGGCCAGGACATCCTGACCCAGATCATTTCCCGCTATCCGCAAATCGCCCACCTGATCCCACGGGATCTGCTGTGGTACTTCGGTGGCGACTGCCTGCACTACCTGGCCGACGAAGAAATCGACATGTACCAGGCGCTGGAAGAACGTCGCTACGAAGCCGAACAGAACGACGAACCGTTCGACTGGAACCAGGAAAAACAATTGCTGGCGATGTCGGATCAGGACAGCAAGCACTGATCGTCGCCAGACAACGAAAAGGCCCCCATGGCAATGCCATGGGGGCCTTTCTGTTTCCGGCTAGAGCAGCCCTTCACCCTCGGGCAGTTCGTATTCCGCCGACACCTGACCTGCACTTCCTACCTTGCCCGGTTTACTCAGAGTCGGCTCTTTCTCCAGGCACGCCACCAGATAATCAATGAATATCCGTAGTTTCGGCGGCAGATAGCGCGTCGGCGAATGCAGCAACCACAAGCCGCCATGATAAGAAGCGAGGAATGTCCAGTCCGGCAGGACCTGCACGACCAGTCCCTTCTCCAACGCATAACGGGCGGTGAAATACGGAAGACTGCCGATGCCGATATGTTGCAGCACCGCCCCCAGACGCACGCCAGTGTGATTGGCGGCATAGCGTCCGCGCACCCCGACCGTCACCGCTTTACTGCCTTTCTTGAATTTCCAGCGCGCATCACTCGGAGTTTCGCCGAGATAGATGCAACTGTGATTGAGCAGGTCGTGGGGGTGAGTCGGCGTGCCATGTTCGGCCAGGTATTGCGGCGTCGCGCAGAGCAAATGGTCGATGGTCAGCAGTTGCCGCCCCACCAGCCCGGCCGGTGGCCTGTCGGTGATGCGGATCGCCAGGTCGACGTGATCGTCGATCAGATCCACCTGACGATCCTCCAGCAACAACTCCACATCGACTTTCGGATAGCGGCGCAAGAACTCGGGCATGTGCGGGTGAACCACAAAGCGTCCAACCGCTTTCGGCACACTGACCCGCACCAGCCCCTCCGCTTCGTGGGTGAACTGACCACTGATTTCCATCACCGACTTGGCAGCGCTGACCATCTCCTGACAGCGCTTGAACACCTCCTCTCCCCCCTCACTCAAGCGCAACTTACGTGTGGTGCGTTGCAGTAATCGGGTGGCCAGGGCCTTTTCCAGACGGGAAATGCTGCGGCTGACCGCAGACGGCGACGAACCCAACTGGCGCGCGGCTTCGGAGAAGCTGCCGGTCTCCACGACCTTGACGAAAATCGCCATTTCACCGAGCAACGGCAGGGGGAGATTTATGCTCACAGCGCAACAGTCCTTTGATGTTTGAACGGATTATCACGTTATTACACGATTCATATAATTAAAAAAGAAACTTTAATAAGGGCATGGAATATGACGCTTCGCCTCTTTTTCCATAGTGATGACCTCAAGGCCAATGTGGAAGTCCTCGACTGCTCGCCCCACGACAACGAGTTCGCCGTGGTATTGCGCGCCACGCTGTTTCATCCGCAGGGCGGCGGTCAGCCTTGCGATACGGGCTGGATTGGCGATAGCCAGGTGCTTCGGGTGATGCAGGAGGCGGAACGGATCATTCACTACGTCGACCGCCCGGTGCCGTTGGGCATGACGCAGATCCGGATCGACGCAGAACGTCGCCGTTTCAACACCCGCATGCATTCGGCCGGGCACTTGATTGGCCATTTCATCCAGGCGCTGGGCTGGATGCCTGTCAAGGCGCATCACTGGCCGGACGAGGGCCGGGTGCAATTCAAACCGGGGGATTCGGCTCAGGAAGTCGATCCGCAGACGGTGCAATACGGTATCGGCCAGTGGATCGAGCACGATCTGCCGCGCCTGACCTCCTTGCGCGAAGGCGCGCGGGAAATCGGTTTCGGAGAACTGCCGGCCTACGGCTGCGGCGGCACCCATGTACGAAGCCTGAAGGATCTGGGCACAGTCACGATCGCGTCGCTTTCGCAGAAGAAAGGCACGTTATCCGTCCACTACAGCGTGGATTGAGAATTTCGGACGGTGCCTCGCGCATCGTCCGTCGCCGGGGGAGCCGCATTCGCCGGTTCCGTTGACTATTCGATAGATGGACCTACCCACATGATGCTTGACGTCGAGCGTCTCGATGAGACGTGCATAAAAAAACTGGCCAGCGAAGAAGTCCTCGCCATCCGCGTCAAAGGCTTTTTGCCCGAGACACTGGCAATCCAGATTGGCGACAAGATTCTCGCTCCCGGCTTCGAGGGCTATATCAACGCCCCGAGCATCGGTCGTATCGGCATGGCGTTTTACGAAGCGGAAAACCAGCCGCTGCTGATCGAGGACTACTTCGAACGCGCCACCAGCAACATCGCCGAATTGCGCAATCGCTGTGCACCCTACTCTTCGCCAATCGACACGCTGCGCTGCATGCTCGACGAGTCCTGGCCGGCCGGCGCGCATCTGGAAAACCTCTACGGTCGCAAAATGTATGTCGGGCTGTCGCGCGTGGTGAAACCCGGCGTGTGCTTTCTCGCCCACCACGACATTTTTGCCAAGGACGCGCCGGACAGCTTCCAGGCCCGCAGTCTGGAAGCGCAATTTGCCTGCAACGTGTACCTGAACATGCCGACCGAAGGCGGCGCTTTGCAGATGTGGAATGACGACGTGACCCCGGATCAATTCGACGAGATGCGCGGCGACAGCTACGGCATCGACCCGGCGCTGCTCGGCCCGCCTGCGCTGGAGATTCGTCCCGAGCCTGGCGACTTCATCATGTTCAACTCGCGCCGCATGCACTCGGTCACCCCGGGCGTGGCGGATCCGCGATTGAGCCTTTCGTTCTTTGTCGGCTATCGCGGCAATGCTTCACCCCTGACTTTCTGGAGCTGAGATGTTATCGAATTACCTGGGCGAGTTTCTGGCGCTGGCAACCATCCACTTCCTGGCCGTGGTCGCTCCCGGCCCGGACTTCGCCGTGACGATTCGCCAGAGCGTGCGCTTCGGACGACTGGTCGGGATCTGCACCGCGCTGGGCATCGGTGCGGGGATTTCCGTGCATGTGCTGTACACCCTGCTCGGCGTCGGCGCCTTGATGCACACCACGCCATGGCTGCTGACCGTGGCCAAGGTGATCGGCGGTGCCTACATCCTCTACCTCGGCGTCTGCCTGCTGCGCAGCAAACCGAAATCGGCACTGGAGGGTGAAAAAACCGGCGATGAACCACTGGTCGAGCAAACCCTGTTCAAAGCGTTCAGTACCGGTTTTCTGACCAACGCCACCAATCCCAAGGCCACGCTGTTTTTCCTGGCGATCTTCACCACGATCATCAGCGCCAGCACACCGCTGCAGATTCAGGCGCTGTACGGGCTGTGGATGTGTTTCGTGAACGCCGCATGGTTCGTGGTCGTTGCGCTGTTTTTTTCCAGCAGCCGGGTTCGATTGCTGTTTCTGCGCATGGGGCACTGGTTCGAGCGCACCATGGGGGTTGTGCTGATTCTGTTTGCCGGGCGGCTGATGCTGTCCTGGTAATCTGCCGAAAACGCAAAAGGCCCGCCGAATCTCTTCGGCGGGCCTTTTTTACGTGCGAATGACAGGAAACACAAAAAACGCGCAAACAAAAACGCCGCTCTATTGAGCGGCGTTTTTGTGAAATTGGAGCGGGAAACGAGACTCGAACTCGCGACCCCGACCTTGGCAAGGTCGTGCTCTACCAACTGAGCTATTCCCGCATTGGCGTCCCCTAGGGGACTCGAACCCCTGTTACCGCCGTGAAAGGGCGGTGTCCTAGGCCACTAGACGAAGGGGACACTGCCTGAAACACCATGGTGTAGTGTTTCAGTTCCAGACTCACATCCTGGGATGTGTTCTGGTTTCACTCAACCTTGCCCTGGAGCAAAGCTGCTTAAAATTGGAGCGGGAAACGAGACTCGAACTCGCGACCCCGACCTTGGCAAGGTCGTGCTCTACCAACTGAGCTATTCCCGCATTGGCGTCCCCTAGGGGACTCGAACCCCTGTTACCGCCGTGAAAGGGCGGTGTCCTAGGCCACTAGACGAAGGGGACACGCTACAACATTCACTCCCTGCTTCGTTTCGCTGTGTGCTTTACGCTGCAAGTGGCGCGCATTCTATGGATGGATTGGGAGGTCGTCAACCCCCTGATATAAATTTATTTAAATCAATGACTTCGACCTGCTTTACGAGGGCAATCGGGGTTTTCCATCGACCGATGTCTGGCGCCTATATTCCGACACTCGCCAAGGCGCTATAGTCCACCGCACAGGTGATGGCAATCTGCACCCCAAGCGCCAGCATTTATCTAAGCAGGTCTGCGGCCGATACAGATTGAAGCTTCGCCGATCCAACCCGTCGAGCGGCGCTAGGCTCCTATATGCCAAGCCACTACACTCGCACGCGAACCCTATAAAGAGGTCTTACCGGTGACACCACTCATGATCACCCTGCTAGTCATAGCCGGGATCGCAATCTTGATCGCCATTGGCTACATGAACCATGTGGTGGAAAACAACAAACTGGAGAAAGCCCGCACCAAGGTCGAACTCAATGATCGCCTGCGTCGCTGCGGCGAACTCACCGAGACCTTCCCCGGCCAGTTCATGACCCCGGCGCTCAAGCTGCTGATGACTCGCCTGGAACTGAACGTCTGCCAGCGCCTGCTGAACCTGGAAAAAACCAGCGCCATCACCAAGGCGCGGATCACCGAGTTGACCGCACTGGTAGGCCAGGGTGAATCGATCCCGGTCAACAACCCACCGGCCCCGATCCAGACCGAAGCCAAGGCCAAGGACGTCCGCTTCCTCCTCGAAGCCTTGCACGGCCAGATCACCCGCGCCGCCCAGGACGGCTTCCTGCCACCGAACGAAGCCAAACACTGGATCCGCGAAGTCCGCCACATTCTGGTACTGCTGCACATCGAGTTCTTCAACAACCTCGGCCAGCACGCCTTGCAACAAAACCAGCCAGGCCAGGCCCGCCTCGCCTTCGAACGCGGCGTGCAATACCTGCGCAAACAGCAGGACCCGCAGATCTACGCCGAACAACTGCAATACCTGGAAAAACTCCTGGCCCGCGCCAACGCCCTGGTCATGGACAAGATCGCCCCGGTCGAAGGCGAAGAAAACCAACTGACCGCCGGCCTCAAAGATGTCGAAGCCGATGCAGACTGGAAAAAGAAAGTGATCTACGACTGATTGCAGATTGCTGAAGAGAAGCCACCGAGAGGTGGCTTTTTTTTGGTCGGAGAATTGATCGCAGTCTTCAGTAATTCAAAGACATACTCAGATTGGCTTTGTGGATTCAGACGGCTTTTTAGCAGACTTGAGTTCGCTGCCCTCACCCTAGCCCTCCCGAAACGTCGGACCGCCCGGAGGGAGAGGGGACTGACCACAGCGGCAGTAAACCCACCAGAACCCGGTCGGCCCGAAGGCCGCCTTCGCGGACAACCCCACTCCCACAAAAGAACAAAAGCGAAAGTAGATCGTGCGCCCACCACTAGGCCGAGTGTCAGCTCGCCTGCAGCTTTTGATCTTGCCGTGCCGGCCCCTTCGGCAGGCTGAGTGGAGGGATTCATCCGGGGGTAGGCGCGCAGCGCCGTTCGACGAAGTCGAACACATCGAGAGGAGGTGCAGCGCAGCAAACCGTAGGCGATGCCCCCGGATGAATCCCGCAACGAAGGAACCCCGAGCCTTAGCGAGGGGCCGAACGCCGGGGGCCAAGCCTTTTGGGTTACCTTTTTGGCGTTTGAAAAAGGTGACTCGCCGTAAGGGCGAAACCGCCAGCAAAAACACCCGCAGAAACGGATATACACCCAAACCAATCAAGAACCTGGTCGGCCCAAAGGCCGCCAAGGTCAAAAAAAGCTCAAAGCCGAAAATGCCCGACCATCCCCCGCAACTCCCCACCCAACTGCGCCAGCTCAACACTCGAAGCCGCATTCCCCTGCATCGCAATCGAAGACTGATCCGCACTCGCCCGAATACTGGTCACACTGCGATTGATCTCCTCGGCCACCGAACTCTGCTCCTCGGCCGCCGCCGCAATCTGCTGATTCATCTGCTGAATCAACGACACCGCCGCCGCAATACTCCCCAACGCACTCTCGGTCTGCAACGCATCACTCACCGCCAGCTTCACCAACTCGCCGCTGCTCTGAATCTGCTGCACCGACGAATGCGCCGCCGTGCGCAGGGCACTGACCAGACGCTCGATCTCTTCGGTCGATTGCTGCGTACGCCGGGCCAGCGCCCGCACCTCATCGGCCACCACCGCAAACCCCCTGCCCTGTTCTCCCGCCCGCGCCGCCTCGATGGCGGCGTTGAGCGCGAGCAGGTTGGTCTGCTCGGCGACACTCTTGATCACCCCCAGCACCGTGCCGATGTTCTGGATTTCCGCGCTGAGGCTTTCGATGCTGGAGCTGGCCGACGTGGCTGAATCCGCCAGTTGCTCGATCCGCGCCATGCTCTGACGCACTACCTGCTGACCGCTCTCGACCTTATCGTCCGCCGTCTGTGCCGCCAGCGCCGCTTCTTCGGCATTGCGCGCCACGTCATGAACGGTGGCAGTCATCTGGTTCATGGCCGTGGCGACCTGTTCGGTTTCCTCTTTCTGGCTGCTGACCTCAAGGTTGGTCTGCTCAGTCACCGCCGACAGTGATTGCGCCGAACTGGCCAACTGCTCGATACCGGCCTGCAACCCGCTGACAATCGTGCTCAGCCCTTCGCCCATCTGCTGCATGGCCTGCATCAGTTGGCCGATTTCGTCGCGGCGGGTCACCTGGACCGTAGCGCTCAAGTCACCGGCGGCGATCCGCTGCGCCACCTCGATCACGCTGCGCAACGGCGCAACGATCAAGCGGGTGATGACCCACGCGGCAATCAACCCCACCAGCAGCGCCAGCGCCGAAGAACCAATAATCAGCACCGAGTTCTTCTTCAGTTCGCCCTGCATCGCGGCATCTTGCGCGACATAAGCCTGATCGACCCGCTCCACCACTTCGGCGGCGCGCTGATGCAGTTGCTCGTAAACGGTTTTCTCCTGAGCCAGCAACCCGGTGTATTCGGCGAGTTTGTCGCTGAACCCGGCAATATGCCCGGACACTTCGTTGAGCACAGTCAGGTAGCCCTCATCCTTGATCGAGGACTTCAACTGCTCGGCCTGAGCCTGGGCCTGGGCGGCTTCCTCAATGTTGCCTTTGCCGGCACTGTCGGCATCACCCTTGCGACTTTGATCCAGACGGATCCTCGCCTCGTTCAGGGCCTGGAGCATCAGCCGCGAAACCTGACTGACCTGACCGGCCTGTTCGATGAACTGCGCGCCATCCTTGCCCTCGGTGTCCTTCAGGGTATACGCGCCGTCATCGGCGAGCCCCGACTGCAACACGTCGAGGTTGTTGGCGACGCTGGACACCGACCAACTGGCCATTTCCAGCGCAAGGTCCTTGGCCTGAGTCAGCGAGACAAACTCGTCGAACGCCTTGCGGTAGGCCGCCAGCGACTGTTCGACATCGTTCATCACCGGCACGTTCGCGGGCGACAGGGCCTTGAGCTGATCGGCCAGGGCGATCAGTCCGTCCACTCCCTCATGGAGCGCATCGACGGTTTTCGGATTACTGTGCAGCGCATAGTCCTGCTCCAGCAGACGCACCTTGAGCAGGCCGCTGTTGAGCGAGGACATCTGCTTGAGACCATCGAAGCGCTGGCTGATGGTTTGCAGGGACCAGACACCAATGGCCGCTACCAGTGCGGTCAGCAACAACACCAGGACAAACCCGATACCCATTTTTTTCGCCATACCGAGGTTGGCAAAACGTCCTTGCACGGCCGAAATCATTGCGCGTAATCCCCTGCCATTGTCTGTTGACGAAGAGTCGCAACGGCCATGAAACAGCACAAGTCTCTGGCGTCGGAATAATGGCCAAAAGCTACGCCCGCGTCGTTTTCAGAACACTTGAGGTCGATCCGAAGTGCTGTTGCGGAAAAACCGTCGCGCCCTGGGATCGCAGGCATACGCCACGTTGATCCGCTGCCAGTCACTGGTCTCGCCACTGGGACTGAATGTCGTCGAACATGACAATAAAACCCCGCAACACCGGGCCTGCCGCCGCAGGCACGGGTTATCGCCGGTCGGTGAGCGCGCCCAGATGAACAGCCCTCCGGTCGGTTTGCCGAAAACTTCCCAGTCGGCATCCTCAAGGGCCTGCAACGCTGCCGCCCGATCGATATTCAAGCGCTGGCGCTGGCGCTGAACCAGCTTGCGATAAGCGCCACTGGCCAGCAGATTCGCCAGCACCGCTTCGCAGAACCGGGAGGTGCCCAGGCTGCTGACCCTCTTCACTTCCGCCAGACGCGCAACGAGGGCACTGTCTGCCTTCACAAACCCCACCCGCAACGAACTGCTCAGGGTCTTGGAAAAACTGCCGAGGTAGATTACTCGCTCATCGTCGTCCAGGGCAGCCAGGCGAACTCCGCTGCCATTGTGCATGTCAGCGTAGACATCATCTTCGATCACGCGCAAATCATGGATCTGACTCAGTTGCAGGATCCGTCGAGCCACGGCGGGCGACAGACAACTGCCGGTGGGATTGTGATGGTGGCTGTTGATGAACAGGGCAACAGGGTGAAACTGGCGCAGCAACGCCTCAAGCGCCTCGGTATCCGGCCCGCTCGGCGTGCGTCGCACTTCAAGCATGCGGATCCCGTGCAGCCGCAGCAGATCGAACAACGGGGCGTAACCGGGAGTTTCGACCACCACGCAATCCCCGGTCCGGAACAGGGTACGTACGATCAGATCCAGCCCATGGCTGGCACCGGCGGTGGTCAGCAGTTGTTCGTCGCAGGTCTGGATATCGAGTGATTTCAGGCGTCTGGCGATCTGCGTCCGCAGCACCGGCAACCCCAGCGGCGTGCTGTAGCCGAACAGGCTGGTCATGTCGGTGCGCGCGACCTGGCGAATCGCATAACTGAGGTCATCGGGTTCGCGCCAGCTTTCGGGCAGACTGCCCCAGCCCAGCGGTAATCCCCCGTCCGGCTCGCCCGCCGGATCATTCCTGTCCGGTCCGCCACCAAACGCCAGCGGATCGGAGTCCCTGGCCGGTTTCCCCGCCGCCGCCACGACAAACCCCGCACCTTGGCGCGAGGCGAGAATGCCCTGCGCCACCAGTCGTTCGCAGGCCTCGACCACCGCCGACTGGCTGAGCAGATTGCTTCGCGCGATGTGCCGGACAGAGGGCAGGCGCGTGGTCGGGGGCACGTCACCCTGCTGAATCCATTCGGTCAGTCCGTCAACAATCTGCTGTACGACCGGCACCATTGCCTGTCGATCAATTCTCAATTCCATGAGCAAGCAAACTCCTGTTCGTTTTGCTGGCGGCAGTAAATCACAGCCAGCCCGATCAGGCTGTGCGACAAAGCCGTCAAAACCGCGCGTTCTAAAGATTTGAAACACAATGCCCGGCCAATCCGGGGAACCTGCGCCCGGACAAAGAAAAACCCGCACATCGGCGGGTTTTCCATGAGCGCGACAGCCGTCGATTCAGAACGCGGTCACGCCTCCGTCCACCGCCAGCGAATGGCCGGTGGTGAATGCGGCACCGTCGCTGCACAGGTAAAGCACAGCGCTGGCAATTTCCTCGACCTTGCCGATCCGCCCGACCGGGTGCATGGCATTGGCGAACTCGCCTTTCTTCGGATCGGCTTCATAAGCGCGACGGAACATGTCGGTATCGATGACCGCCGGGCACACGGCATTCACGCGAATTTTCTTCTTCGCGTACTCGATCGCCGCGGACTTGGTCAGGCCGATCACGGCATGCTTGGAGGCCGCATAGATGCTCATCTTCGGTGCTGCGCCAAGGCCCGCCACCGAGGCGGTGTTGACGATCGCCCCGCCGCCCTGAGCCAGCAGCAGCGGCAATTGATACTTCATGCACAACCAGACGCCTTTGACGTTGACGCCCATGATCGCGTCGAACTCGTCCATCGTGCCTTCGGCCAGCTTGCCCTTTTCGATTTCGATCCCGGCATTGTTGAAGGCGTAGTCGAGACGGCCGTAGGTGTTGATCACCTCATCCATCAGATTTTTCACTTCACTCTCGACGGTAACGTTGCAGCGCACGAAGGTCGCTTCGCCGCCTGCTGTACGAATCAGCGCCACAGTGCCTTCGCCCCCGGCCGCATCCAGATCGGCCACCACCACTTTCAGGCCTTCGCTGGCAAAGGCCTGGGCGGTCGCGCGGCCGATGCCGTTGGCGGCGCCCGTAACGACGGCGACCTGGCCGGAAAACGTCATACTCATTGTTATGTCCTCGAACGGATGTCTGCGGGGGGAATGATCAGTCTGCAGAATAGCCACACCACCCGCCGCCACGTCAGCACTATCAGATGACCGTTTAGGTGCCCATGAATCGCAGTGATGAAACCCGCCACCGGACTATCACTGCACTGGATCAACGCGCATTCGCGACATCGGCCAACCTTGCGGCATCGTCGGCGAAGGTCTATCAACAACACTTCATTTCGTTGAGTGCCTGCCATGACTAACCAGACCAATCGCCAGTTCCTGCTCGCCAAACGCCCGGTGGGGGCCGCGACCCGCGAAACCTTCACCTATCAGCAAGTGCCGGTCGGCGAGCCGGCGGCGGGACAGATCCTGGTCAAGAACGAATACCTGTCTCTGGACCCGGCCATGCGTGGCTGGATGAACGAGGGCAAGTCCTACATTCCGCCGGTCGGCCTCGGAGAGGTCATGCGCGCCCTGGGCGTAGGCAAAGTCATCGCCTCGAACCATCCGGGGTTCGCAGTCGGGGACTACGTCAACGGTGCCCTGGGTGTGCAGGATTACTTCCTGGGCGAGCCCAGAGGTTTCTATAAAGTCGATCCGAAACTGGCGCCACTGCCGCGCTACCTCTCGGCGCTGGGCATGACCGGCATGACCGCCTACTTCGCCCTGCTGGACGTCGGCGCGCCGAAGGAAGGCGAGACCGTGGTGCTGTCCGGCGCCGCTGGCGCGGTGGGCAGCATTGCCGGGCAAATCGCCAAGCTCAAAGGCTGCCGGGTGGTCGGGATCGCGGGCGGCGCGGACAAGTGTAAATTCCTCATCGATGAACTGGGTTTCGACGGCGCCATCGACTACAAGAGCGAAGACGTGCTGGCCGGCCTCAAGCGCGAATGCCCGAAAGGCGTGGACGTGTATTTCGATAACGTCGGCGGCGACATCCTCGATGCGGTGCTCAGCCGCCTGAACTTCAAGGCGCGGGTAGTGATCTGCGGCGCAATCAGCCAGTACAACAACAAGGAAGCGGTCAAGGGACCGGCCAACTACCTGTCGTTGCTGGTCAATCGGGCGCGAATGGAAGGTTTCGTGGTGATGGATTACGCCGCGCAGTTCGCCGCCGCCGGTCAGGAAATGGCCGGATGGATGGCCAAGGGGCAGCTCAAGAGCAAGGAAGACATCGTCGACGGGCTGGAGACATTCCCGGAAACGCTGATGAAACTGTTCAGCGGCGAGAACTTCGGCAAGTTGGTGCTGAAGGTCTGAATCGATCGTTCAACAAGGCCTGAAAACAATGTGGGAGCTATTCAGCTCCCACATTTGTTTTCAGTGTTTGATCAGGCCAGCTCGGCAACCACCGAGGCCAGGGCCTTGGCCGGATCGGCGGCCTGGCTGATCGGACGGCCGATCACCAGATAGTCGGAGCCGGCATCCAGCGCCTGACGCGGGGTCAGAATGCGTCGCTGGTCGTCCTGGGCGCTGCCCGCCGGACGAATCCCCGGGGTCACCAGTTGCAGCGACGGGTGCGCGGTTTTCAGCGCCTGGGCTTCCAGTGCCGAACACACCAGACCGTCCATCCCGGCCTTCTCGGCCAGTGCCGCCAGACGCAGCACCTGCTCCTGCGGCTCGATGTCCAGACCGATACCGGCCAGGTCCTCCCGCTCCATGCTGGTCAGCACGGTCACGCCGATCAGCAACGGTTGCGGACCGCTGCGTTTGTCCAGCTCTTCACGGCAGGCCGCCATCATGCGCAGGCCGCCGGAGCAATGCACGTTGACCATCCACACGCCCATTTCCGCCGCCGCCTTGACCGCCATCGCGGTGGTGTTGGGAATGTCGTGGAATTTCAGGTCGAGGAACACCTCGAAGCCCTTGTCACGCAGGGTGCCGACGATTTCCGACGCACAACTGGTGAACAGTTCCTTGCCCACTTTGACCCGGCACAGTTTCGGGTCCAACTGGTCGGCCAGCTTCAGCGCGGCGTCACGGGTAGGGAAATCCAGGGCGACGATGATAGGAGTCTGGCAGGCGGACATGGATGGGCTCTCAGGCAAGTCGAAATCGGCGCGCATTGTAGCGGAACCGCGCACGGCGCGGCACCCGATGATCGGTAAATCGTGACAACGGCCGTGATCAGCATAGCGTTCGGCGCTATTGTGTCGACTCCGATACACAACCGACACGCCGGCAACATGCGCCCGCGCTAGCCTCGCCAGCCGCAACATGTCCTTACAGCAGCCCTTCCCGCCTCGCGGCCGGACGCCTATGCTGAAACCACAACCTCGCAGCCTATCTTTGTGGTTGGCGCCTACTGGCAGATGAACAGCCCCATGCACAACACCCAAGTCTCCGTGAACGACGAGCAAAAAGATGACAAGCGCTGGAGCGTCCGTGCGCTGATCGTCGACGATGACGTACCGATCCGTGAACTGATGATCGACTATCTGGCGCGCTTCAACATCCACGCCAGCGGTGTCACCGACGGCGCGGCGATGCGCCAGGCGCTGCAGGCCGAACATTTCGACGTGGTGGTACTCGACCTGATGCTGCCAGGCGAAGACGGCCTGTCGCTGTGTCGCTGGCTGCGCGCCGAATCGGACATCCCGATCCTGATGCTCACCGCCCGCTGCGAACCCACCGATCGCATCATCGGCCTGGAACTGGGCGCCGATGACTACATGGCCAAGCCGTTCGAACCTCGGGAGCTGGTGGCGCGGATTCAGACGATTCTGCGGCGGGTGCGCGACGACCGTACCGAGCAGCGTGCGAATATTCGCTTCGACAACTGGCGCCTGAACAGCGTGCTGCGCCAGCTCATCGCCGACGACGGCCTGGTGGTGCCGCTGTCCAATGCCGAATTCCGCCTGCTCTGGGTATTCATCGAACGTCCGCGTCGAGTGCTCAGCCGCGAACAATTGCTGGACGCCGCCCGTGGCCGCTCGATCGAGGCTTTCGACCGCAGCATCGACCTGCTGGTCTCGCGCCTGCGGCAGAAACTCGGCGACGACCCGAAAGCGCCCCAACTGATCAAGACCGTGCGCGGTGAAGGCTACCTGTTCGACGCCAGGGACATCGGCTGATGCGAGCGCGCTTCGACACGCTGTTCGGCCGCCTGTTCGGCGTGCTGTTGGTGGCGATTGTCCTGGCGCACCTGCTGGCCTTTGCCTGGTTCCGGCTCTACGGACCACCGCCTCCGCCCCCACCGCCGCCGTTCGCCGAAAACTTCGACGGGCAACGCCCCCCTCCGGATTCGCGCTTCCCGCCCCGTGCGCCGCGACCATGGTTCGGCGGGCCGCTGGTGCCGCTGACCTTTCAGTTCATCTCGCTGATCATCGCCGCATGGTACGGCGCCAAACTGCTGACCCGACCAATCCAGCGCCTGAGCGATGCCGCCGAACGCCTGAGCGAAGACCTCGACAGCCCGCCGCTGGACGAGTCCGGCCCGCGCGAAGCCAGGCAGGCGGCGCACACCTTCAACCTGATGCAGCAACGGATTCGTGGCCAGGTGCAGCAACGTGCGCGGATGCTCGGCGCCGTGTCCCACGACCTGCGCACACCGCTGTCCCGACTGAAACTGCGTCTGGAAAAGATCGACGACGAAAAGCTGCAAGGGCAGATGCGCCAGGACCTGGACGACATGATCGGCATGCTCGACGCCACCCTCACCTACCTGCATGAACAGCGCACCAGCGAGGCCCTGCAATTGATGGATGTGCAGGCGCTGGTCGAATCGCTGTGCGAAAACGCCCAGGATCAAGGCGCCGATGTCGAAGTCGGCGGCCACTGCGCACCGCTGCAAGTACAGCCGATGGCCCTGCGCTCGTGCATCAACAACCTGCTCGACAACGCCCTGCGCTATGCCGGGCAGGCGCGCATCGAATTACAGGATCATCGCGAGCAACTGCTGATCTTCGTCATCGACCATGGCCCGGGCATCGCGGCAGACAAACGCGAGGCGGTGTTCGAACCGTTCTATCGCCTGGAAGGTTCACGCAACCGCAACTCCGGCGGCGTTGGCCTGGGCATGACCATCGCCCGGGAAGCGGCACAACGCCTGGGCGGCGAGTTGAACCTGGAAGAGACACGCGGCGGCGGCCTCACCGCCATCATTCGCCTGCCGCGTACCTGACCGGCAGAGCAAGCCAGTTCCTACTGCCGGAAACTGTGTACCAGGCGGTACAAATCCCACATACCCACGACACCTTGCGCCTTGAGGCTGCACAAGCCGGTACACCCACCGGTTTTCCAGTCCAAGGAGTGAGCCCATGATCGGTAGCGTCAGCAACTACACGAGCTATACCAGCACCAGCAGCACCACCACGCAAAACGCCCGCAGCCAGCAACTGCAAAAAGAACTGTTCGCCAAGCTCGACAGCAATGGCGACGGCGCGGTGGATCAGGACGAACTGAGCAGCGCCCTGTCGCAGAAGTCCAATGACGGCTTGCTGGTGAGCCTGAGCAAACAATTCGGCGATCTGGACAGCGACGGCAGCGGCAACCTCAGCGCCGAAGAAATGACCGCCATGGCGCCCCCTCCGCCACCACCTCACGACCAGGCCCCGAACACCGACCTCGCCGACGCCCTGATCAGCGCCCTGGACACCGACGGTGACGGTGCCATCAGCGGCGACGAACTGAGCACCGGCCTGACCAGCGCCGGCAGCACCGCCGACAGCAGCGAAGTCTTCTCGGCCCTGGATAAAAACAAGGACGGCGTCGTCAGCCAGGACGAACTCGCCGCCAGCCTCACCCCTCCTCCACCACCGCCACCCCAAATCTCCAGTGACGAACTGTTCAGCCAACTCGACGTCGATGGCGACGGCAGCGTCAGCGCCACCGAACTGAGCAGCGCCCTGCAAACCAGCGACAGCACCTATTCAACCACCAGCGATACCAGCGCTGCACTGCTCAAGGTCCTGGACAGCGACAGCAGCGGCGGTGTCAGCAGCGACGAACTCAAAGCCGCCCTGCAGGCCGGCCGCGAACGGCCCAACGACGAACAAACTGCCAGCGCCCAAACCAGCACTGAAGCGCTCAACCGCATGATCGCCAACCTGAGCAAACAGTACTCGCTCGATAACGCGGCCTCCGTCGGCAAATACCTGAATGTCGCGACCTGAGTGATGGTTTGAGAGCGATCTTTTCCATGCTGGGTTGAGTGTGGGAACGATCGGTTGAGGGGGGATGTGCGTCTTACGGATTTTGCGGGGACAAACTGTGTAGTGATCACAAACAGAATCAAAAGCCCCTCACCCTGTCCCTCTCCCAAAGGGAGAGGGGACTGATCGAAGTGGCAGTGAAGAAGCCGTACACCCGCCAGAACCAGGTCGGCTCAAAGGCCGCCTTCGTGGGCAAGCCCACTCCCACAAGAGCAAGAGCAAGAGCAAGAGCAGCCTGAGAAGCCCGCACCCGCTTCCCACCACTCAACACAATGAGCGTTAGCTCGAGTACCGCTTTTGATCTTGCCGTGCCGGCCCCTTCGGCAGGCTGAGTGGAGGGATTTATCCGGGGGTGGGAGCGCAGCGACCGTTTGGCGAAGCCAAACACATCGAGAGGAGGTGCAGCGAAGCAAACCGTAGGCGATGCCCCCGGATGAATCCCGGAACAAAGGAACCCCGAGCCTCAGCGAGGGGCCGTACGCTGGGGCAAGACTTTTTGGTTCCTTTTGGGGCGTTTGCCAAAAGGGACTCGACCGTCAGGGCGAAACCGCCAGCAGCAACACCCCAAAAAAGGATATTCACACAGAACAAAACCCAGGAGCCTGGTCGGCCCAGAGGCCGCCAAGGCCAAAGCCAAACCAATCAAACCCGAGCCTGACTCTTACTCCAATCCGTCAACAAACTATAAGCCACCGCCAACAAAGTAGGCCCGATAAACAACCCGATAAACCCAAACGCAATCAACCCGCCAAACACCCCAAGCAACACAATCACCAACGGCAAATTCCCCCCACGGCTGATGAGATACGGCTTGAGCACGTTATCCACGCCACTGATGATGAACGTCCCCCAGATCCCGAGAAACACCGCCATCCCGTACTCACCCTTCCACGCCAGCCACGCCGTAGCAGGAATCCACACCAGCGGTGGCCCCATGGGAATCAGACTCAGCAGGAACGTCACAATCCCCAGCACCAACGCCCCCGGCACCCCGGCAATCAGGAACCCTATCAGCGCCAGGATCGCCTGCGCCGCTGCCGTACCAATGACCCCGTTGACCACCCGCTGCACGGTGCCCGCCACCAGTTCGATGTAATACCCCGCGCGGTCGCCGACCAGCCGCTCCAGCAGACTGTGGACAAACGCCGCCAGACGCGGCCCGTCACGGTAGAAAAAGAACACGAAGACAATGCTCAGGGTCAGTTCGAGGATCCCGCCGCCAATCTGCGCGCTGCGCGCCAGCAGCCAGTTGCCGACCTGCCCCAGATAGGGTTTGACCGCCACCAGCATCGCCGCGCCCTGCTGATCGATGCTGTTCCAGATCCCCACCAGACGCTCGCCCACCAGCGGCACACCGCCCAGCCAGGTGGGCGCCTCCGGCAGACCGTCGACCTGCACGTCCTTGATGAAAGCCGTGGCATCGCGCACATGATCGGCCAGGTTGAGCCCCAGCCACACCAACGGTGCAGCCACCAGCACCATCCAGCCCAGGGTCAGCAGCAATGCCGCCAGGGATTCACGACCATTGAGCCAACGGGTCAGCAGGCGCATCAGCGGCCAGCTGGCGAACGCCAGCACGGCCCCCCAGAACAGCGCTGACCAGAACGGCGCCATCACCCAAAGACTGGCACCGAACAGCACCAGCAGGAGGATTTGCACCAGCAGTCGATCGTTATTGAGCATGTAAAGTCTCGAAAAAGTCAGTCAGGCAAAGCGTAGGCGAACACGCGGCATATGCTCGCCCAATACAACTAGCGTAATAGATCGATGCGCAGGCCAGCGCCGTCGGTGCTGCCGGTTTCCATCCGCGCCGCGCGCACGCCCTGACCGATCAGGGCCTGGCGCCAGGCCTCGGCCTTGATTCCGGACACCGTGACCCGCAGCGTGGTATCGAGATTCAGGCCACGGGAGAGCAGGCGCAGCCAGGTGTCATCCGGATCGCCGGTGAGCTTCGGAAAGTCCAGCTCACCGGTGCTTTTCAGCTGTCGCAACAGGGTTGCCGAGGTCGGCAGCAGATCCCCCAGCGGAGCGCCGGCCTCGAACTGTTCGACATGCAGATAGGCCTTGCGATTGCCACGGGTGATGCCATACAGCGCCACCAGGGTGTTATCGCGAGGCGCCGCCAACCGCAGCAGCAGATACGCCTGTTGTTCATCGGCGCCATACAGCTTGGCGTTGCCGAACACTTCGTTGGCCCACAGGCTGCTCTCGCCGCAATCACGCGCCTGACACCAGAACAGCAGCTCGGCGTCCTGTTTCTGCAAGGCTTCGCGGGCAACGGTGAAAGCTTCGTTGGAAGAATGTTCCGGCGGCAGTTCGTAGGTGATCGAGGTGGTTTGCCCACGGGCACTGACCTGACCGTCGAAACGCAACTGGCCACTGATCTTGCGGATCGAGCCCAACGGATAGATCCGTTCCAGCTCCACGGGCGGGCGATAGTCGACGATCTGCGCATCGGTCAGACGCGGCACGATCGGCAGATCCTGACTGCCCGGCAGATCGGCAGCGAATGACAGGGAACTGAAGAAGCCCAGCGCCAGCAGACTGAGTAACCGCATCGGCAGGCTCATCGGGCGGGCATGATCGGGGCGCCGGATCGGCGGTTCGGGGTCGCAGCGGTATCGAAATCCATTGTGGTCGTCTCCCATTTCAACCCGCCCAGCCTCGACAGTTGCCCGGTGCAAGTCAAGGAATGGCGAAGAACCGATTGAAACAGTCTGCGACAAGGTCGGCACCGGACTCGTCGTTCAGGTGCAGATGATGCCCACCCGGCAACTGTTCCCGGCTAAAGGGTAGCCGCTCCAGCAACTCGGGATGTTTGGCCAGCATGCCGTCGGCAGCGACCACCAGTTGCGCAGGACAACCGATCCGCTGGACGAAGGCCATCGCCTGTTCCTGTGTCAGACGCAGCGGCGACGGCAAGGTCAGGCGATTGTCGGTGCGCCAGGTGTAACCGCCGGGCACCGGCATCAGCCCGCGTTGCGCCAACAGCTCGGCGGCTTCGCGACTGACCGCCACCAACCCTTTCATTCGGGCTTCGATGGCGCGGTCGAGGGTGTTGTAGACCGGTTTGCGTTTTTCCCGCAGATCCAGTTGCGCTTGCAGGGCCATGCCCATGCGTTCGGCCGCATTTTCGCCCTTGTCCGTAGGAGGAATCACCCCGTCGATCAACGCCAGATGGGTGATGCGCTCCGGCAGCGAACCGGCCAGCACCAGCGAAACGATCGCGCCCATGGAATGCCCGAGCAGGCCGAAACGCTTCCAGCCCAGTTGCTCGGCGACTTGCAGCACGTCATGGGCGTAGTCCCACAGCGCGTACCCGGCACCGTTCGGACGATGCCCGGAGTGACCGTGACCGGCCATGTCCAGGGCGATGATGCGCAAGCCTTTGAGCTTGGGCGCCAGCCGGGCGAAGCTGTTGGCGTTGTCCAGCCAGCCATGCAGAGCGATCACCGGCAATCCGTCCTCGGGGCCGAACAGGTGCGCCGCCAGTTCGATATGCGGCAGGCTCAGGCGCACTTCTTCGAAGGCATGGTTCATGCGCAATCCCTGGCGAGCCGGTTGTCCCAGCGCTGGAACAGGTTTTTCAGCAGCAACGCCGTGTCCTGCGGCCGCTCCAGAGGAAACATGTGGCCGCCGGGCATGGTCAGCGACTCGCCCTGGGGCAGACGCCCGACAAAACTGGTGTGATGGCGCATCACCACGCGGCTCTTGTGTCCACGTACCACGGCCAGCGGCACCTTCAACTGACGAGTGCGACCAGGGCTGGTGTGCGGCACGCCGCGATAGATGCTGATTTCAGTGGCCGGATCGAAGCGCAGGCGCAGCTTGTTGCCGACTTTGTGCAACCCATGTTGCAGGTAGGCGTCGAAACACTCGGGATCGAAACCACGGAACAGGGTCTTGCCGGCAAAGTAGCTGCGGGCACTGTCGAGGTCGGCAAACTCTTCCCGACGACCGAGGGTTCGCCCGGCCGGCGTCAGTCGGTCAATGAAGCCGAAGCGCTTGGCGGCGCGGATCACCCATTGGTCCGTGCGGGTCAGCACCGGCGAATCGAGCATCACCACGCCCCGGTACAGCTCCGGGCAACGCAGCGCGGCATGCAGATGCAATACGCCACCGAAGGAGTGGCCGACGCCCCACACCGGTTCATCCTGCTGTTGCAGGTGATGGATCAATTCATCAACGAGGTTGTACCAGTTGTCATCCGCCGGAAACCGCGGGTCATGGGCATGCTGTTGCAGATGCGCGACCCGGTACTCGGGCGCCAGCGCCGAGAACAGCTTGCCGTAGGTGCCCGACGGGAAACCATTGGCGTGGGCGAAAAAGATCGGTTGCGACATACCGGCAAATCCATGAGCGGGAAACATGGCGTTGATTGTCCGCAAGACCACGGCGCCGGGCAATGACCGTAACTGCCAGGAATGATGACAGTCCGGTCAGGATGATGGTGCCTGGGAGATCACCGCCCCGGCGGTTGCTCACCCAGCGGCACCACCGCCATGGTCAGCCGCGACACGCAACTGGCCTTGCCCTCATCGCTGGTCAGGCGAATGTCCCAGACGTGAGTCGTGCGGCCGATGTGAATCGGTTTGGCCACCGCCGTCACCCGCCCGCTGCGCAAGCCTCGCAAGTGGTTGGCATTGATCTCCAGGCCCACGCAATAGAATTTGCTGGCGTCGATGCACAGGTAACTGGCCATCGAACCCACGGACTCCGCCAGCACCACCGAAGCACCACCATGCAACAAGCCGTAAGGCTGGTGGGTGCGATGGTCGACGACCATGCTGGCAGTCAGGGACTCGTCGTCGAACGACTCGAAGCGGATATCCAGCACTTCGCCGATGGTGTTTTTCTGGATCGCGTTCAACTGCTCGATATTGGGAGTGGTACGCCACAAGGTCATCGCAGGCTTCCTTTGTTGTTTGGGTCGTCGCTCAATCCTGCCACAGCACCGCCTCGCTGCGCTCGCTCCATTCTTCGAAGCGTGCGCCGTAGGTGTCTTCGATGATGTTGCGTTTGATTTTCAGGGTCGGGGTGAGGAAACCGTTCTCCACCGCCCAGCTGTCCTTGACCACCACCAGCCGGCGCAGACGTTCGTGTTTATCGAGCACCGCGTTGACCTCTTCCAGGAGTTTTTCCAGGCTCGAATGCAGGCTCGCCCGGCCCTCGTCGCGCCCGGCGAGCGACAGCACGCACAAACCCAGCGGCGCGCTCAGGCCGTCGCCGACCACACAGACCTGCTCGATCCGCGAATGCACCGCCAGTCGGTTTTCGATCGGGGCCGGAGCGACGTATTTGCCCTTGCTGGTCTTGAAGATTTCCTTGAGTCGCCCGGTCAGGCGCAAGCGCCCTTCGGCGTCCTGTTCCCCTTTGTCGCCGGTACGCAGAAAGCCGTCCGGTGTCAGGGTTTCTGCGGTTTTCTGCGGTTCCTTGTAGTAGCCGAGCATGTTCGCCTGGCTGCGCACCTGCACTTCACCGCTCTCGTCGATGCGCACCTCGACATCCGGGCACGGCTTGCCGATCCAGCCCTGCCTGTACTGGCCCGGCAGGCAAATGTGCGAATAACCGCTGCTCTCGGTCATGCCGTACACCTCAAGCACCTCCAGCCCGAGTTTCTGATACCAGTCGAGCAAGGCCTGGGGCACCGGCGCCGCGCCGGACAAGGCTACGCGCAAGGCATCCAGCCCCAGCCCCGCCAGGACCTTGTGCCCGACCCGTTTGCCGATAAAGGGCAGACCCAGCAGAAAATCCAGGCGCCTGGCCGGGATCTTGCCGTAGACCCCCATCTGGAACTTCGTCCAGATTCGCGGCACGCCAAACAGCGCCGTGGGCCGCGCCCGTTGCAGATCGGTGATGAAGGTGTCGAGGCTCTCGGCAAAGAACACGGTCTGCCCGGTATAGATCGACGCCAGTTCGACGAACATCCGTTCGGCAACATGGCACAGCGGCAGGTAGGACAGCAGCCGGTCGTTTTCATTGAGGCCGAACAACTGCGTGCCGCGCGTCGTGGCGAAACCGAGGTTGGCGAAGCTGTGCATCACGCCCTTCGGCAGCCCTGTGGTGCCGGAGGTGTAGATGATGGTCGCCAGTTGCTCGGCGGCAGGTCGCGGATCGTCCTGGATCGGCGAGCTGCGTTGCAGGTCTTCCCAACTGAAATCGAACGTGCCCGACGGGTGCAGCGGCAGGCTGATGGTCGGCAGGTTTTCCGGCACGCCGAGGGACATCCCCGGCCAGTCATCGAGCTTGCCGATGAACGCCAGCACGCTGTCGGAGTGCCTGAGCACCTGGCCCACGGAGTCGGCGGTGAGATTGGGATACAGCGGCACCGAGACATGCCCGGCCATCCAGATCGCCAGGTCGGCGATGATCCAGTGCGCGCAGTTTTTCGAGATCAGCGCAATGTGGCTGCCCTGGGGCAACTCCCGGGCACGCAGCCAGTGCGCTGCGCAGCGAGCCTGATGGCCGACATCAGCCCAGGTCAGCGTCTCGACCTGCCCGCCACCGATGGGTTGCACCAGAAAGCGTTGGCGCGGATGCCGGGCTTCACGCTCGTAGAACACGTCCAGCGGCAAACGGGATGCGACAGACATGCGACTCGCTCCTCTTTTTGGGTCTGGAGCAAGCGTAGCCAACCAAGCAAGTGCTTGGTTGGAAATTTCAAACAAATAATTTCAGGGGTGTTTGAGGCTGTTGAGCGTCATCGAGCCGATCAGCAGCTCGCCATGCTCAAGCTCCGCCAGGCCCGCCGTGCTGACTTTTTCCGGCGGATGCCCGGCGCCGTGTTGCAGGTAGCTCAGCAGATGCCCCACCAGCGGATTGTGGCTGACCAGCAGCACGTTGCTCACCGACACCAGTTGATCGGTCACCCGGTCCGGATCGGTTTCCGGCGTCAGCCACTCGACCGTGCGGATCTCCGGTTCGAAACCCAGTGCCTCACGCACCAATTGCGCCGTTTGCTGCGCACGCAGGTAAGGGCTGGCGTAGATAGCGGTCAACGGCTGGCCGATCAGCCGCGCCGCGCTGCTCAAGACTTCCTTGCGACCGTGTTCGGTCAGCGCTCGCTCGGAGTCGGCGCGCGAACCGTAGGGCTCGGCCTCGCCATGACGCAATACCCAGAGTTTCATAGTTTGGGTTCCTCATCTCGGACCGGATGGGCGGCCGATGGCACCGCATGCGGCGCTTCGCCTTCCGGGGCTCGTGGCGTCGGCCAGTCGGCGAACGGCCAAGGCTTCTGGTCGCTGTGGAAACTGCCGAAACGGCCGATCTGCGCCAGGAACTGGCTCAGGCTGTCGCCGAAGTTCATCAGGCCGGCGCTCGGGGCGCCGTAGATCAAACGATAGATCAATTGCACCAGCACCACCGCGCCGAGGATGAACTGCGCGACCTGCCAGACCAGCACGTAGACAATCATCCACAGCACGCGCAACAGGATGGACTCGTATTTGGCTTCGATTTTCGGATCGTTCATGTTGGCTCCCTGCTACTCAGTTGAAACCACTGGTGGAAATAAAGTCGACGTCGGTTTTCGGCTCGGCCCGCATCAGCAGCCCGATCACCTGCTCCAGCGTGCGCCCTTCGAACAGAATCGCATGCAGCCCGGCGACCAGCGGCATGTACACGCCAATCTCCTGGGATTTGGCCTTGAGCACTTTCAGGGTGTTGACCCCTTCGGCGACCTCCCCCAGACGCGACACCGCTTCGTCGAGACTCAGGCCCTGACCGAGGGCGAAACCGACCTGATAGTTGCGGCTCTTGGGCGACGAGCAGGTGACGATCAGATCGCCGACGCCGGCCAGGCCGAGGAACGTCATCGGGTTGGCGCCCTGACTCACGGCAAACCGGGTCATCTCGGCCAGGGCGCGGGTGATCAGCATGCTCTTGGTGTTCTCGCCCATTTCCAGCGCCACCGCCATGCCGGCGATGATCGCGTAAACGTTTTTCAACGCACCGCCCAGTTCCACGCCAAAGCGATCGGCGCTGGCATACACACGGAACGTACAGCCATGCAACGCAGCCTGCACTTCTTTGCAGAGGTCTTCGTCTTCGCTGGCGACCACCGTGGCAGTCAGTGCGTGTTCGGCGATTTCCCGCGCCAGGTTCGGCCCGGACAGCACGCCGATGCGCGCCTGCGGGGCGATCTCTTCGAGAATCTGGCTCATCAGTTTGAAGGTGTGGGCTTCGATGCCCTTGGTCAGGCTGACCAGCATCTTGCCGCTCAAGCGCTCGGCATGCGCGGCCAGCACCGTGCGCAACGCGCTGGACGGCAGCGCGACAAAGCACAAGTCACAGGCGTCGAGGGTTTCTTGCAGGTCGGTGACGGCGGTCACCTGCGGCAGAATCTTGATGCCCTTGAGGTAACGCGGGTTCTCGCGATTGACCCGGATGGCCTCGGCCTGCTCCGGATCACGCATCCACTGCCGGACTTGATGGCCGTTCTCGGCCAACAGATTGGCCACGGCGGTACCGAAACTTCCGCCTCCCAGGACCGCAATCGGGCGCTGTTCAGTCATATGTAATCCGTTAATCCATACCAGTGGCGATGCGGGCATTATACGGAGCGGCCCCCGCTCGGACAGCCCCGAGATCAATTACCGGCACTTGTAGGAAGAAGACCAACAAAAGCTAGGAAAATGCCTGCAACGTGACTGGAAAAGTCACTGCCGTCGGTTAACATGCGCGCCAATTCTTCACTATCAAGGCTGCGTCGTGTCTCTTGGCCCCTCCTCCACTCGTTCGTCCCTGCTGCTGGCGCTGCTGTTCAGCCCGGGATTGCTGGCGGACGACCTGTTTCTCGAGAGCGAGAGCCTGCCGCAAGTATTGACTGCCACCCGGCTGAAGCAGACACCGGCGGAAGTGCCGGGGAGCATGACCGTACTCGACAGCGAACTGATCACTGCCAGCGGCGCCCGGGACATCAGCGAACTGCTGCGTCTGGTGCCGGGGATGATGGTCGGCAACATCAGCGGCAATCAGGCGGCGGTCAACTACCACGGCACCAACGCCAGCGAAGCGCGGCGCATGCAGGTGCTGATCGACGGCCGCTCGGTGTACCGCGCGGGCCTGGCCACGGTGGACTGGAGCGACATTCCGGTGGCCATGGAGGACATCGAGCGCATTGAGGTGTTTCGCGGGCCGAACACTGTCAGCTACGGCGCCAACGCGCTGATGGCGGTGGTCAACATCATCACCCGCCATCCGGCGGACAGTCACGGCACCCGCCTGAAGATCACCCGTGGCGAGCGCGGCATCAACGATTTCTATGCCAGCCAGGGCCTCGGCTGGAGCGGCGGCGACCTGCGTCTGTCGCTGTCCGGCCAGGAAGACGACGGTTTCGACAGCGATCGCAATGGCGCCGACTACCGCGACAGCCGCCGCTTGAACCGCTTCAGTCTCGCGGTCAGCCAGGCCCTGAGCGACAACCAGAGTCTCGACTGGCAGATCGACGCGAAGGACGGCACCAACCAGCGGCCCTACACCTACCACCCGGTGTTCTCCGGGATTACCGCCGCCGGGAACAATTCCGACGTAATCGCCAAGGATTACGCCGGTTCGGTGCGCTGGAACCTCGACGTCAATCCAGATCACAGCCTTTATATACAAGGCTCGGCTCAGCACTGGGATCGCCAGCAAGTCTGGCGCGCCTGCGACGCCGAAGTATCGTTCAGCCCGCAACTCACGCAGCTATGGCAGCTCAACCCGAACTACACCGAGCGACTGGCGCGCAACATGCCGCGCTTCGCCGGTCCCGGCGCGCCGCCCGGCACGGCGGCGGAAATGGCCCTGGCCAATCAGGTGCTGGATCAATGGCGCGACGGCGCCAGCCAGACCCTTTGCGGCGACATCGACCAGAGCACCCGGGAATCGCGCTACGACCTCGAATTGCAGGACACCCTCAGCCTGTCCGACAGCCTGCGACTGGTCAGCGGCATGAACTATCGTTACGACCGGGCCGATTCCGAGACGTACTTCAACGGCACCCTGGACGACACCACCTGGCGTGCCTTCGGCCAACTGGAATGGCGCGCCAGCGAGCACTGGCTGTTGCAGGGCGGTGCGATGTACGAAGACACCCGGCTGATCGGCAGCTCGCTGACGCCCAGGTTCGCCGTCAACTATCTGATCAACCCGCGCCACAGCCTGCGTGCGGTGTACTCGGAGGCGATCCGTTCGCCGGACATGTTCGAGAACAACGTCAACTGGAGTTATCAGGTGACCAACCTGCAGCCCGCAGCCTTTGGCCAGTCTTCGGCGCGCTACTTCGTCAAGACCCGTGGCCCCGGCGATCTCGACCAGGAGCACATACGCTCGCGGGAGCTGGGCTACAACGGTTATTTTGCCGAGCTTGGTCTGGCACTGGACGTGAAGCTGTTCTACGACGAAATCAGCGGCATGATCAGCGAACCGCTGCGCAACAATCAGTACATCGCCAGCAACGCCAACAACTCGCGCTTTCGCGGTACGGAAAGTCAACTGGACTGGCGCCTGAGCCAGATCGACCGCTTGCGCCTGACCTACGCGTTCGTTGACGCCGAAGCGAGCAATCCTCTCGACCAGCAATTCTCCGCCCGCAACAGCGGCTCGGCCGGCTGGCTGCGCGACTGGGGCCACGGCTGGAACAGCGCCCTCTTCTACTATGGCGACAATGCGCTCAACGGCTACCGCTTCGAACGGGTCGATACCCGCATCGCCAAACGCATCCCCCTGGGCAAGGCCCACCTGCAACTGGCCGGCGTGCTGCAACAGCGCCTCGATCACCAGCCGACCACATTCGTCGACAATAATTATGACGAACGCCGGGTGATGTACTTCAGCGCCGAGCTGGAGTTCTGACATGCGCTACGGCACGTCACGGAAGACGCCAACGGTCGGTCAATGGCTGATCGGCCTCTGCCTGTTCCTCACCGCCTGGCTGCATGGGGTGGCGGTTCAGGCGGCGGACATTCTGCTGATCGGCAGCGAGGAAAGCCCTGGCGTGCAGTCGTTCGTGCAGGCCCTGAGCGAATTGCGCCCGACCGACCGCGTGCGTTTCCAGCCGCTGGCCAGCCTGCCGGCGCCGGGCAAGCTGCCGGCCAGCCTGCGCCTGATCCTGCTGGACCTGCCGAGCCTGGACTGGCGCCTGAAAGAGTCCCAAGGCCCGGCGACGCTGGTCTTGCGCATCAGTCGCCTGCAAGCGCAGCAGCGTTTCGCCGGCGCGCAACCCGCGCATTTGAGCCTGCTGTGGAGCGATCCGCCGCTGAGCCGGCAGTTGCAACTGATCCGGCGGATTCTGCCCCAGGCCCGGCGGGTCGGTGTGCTGTTCGATCAACACAGCGAGTTCATGCTCAAGGAACTGCATCTGGCGGCCAGCCCGTTCCATCTGGAAATCGTCGGCCAGCGCTGGGACAACACCCAGGACAGCCGCCCGTTGCAAGCGGTGCTGAAAAACAGCGATGTGTTGCTGGGCCTCGACGATCCGGATCTGTACAACCCGAAAACCGCGAAAAACCTGCTGCTCAGCAGCTACTCGCGGCAACTGGCGCTGGTTGGCCCGAACGCCGCATTCGTGCGGGCCGGCAGCCTCGCCAGCACCTACAGCGACCAGCGCGACTGGCTGGCGATCCTCGACGACTTGCTCGACCGCCCACCCGCCAGTTGGCCGCGCTCGCTCTATCCCGGACGTTTTAAAGTCTTAAGCAATGCGCAAGTGGCTCGTTCCCTGAGTATCGAACCGATTGATGAAGTCTCCGTTGCTACGGAATTGGCCGAAGGAGAGCGCCACCCATGATTTTTCGTCGCCGATGGGACATCAACACCCGCACCCAGCTCATCAGCCTCGGGCCTGCGTTGTTGCTGACCTTGCTGCTGATCAGTTTTTTCACCTTCGTGCGCATCCAGGATTTGCGCCAGGAGCTCAATCACACCGGGCAACTGATCGCCAATCAACTGGCCCCCGCCACTGAGTACGGGGTGATTTCCGGCAATAACGAAGTGTTGGAAAGTCTGCTCAAGGCCACGCTGGCGACACCCAACGTACGTTTTCTGGAAATTCAGGACAGTGCCAACCGGATTCTGGTCTACGTCGAACAACCGGCGGACAGCCACCGACGCCCGCATCAGGTCGAAGTGTTCCAGGCTCCGGTGCGCCTGCAACGCATTGCCCTGCACAACGATTTCTTTCAGGACGGCAAAAGCGCCAACGGCGCGGCCGGCGAGGACTATCTGGGGCGGGTGATTGTCGGCCTGTCCAACGATGCGTTCAGTCAGCGCCAGCAGGAAATCCTGTTCAAGGCCGGGGTTCTAGCGCTGTTCGCCCTGCTTTTCACTTTTGTTCTGGCGCGACGTCTGGCCGGGAGCCTGGCGCAGCCGATCCGGGATATCGGCCTGGCGGTCAAGGCGATTCAGGACGGCGACTACAAGACACCGCTGCCGATCGTCGATGACACCGAACTCGGTGCCCTGTCGCAACACATCAACAACCTGGCCCAGGCTCTGGAGCAGGCCAGCCGCGAACAGCACCAGGCCATGGCGCAACTGATCCAGACCCGCGAAGAGGCGGAAAAGGCCAATAACGCCAAGTCGGATTTCCTGGCGATGATGAGCCATGAACTGCGCACACCCATGAATGGCGTGCTCGGCATGCTGCAATTGCTGGAAACCACCGAAATGACCGAGGAGCAGATCGAGTACGCGGCCCTGGCCTCGGAATCCACCGAGCACCTGCTCAAGGTGATCAACGATATTCTCGATTTCTCGCGCATCGAGCGCTCGGAACTGGAACTGGAGCACATCGCGTTCAACCTTGCCGACCTGATCGGCGCCTGCGCCCAGTCGTTCCAGCACAGCGCGGTGCAGCGTGGCCTGAGCCTGCAACTGCGCATCCCGGACGATATGCGCGGTTTGCAGGTTCAGGGCGATCCAACGCGGATCCGGCAGATTCTGGTGAACCTGCTGGGCAACGCACTGAAGTTCACCGAGCAGGGACGCGTCAGCATCGAGGCGCAGTGGCAATCGCTGGATCACGAACTGCTGTGGTTCACCTGCTCGGTACGCGACAGCGGCATCGGCATTCCTCCGGAGAGCCTGGAGCTGATGTTCAATGCGTTCCAGCAGGCCGACAGCTCGATTTCCCGGCGCTACGGCGGCACGGGCCTCGGTTTGCCGATTGCCCGTACCCTCGCCGAACGAATGGGCGGCACCTTGCGCGCGCAGAGTGAGGAAGGTCGCGGCTCAGTGTTCACCCTGGAAATTCCGCTGGCGCTATATAAGCAGGCACTGCCGGCACTGACCGCGCCGCGTGCGGTGAACGGCACCGGTCACGGCGAGGGGCGCAATGTGCTGCTGGTCGAGGACAACCCGGTCAATCAGACCGTCATCGAATCCATGCTGCGCAGCCTGGGCTTTGCCGTCAGCGTCGCCACCGATGGCGCGCAAGCGGTGCGCAGTGCCGGCGACGGCAGCTTCGAGGCGATTCTGATGGACTGCCGCTTGCCGGTCATCGACGGCTACGAGGCGACCCGGCAGATCCGCCGTCTGCCCGGCTGCAGTCAGGTGCCGATCATCGCCCTGACCGCCAATGCCTTGCAGGGCGACCGCGAGAACTGCCTGTCGGCAGGAATGAACGACTACCTGGCCAAGCCATTCAAACGCAATGACCTGCAGCAGATTCTGCAACGCTGGGTGCAGTAGTAACGGCCTTTCGACCATCTGCGACTGGCGTGAAAAGCGAAAGTGCGGCAGTCTTAGGCACCGAAACGAGCCTCAAAAGGGGCTTGAATAAAAATTTCAGTGCACAAGTGTACATTCATGTCCTTGGTGCTGTGACTTTCACTACAACGCAATAGTCTATGAGTAGGCTGCCGGATCGAGGCATGAACGCTTCGATCGGCCGGGAAGATTTGCCCCACCTGCCGCATGGGACTATTGAGGAGCTCGCATGACCAAACAAAACGCCTTTACCCGGGAAGACCTGCTGCGCTGCAGTCGCGGTGAGCTGTTCGGCCCAGGTAACGCGCAACTGCCCGCCCCGAACATGCTGATGGTGGATCGCATCACCCTGATCAGCGAAGAAGGCGGCAAGTACGGCAAAGGTGAATTGGTCGCCGAGCTGGATATCAACCCTGACCTGTGGTTCTTCGCCTGCCACTTCGAGGGCGATCCGGTGATGCCGGGCTGCCTGGGTCTGGATGCCATGTGGCAACTGGTCGGCTTCTTCCTGGGCTGGCAAGGCCTGCCGGGCCGTGGCCGTGCGCTGGGTTCGGGCGAAGTGAAGTTCTTCGGTCAGGTCCTGCCGACCGCCAAGAAAGTCACCTACAACATTCATATCAAGCGCGTCCTCAAGGGCAAGCTGAACCTGGCCATCGCCGACGGTTCGGTCACTGTCGACGGTCGCGAAATCTACACCGCCGAAGGCCTCCGGGTCGGCGTGTTCACCTCCACTGACAACTTCTAAGGGTTATTCGCATGCGCCGCGTCGTTATCACTGGTCTGGGCATTGTTTCGTGCCTGGGCAATGACAAAGAGACCGTCTCCGCTAACCTGCGTGCAAGCCGCCCGGGCATCCGGTTCAACCCGGAATATGCCGAAATGGGTCTGCGTAGCCAGGTTTCCGGCTCCATCGACCTCAACCTTGAAGAGCTGATCGATCGCAAGATCTATCGCTTCGTCGGCCACGCGGCGGCTTACGCCTACCTGGCCATGAAAGACGCCATCACCGACTCCGGCCTGACCGAAGAGCAAGTGTCGAACCCGCGTACCGGCCTGATCGCCGGCTCCGGCGGTGCTTCCACTCTGAACCAGATGGAAGCGCTGGACATCCTGCGCGAGAAAGGCGTCAAGCGCGTCGGCCCATACCGCGTAACGCGGACCATGAGCAGCACCGTTTCGGCCTGCCTGGCCACGCCGTTCAAGATCAAGGGCCTGAACTACTCCATCGCTTCTGCCTGCGCCACCAGTGCTCACTGCATCGGTACTGCCATGGAACAGATCCAGATGGGCAAGCAGGACATCGTTTTCGCCGGCGGCGGTGAAGAGGAGCACTGGAGCCAGTCGTTCCTGTTCGACGCCATGGGTGCCCTGTCCAGCAAGCGCAACGACACCCCGGAACAAGCCTCCCGCGCCTACGACGCCGACCGTGACGGTTTCGTCATCGCTGGCGGTGGCGGCATGGTCGTGGTCGAGGAGCTGGAGCACGCTCTGGCCCGTGGCGCGAAGATCTACGCGGAAATCGTCGGCTACGGCGCGACTTCCGACGGCTACGACATGGTTGCCCCGAGTGGCGAAGGCGCGATCCGCTGCATGCAGCAGGCGCTGTCCACCGTCGACACCCCGATCGACTACCTGAACACCCACGGCACCTCGACTCCGGTCGGCGACGTCGCGGAAATGAAAGGTGTGCGCGAAGTGTTCGGCGACAAGGCACCGGCCATCAGCTCCACCAAGAGCCTGTCGGGTCACTCCCTGGGCGCCGCCGGCGTTCACGAAGCGATCTACTGCATGCTGATGATGGAAGGCAACTTCATCGCCGGTTCCGCCAACATCGACGAACTGGACCCTGAAGTGGCCGATCTGCCGGTGCTGACCAAGACCCGCGAAAACGCCACCATCAACACCGTGATGAGCAACAGCTTCGGCTTCGGTGGCACCAACGCCACCCTCGTGCTGAAGCGCTGGGAAGGCAAGTAATGCCCTTCTGTTGAGCCGCACATGAAAACGCCCCGACTGGTTCGGGGCGTTTTTTTTCGCCTGCGCAAAACCTCAAGGGCCTTGCACAAGCGCCTGAAATGGCTCTCAAAGATGAAAAATCTGTCATGCAACCAACCGCCCTGCGACTGAATGTCGCGGATTTGGCGGGCTGCAGCACTGTTGCGAATTTCGCAAGAATACATTGCACAAATAGAGCGTTTACTTAGCCGGCTAACAAAATCTATAAAAGAGGCCTGCACACGCCTTGCTGCAGATAACAGAGATTGGAGCTAGCAGATGACTGTAAAAGTAACTGAACGCGACGATTCACACATGTCCCATGAAGGCGTAGCCGCCGGTATACGGATCTGGGATGTGCATCAACAAGATTTGCTGGTCGGGATGTTCCATAACGAAATCGACGCCCACAACTACAAGGCCGAACTGGAACTGCAAGAACGGCAGCGGGATCTGAAATCCGCCTGAGCCAATCACAGCATTGAAAACGACAAACCCCGCCATGAGCGGGGTTCGTCGTTTCTGGACGCTGTCAGCACCGCCTGGCGGCGTGACGCGGCAGGCTTACCACATCAGATCGTCAGGGATCTGGTAGGCCGCGTACGGATCGTCCTCGGCATTGACCTCTTCGACCTTCTCGTTCATCTGCACGATGCGCTGCGGATCGCGCTCCTGGATCTTCAGGGCCGCTTCACGAGGGATCACTTCATAACCGCCGGCATGGTGCACGATCGCCAGCGAGCCGCTGCTGAGCTTGTTGCGCATCAGCGTGTTGACGGAGATACGCTTGACCTTCTTGTCGTCAACGAAGTTGTAGTAGTCCTCGGTGGTCAGCTTCGGCAAGCGCGAGACTTCGATCAACTGCTTGATCTGCGCCGCGCGGGCCTTGGCCTCGACCTTCTCCTGCTGCTGACGGTTCAGCTCCTGGTCGCGCTTGACCTTCTCGGCCTGGGCTTCCTGGGCGGCGCGTTGCTGCGAATCATCCAGCTCGATCTGGCCTTTGTGGGCCAGGCGCTGTTGCTTCTGCTTGTCCTTGGTGACCTGCTTGGCCTGCTTCTGGTTGACCAGCCCTGCTTTGAGCAGCTGGTCGCGAAGGGAAATACTCATGGTGCTTACTCACTTGGGCAGCTGCTCAGCCGCAGCCGGGCAAATTCTTTTCCTGACGCTTGGCTTCGCCCCACAGGGCGTCCAACTCTTCGAGGGTGCAATCTTCCATGGGACGGTGGGTGTCGCGCAATGCCTGTTCGATAAAACGGAAACGCCGCTCGAACTTGCCATTGGCGGCACGCAATGCGCTTTCCGGATCGACCTTCAGGTGCCGGGCCAGGTTGACCACGGAAAACAGCAGGTCGCCGATTTCCTCGGTCACCGCCTCCGAATCGTTTTCGGACATGGCTTCGAGCACTTCATCGAGTTCTTCGCGCACCTTGTCCAGTACCGGCAAGGCATCGGGCCAGTCGAAACCGACCTGTCCGGCACGCTTCTGCAACTTGGCCGAACGCGACAACGCCGGCAACGCGGCAGGCACATCGTCGAGCAGTGACAATTGTTGCGGCTCGGCGGATTTCTCGGCGCGCTCTTCGGCCTTGATCTCTTCCCAGCGATGCTTGACCTGTTCTTCATCGAGTCGCGGCACGTCCAGCGGTGCGTACAGATCGCCGGTCGGGAACACGTGCGGATGACGGCGGATCAACTTGCGGGTGATGCTGTCGACCACACCGGCAAATTCGAAGCGCCCTTCTTCCCGGGCCAACTGGCTGTAATACACCACCTGGAACAACAGATCACCCAACTCGCCCTGCAAGTGATCGAAGTCGCCCCGTTCGATGGCGTCGGCCACTTCGTAGGCTTCTTCGAGGGTGTGCGGAACGATGGTCGCGTAGGTCTGCTTGATGTCCCACGGGCAACCGTATTGCGGATCGCGCAGGCGGTTCATCAGGTGCAGCAGGTCTTCAAGACTATGCATCATTTATCTCTCACCACAAAACCCGTGCGGGAGCGGGCTTGTTCGCGAATACGGAGTGTCCGGCAACAAATAGGTCGACTGACACATCCTCTTCGCAAGCAAGCCGGCTCCCACAGTTGATCGGCGTTGATCTTCAAGGGGTACGGTTACGTCGGGTTTCGATGATGTTCGGCAACTGGGAAATCCGCCCGAGCAACCGCCCCAGCGCATCGAGACCAGGGATCTCGATGGTCAGGGACATCAACGCGGTGTTGTCTTCCTTGTTCGAGCGGGTGTTGACCGCCAGCACGTTGATGCGCTCGTTGAGCAGCACCTGGGAGACGTCACGCAGCAGGCCGGAACGGTCGTAGGCACGGATGATGATGTCCACCGGGTAGGTGAGCACCGGCACCGGCCCCCAACTGACCTGGATGATCCGTTCCGGCTCGCGTCCGGCCAGTTGCAGCACCGAGGCGCAGTCCTGACGGTGAATGCTCACGCCACGGCCCTGGGTGATGTAGCCGACGATGGCGTCGCCCGGCAATGGCTGGCAGCAGCCGGCCATCTGGGTCATCAGGTTGCCGACGCCCTGGATCTGGATGTCGCCACGCTTGCCCGGTTTGTAGCCGGAGGCCTTGCGCGGAATCAGCTCCAGTTGCTCGTTGCCGCGCTCGGGCTCGACCAGTTGCTGGGCCAGGTTGACCAGTTGCGCCAGACGCAGGTCGCCGGCACCGAGGGCGGCGAACATGTCCTCGGCGGTTTTCATGTTGGCCTTGTCGGCCAGCTTGTCGAAATCCACCGCCGGCAGGCCGAGGCGATTGAGCTCGCGCTCGAGCAGGGTCTTGCCGGCCGCAACGTTCTGGTCGCGCGCCTGCAACTTGAACCAATGAACGATCTTCGCCCGCGCCCGCGAGGTGGTGACGTAACCGAGGTTGGAGTTCAGCCAGTCGCGGCTCGGCGTGCCGTGCTTGCTGGTGATGATCTCGACCTGCTCACCGGTCTGCAGGCTGTAGTTGAGCGGTACGATCCGCCCGTTGATCTTCGCGCCACGGCAGTTGTGACCGATTTCTGTGTGTACGCGGTAGGCGAAGTCCAGCGGCGTCGCGCCTTTCGGCAAGTCGATGGCGTGACCGTCGGGGGTGAAGATGTAGACCCGGTCCGGCTCGATATCGACCCGCAACTGTTCGGCAAGGCCGCCGATATCGCCCAGTTCTTCGTGCCACTCGAGCACCTGACGCAGCCAGGAGATTTTCTCTTCATAGTGGTTCGAGCCGGACTTGACGTCGGTGCCCTTGTAGCGCCAGTGCGCGCAGACGCCGAGCTCGGCTTCTTCGTGCATCGAATGGGTACGGATCTGCACTTCCAGCACCTTGCCTTCAGGACCGATCACCGCCGTGTGCAACGAGCGATAACCGTTTTCCTTGGGGTTGGCGATGTAGTCGTCGAACTCTTTCGGGATGTGTCGCCACAGGGTATGGACGATGCCGAGCGCGGTGTAGCAGTCGCGCATTTCCGGCACCAGCACCCGCACCGCGCGCACGTCGTAGATCTGGCTGAATTCCAGGCCCTTGCGCTGCATTTTGCGCCAGATCGAATAGATGTGCTTGGCCCGGCCGCTGATGTCAGCCTCGACGCCGGTGGCCTGCAATTCGTTCTTCAACTGGCTCATCACGTCGCTGATGAAACGCTCGCGATCCAGTCGCCGCTCGTGCAGCAGCTTGGCGATCTGCTTGTACTGATCGGGCTCCAGGTAACGGAAGGACAAGTCCTCCAGTTCCCATTTGATATGACCGATGCCGAGCCGGTGCGCGAGTGGCGCATAGATGTCGAAGACTTCCCGGGCGACGCGGTTGCGCTTTTCGTCGTCAGCGGTTTTCACCGCACGGATCGCGCAGGTGCGTTCGGCCAGTTTGATCAGCGCGACGCGCACATCGTCGACCATCGCCACGAGCATCTTGCGCAGGTTTTCCACCTGGCCCTGAGTGCCCATCACCATGGACTGGCGCGGGCTGAGGCTGGCACTGATCGCCGCCATGCGCTGCACGCCGTCGATCAGCTTGGCCACCACCGGGCCGAAGCGCTGACTGACCGCCGCGAGTTCGATCTGGCCTTCGCGCACGCCACGGTAAAGCACCGCGGCGACCAGCGAATCCTGATCGAGTTTGAGGTCGGCGAGAATCTCGGCGATCTCAAGGCCGGTGCTGAAACTGCCACTGCCTTCGGACCACAGATTCTTCGCTGCATTGGATTGCTGCTCGGCCTGTCGAGCGTACTCGCAGGCCTCTTTCAAGGCTTCGCGATCCAGTGCCAGATCGACACTGACCGCATGATCGAGCCAAGCCTCGAGATTGATACTGCCGTCAGTATTGATCGGCTGGTGTGCTCTCACCTGTACCATCTTGCTTTACCTTCCCTACGACGCAGATTCAATGCGTCAAATCACTGACCTTCATTGCCCGTTTGCGCTCGCGGGGCTAAGACGAGCGCTGCACGGGCGGACCAGTCGGATCAGACGAGCCATCCTAGCTCGCTTCAAATAACGCCATGGCCTCGACATGCGCCGTCTGAGGAAACATATCGAGAATCCCGGCACGTTTTAACCGGTAGCCCTGCTTGATCAATTCGACCGTATCGCGCGCCAGAGTTGCAGGGTTGCACGACACATAGACCAACCGCTCGGCACCCAGGGTCGCGAGCTTGCGCACCACCTCGAAAGCACCGTCACGCGGTGGGTCCAAGAGTACCGCAGAAAAGCCTGTTCCGATCCACTCGGCATCAGTCAAAGGCTGGGATAAATCGGCCTGAAAAAACTTTGTGTTATGCAAATTGTTGCTGGCCGCATTGCTGGCTGCGCGCTCGACCATGGTCTGCACGCCCTCGACCGCCACCACCTCGCGCACGGCCCTGGCCAGCGGCAGGGCAAAGTTGCCCAGACCGCAGAACAGATCCAGAACGCGCTCGTCGCGCGTCGGTTTCAACCAGTCGAGCGCCTGGGCGACCATCGCCTCGTTGACCCCGGCGTTGACCTGAATGAAATCCCCCGGCCGATAGGCCAGTTGCAGATCCCATTGCTCCAGGCGATACCCCAACGATTGCGTGGCATCCACCGGTTGTGGCTCGCCTTCGCCATGCAGCCATAATTGCGCTTCATGGAACGCGCAGAAATCCTTGAGGATCGTCAGGTCGGCCTCGGACAGCGGCGCCATGTGCCGCAGCAACAGTGCCAGCGACGAACCGCTGAACAACTCGACATGCCCCAGCGCCTGAGGTTTGCTCAAACGCCGGAGCATCTCCGGCAAGCGGGTCATGATCGGCTGCAAGGGCTGTACCAGCACCGGGCATTCGCTGATCGCGACGATGTCCTGACTACCGGCGGCACGGAAACCGACTTCGAGATTCTTTGCCTTCATGTCCCAGCGCACGGCGATCCGGGCGCGGCGGCGATAACCGAATTCGGGACCGGTCAACGGCGCAGCCCACTCATCAGGCTCGACACCGGCGACCCGTGACAACTGCTCGGCGAGCATGCGCTGTTTCAGGGCAAGCTGTTCATCGTGGGGCAGATGCTGGACGCTGCAACCGCCACAGCGGCCAGCGTGCTGGCACGGCGCCGGACGGCGCAATTCACTGGCCTTGAACACCCGTTCGCTGCGTGCCTCGACCACTTTACCGTGCGCGCCCAGCACCCGTGCCTCGACCTCTTCACCGGCCAGGGCACCGAGCACGAACCAGGTACGCCCTTCGAAAAACGCGATCCCCCGACCGTCGTTGGCCAGGCGCTCGATGTTCAAGCGCTGCTTTTTACCGGTCGGGACTTGCGGGGCCTTGCTGCCGCCAGTGGGCTGGAAGCGCAGGCCTCTCTCATGCTTGGCCATCAGTTGGGCGCGTCGAAAATGCCGGTCGACAGGTAACGGTCGCCACGGTCACAAATGATCGCGACGATCACCGCGTTTTCAAGTTCTTTGGACAGGCGCAGCATCGCTGCCACCGCACCGCCCGAAGACACGCCACAGAAGATGCCTTCTTCACGGGCCAGACGCCGGGTGATGTCCTCGGCTTCGCTCTGTGCCATATCGACGATGCGGTCGACGCGATCGGCCTGATAGATCTTCGGCAGGTATTCCTGCGGCCAGCGACGGATGCCGGGAATGGCCGCGCCTTCCATTGGTTGCAGGCCGACGATCTGCACGCTCTCGCTCTGCTCTTTCAGGTAACGCGACACACCCATGATGGTGCCGGTGGTGCCCATCGAGCTGACGAAGTGGGTGATGCTGCCCTGGGTCTGACGCCAGATTTCCGGGCCGGTGGTGGTGTAGTGCGCTTCGGGGTTGTCACCGTTGGCGAACTGGTCCAGCACCTTGCCACGGCCTTCGGCTTCCATTCGCTGAGCGAGGTCGCGGGCGCCTTCCATGCCTTCTTCCTGGCTGACCAGAATCAGTTCGGCACCGTAGGCGGTCATCGCTGCCTTGCGTTCGGCGCTGGAGTTGTCCGGCATGATCAGGATCATCTTGTAACCCTTGATCGCGGCGGCCATCGCCAGGGCGATCCCGGTGTTGCCCGAGGTCGCCTCGATCAGCGTATCGCCGACATGAATCTGCCCACGCAACTCGGCACGGGTGATCATCGACAGCGCCGGACGATCCTTGACCGAACCCGCCGGATTGTTCCCTTCCAGCTTGAGCAATAAGGTGTTGCTGGTTTCGCCAGGCAGGCGCTGCAAACGAACCAGCGGGGTGTTGCCGACGCAATCGGCGATGGTTGGGTACTGCAAAGTCATGGCGTATTCGCAATCCGGACGTGCGGGGGCGCCTATCATACCGGCAAACCCGCGCAGGCCATATCACGCAAAGTGCGGTGCTTATGGTTTATGGGAATAAGCAGCTGACTCGGCACTTTGCGCCTCGGCAACGTTCAATGCATAGAACTCGTGCAGCTTGGCTTGCAGCAACTGCTTGTCGGGCAGCTGTACCTGGTATTCCGCGATCAACGCGGGAGAGAGGCTGCGATTGAGCGCGTACTCAACCACCTCGTCTTCTTTGCTGGCGCACAGCAGGACGCCAATGGCGGGGTTCTCGTGATGCTTGCGCTCATCGCGATCCAGCGCCTCCAGATAAAAATTCAGCTTGCCCAGATATTCCGGTTCGAAACGACCGACCTTGAGTTCAATGGCGACCAGGCAGTTGAGTCCACGGTGGAAAAACAACAGATCCAGGGCAAAATCCCGACTGCCGACCTGCAGCGGGTACTGGGAGCCGACAAAACAGAAGTCGCGGCCGAGTTCGGTGAGGAATTCCTTGAGACGCCCCAGCAAGCCTTGGTGTAAATCGGTTTCAGCGTGTACGCCGGGCAGATCGAGGAATTCGACCATGTAGGCATCGCGGAATATTTCGAGGGCCGAGGGGTGGGATTGTTTCAGAGAGGCTGTAGCGCTGATCGGCTGGGTGACCGCTCGTTCGAACAGCGCAGCCTTGAGCTGGCGCTCAAGCTCACGCTTCGACCACTTTTCCTGAATCGCCATACGCACATAGAACTCGCGCTCTTCCGGTCGCTTGCTCTGGCTGAAAATGATCAGGTTGTGTGACCAGGACAATTGTCGCACCAGTGGTGCGACTTTTTCCTCAGCGTGATAGATCTCGTAAAACTGGCACATACGAAACAGGTTCGAGCGAGTGAATCCACGTAGCCCTGGCTGAGTCTGAGCCAGATGCCTGGCTAACTCGTTGACTACCGAGTCTCCCCACTCAGCCCGCTCCAATTTGCGGCTGATATACCCACCCACCTGCCAATACAACTCGATCAACTGGGTATTCACCGCCTGCATGGCTTTCTGTTTGGCGACGTGAATCAGCGAAAGCACTTCATTGAAGCGCTCATCAGGCGTGCTGCCGGTAACGTTCGGTGCGGTCATGCGCGGTTCCTTGAGGGTGATTGGAAACCCGAGCTTAAACCGCCAGAAACGCTGCAAATGACCGCTGATACTGCTTGGGAAATGCCCTACAGAAAGACGAGAAGGGTCAGGCAAAGCCGCCGTGGCAGCGCCGGAAGACCTGCATTAACTGCGGGTCGAATCCTACAAATGACCCACATCTTTCATACGACTTGCGGGGTCCATGTATTCGCCACGGGAGGAGCTTTGCCCGCGAAGGCATCAACGGGCGCGCCACCCTCATCCGCCATCAGTCGGAAATTCAGCCGCAACCCTTCCGCGCCATTCTCCGCCCACAACTGCCCCCCCTGACGCTGCACGGCGTTGCGGGCGATGCTCAGCCCCAACCCGAATCCGCCATCCCCCGGCCGCGACCCGTCGAGGCGGGTGAATGGCGAGAAGATCCGTTCCAGATCCTCCTCGGCCACCCCGCCGCCCTGATCCTCCAGCCACAGGTGCCAGTAATCGCCGTCGCGTCGCCCATCGAGCCGCACGATGCCGTCCTCGGGAGAATGCCGGATAGCGTTGCGCAGAATGTTTTCCAGCGCCTGGGCCAGGGTGTTGAGATTGCCACGCACCCAGCAAGACGACTCAACCGCGCATTGCAGTTGCAGGCTCGGCCAGCCGCTTTCATAACAGGCGTTGTCGGTGAGCATTTCCCACAGCGCCTGGATCTGGATCGCTTCGTCCGGCAGTGGCGTGCGCTCGGTGTCGAGCCAGGCCAGTTGCAGGGTGTCGTCCACCAGCCGCTGCATGACATCGACTTCACGACCGATGCGCTCACGTAGCGGCAGCAAGCCTTGTTCACTTTCACTGGCGACCCGCAAGCGGCTCAGCGGCGTGCGCAACTCATGAGAAAGGTCGCGCAGCAACTGCTGTTGCAGGGCCACGGTGGATTGCAGGCGTTCGGACATCGAATCGAAAGCCCGGGCCAGTTCGCCAAGTTCGTCCGGGCGACGGGTGATACCGCTGGAGAGCCGCACATGCAATTGATCGGCACGCCAGGCGTTGGCCTGCTCACGCAGATTGTTCAGCGGCACCACCAACAGGCGATACAGGCCGACACACAGCAGCAAGGTGAACAGCCCGGGAATCACGCCGTTGGTGATAACCCGCCAGAACACCTTGTATTTGCCCGGCACGAAACGCTCGGGCAACTCGATGACCAGAATGCCCGCCGCCGGATTGCTCGGAAACGGCACGCGCAGCCATGGCCGGCCTTTCTTGTGGATCGGCCAGTCGAGCCCCCGCAGAAAGGTCAGGTGCTGGATTTCCTGTTCGGTCAGGGGATCGCTGCTCAGCGACTGCAAGTCAGCGCCGATCACCCCGACCCATCCGGCCTCACGCAACTCCATGCTCTGCAGCCAGCTGTCGACACCATCGCGCTCGGCACGCAACCAGGCCCGCTCGGCCTCGGCGGCATAGCGCGTGAGCGTGCCGCGGGCTTCGTCCGAGAGGAACTGATTGCGCTGCTCCATATAGCGGCCCCACGACCAGCTCAGCCAGATCATCAGCAGACAGAACGCCACCAGCAGACAGGCGAGTTTCCAGAACAGTGAATGCCGGCCCGGCAGGTCAGACACTTTCATCAACGGCGCTCAACACATAACCCTTGCCCCACACCGTGCGTACTTCGCGCTCGGTATAACCGATGGCCTTGAGTTTGCGGCGGATCTGGCTGATGTGCATGTCGAGGCTGCGATCATGGGCCGCGTAACCGCGCTGCAGGACATGCTGATAAAGGAAGGCCTTGCTCAGCACCTCCTCATCATTGCGGTGCAGGGTTTCGAGCAAGCGGTATTCGCTGCGGGTCAGCCCGGCGGGATGTTCGCGGTAAAACACCTCGCACTGTTCATCGTCGAACCGCAATCCGCCCGCTGCCACCGGAACGGCGACAGCAGGCGGACGCCGATCAAGGGCCACCCGGCGCAGGATCGCTTCGATCCGCACATGCAGCTCGGCCATGCTGAACGGTTTAGGCAGATAATCGTCGGCGCCCAGGCGAAAACCGCTGATGCGATCGGCCTCGGCCCCGAGCGCCGACATCAGCAGCACCGGCGTCGAATGGCTCTGACGCAACTGGGTCAACAGGTTCAGGCCGTCCAGCCCCGGCAGCAGAATATCCATCAGTACCACGTCGAACGGCTGATGCCTGGCAATGTTCAGACCATCCCTGCCGTTCTGGCACCACGTCACCTGGAAACCACTGCGGCCCAGATGTTCATGGACATAGGCACCGAGCACCGGATCGTCTTCGATGGAAAGAATGCGTGGCTGGCCGACAGGAACAGGAGTCATGACTATCTGCAAATAATTCTCAGTTGTCCGATTATTCAAGATTGCCGGAGATCGGGCAACCCGAGGTTCACTTGCTGAGCGAACGAACAACCTCGGGCCGACGAATGACGACATCATTTTTCCGAAGAACGCCCGCCTGCAAATCGCTACACTGCGCCAATGTCGCGTGCCGGAAGCACGTGTGAGTCAATGGGCGGGATGCGGGAGACAGGTGTGCTCAAGAAACTGGGAATCAAAGGTCGCGTGTTATTGCTGACCCTGTTGCCGACGAGCCTGATGGCGTTGGTGCTGGGCGGTTATTTCACATGGATGCAGCAGTCCGATCTGCAAAACCAGTTGATGCAGCGCGGGGAAATGATCGCCGAGCAACTGGCCCCGCTGGTGGCGCCTGCCATGGGCCACGGCGACAGCGAACTGCTCGAACGCATCGCCACCCAGTCCCTCGAACAACCGGACATGCGGGCGGTGACCTTCCTCGCGCCCGACCGTTCACCGTTGGCCCACGCCGGCCCGACCATGCTCAACCAGGCCCCCAGCGGCGATAGCAACCAATTGCTGCGCCGCAGCGGCAACGATGCCACCCGCTACCTGATGCCGGTGTTCGGCAAGCACCGCAACCTCGCCGGTGAACTGATTCCCGAAGAGTCCGACCGGTTGCTCGGCTGGGTCGAACTGGAGCTGTCGCACAACGGCATGCTGCTGCGCGGTTATCGCAGCCTGTTCGCCAGCCTGCTACTGATCGGTTTCGGTCTGGCCGGGGCGGCGTTGCTGGCAGTGCGCATGGGCCGCACGATCAACCGGCCGCTGAGCCAGATCAAACAGGCCGTGGCGCAACTCAAGGACGGTCATCTGGAAACCCGCCTGCCGCCACTCGGCAGTCAGGAACTGGACGAACTGGCCTCCGGCATCAACCGTATGGCCGGCACCCTGCAGAATGCTCGCGAAGAGTTGCAACACAGCGTCGACCAGGCCACCGAAGACGTGCGGCAAAACCTCGAGACCATCGAAATCCAGAACATCGAGCTGGACCTGGCTCGCAAGGAAGCGCTGGAAGCCAGCCGGATCAAGTCCGAATTCCTCGCCAACATGAGCCATGAGATCCGCACCCCACTCAACGGCATTCTCGGTTTCACTCATCTATTGCAGAAAAGCGAACTGACCCCGCGTCAGCTCGACTATCTGGGCACCATCGAAAAGTCCGCCGACAGCCTGCTCGGGATCATCAACGAGATTCTCGACTTCTCGAAGATCGAGGCCGGCAAACTGGTGCTCGACCACATCCCGTTTAACCTGCGCGACCTGCTGCAAGACACCCTGACCATCCTCGCCCCGGCCGCCCACGCCAAACAGCTTGAGCTGGTGAGTCTGGTGTATCGCGACACGCCGCTGTCGCTGGTCGGCGACCCGCTGCGGCTCAAGCAGATCCTGACCAATCTGGTCAGCAACGCCATCAAGTTCACCCGCGAAGGCACCATCGTCGCCCGGGCGATGCTCGAGGACGAACACGAAGACAGCGTGCAATTGCGCATCAGCATTCAGGACACCGGGATCGGCCTGTCGAGCCAGGACGTGCGGGCGCTGTTTCAAGCGTTCAGTCAGGCCGACAACTCACTGTCGCGCCAACCTGGCGGCACCGGGCTGGGGCTGGTGATCTCCAAGCGCCTGATCGAGCAGATGGGCGGCGAAATCGGCGTCGACAGCACGCCGGGCGAAGGCTCGGATTTCTGGATCAGCCTGAGCCTGCCCAAGACCCGCGACGACACCGAAGACCTGCCCGCCGCGCCGCTGCTCGGACGCCGGGTCGCGGTGCTGGAAAATCATGAACTGGCCCGTCAGGCGTTGCAGCATCAACTGGAAGACTGCGGCCTCGACGTCACCACGTTCAATACCCTGGAGAACCTCGCCAACGGCGTCACCGGTGCGCACCAGACCGAGCAGGCCATCGATCTGGCGGTGCTCGGCATCACCAGCAACGACATGCCGCCGGAGCGCCTGAACCAGCACATCTGGGACCTCGAACATTTGGGCTGCAAAGTCCTGGTGCTGTGCCCGACCACCGAACAGACGCTGTTCCATCTGTCGGTGCCCAATCCGCACAGCCAGTTGCAAGCCAAGCCGTCCTGCACGCGCAAGCTGCGGCGGGCGCTGTCGGATCTGGTCAACCCGCGCCCGTTGCGCAGCGAGCCCGGCGAACCGCTGTCGAGCCGCGCACCGAAAGTGCTGTGCGTCGACGACAACCCGGCCAACCTCTTGCTGGTGCAAACCCTGCTCGAAGACATGGGCGCCAAGGTACTCGCGGTGGAAAGCGGTTATGCCGCCGTCAAGGCCGTACAGACCGAGACCTTCGATCTGGTATTGATGGACGTGCAAATGCCAGGCATGGACGGGCGCCAGACCACCGAAACCATCCGCCAGTGGGAAAGCGAACGGCACTGCACGCCGCTGCCTATCGTGGCCCTCACTGCCCACGCCATGGCCAACGAAAAACGCGCGCTGCTGCACAGCGGCATGGATGACTACCTGACCAAACCGATCAGCGAGCGGCAACTGGCGCAAGTGGTGCTGAAGTGGACCGGCCTGGCCCTGCGCAATCAGGCGCCGGACCGGATCAGCGAAACCCCGGTGGGCGCCCAGGAACTGCCGGTGCTCGATCACGAAGAAGGTTTGCGCCTGGCAGCGGGCAAGGCGGATCTGGCCGCCGACATGCTGGCGATGTTGCTGGCCTCGCTGGAAGCCGACCGTGAAGCGATCCGCGTCGCCCGTGACAGCCAGGACCCCAACGCGTTGCTCGAACGGGTCCATCGCCTGCACGGCGCCACTCGCTACTGCGGCGTGCCGCAATTGCGCGCGGCCTGCCAGCGCAGTGAAACCCTGCTGAAAAAGGAAGACCCGAAAGCACCGATGGCCCTGGATGAGCTGGAACGGGCGATCAATCGTCTGGCCGCACAGGCGAAGATCGGCGCCTGATCCACGGCAATGCCGGGGATGGCAGAGCCAGCTAAAGTTGTCGCGGGTGTTTTTGCCCCGCGACGATGTTCCAGGAGGGCAGCATGCGCACAATCGTTTTCAGCAGCCAGACATACGACCGCGAGAGCTTCCTTGCCGCCGACTGTCCGGCCGGTATCGAACTGCACTTTCAACCGGCGCGGCTCAGTCTCGATACGGCCGCGCTGGCCGACCGCCATGAAGTGGTCTGCGCCTTTATCAATGATGACCTTGGTGCACCGGTGCTGGAACGCCTGGCCCAGGGCGGCACGCGACTGATCGCCCTGCGCTCGGCCGGTTACAACCATGTCGACCTGGTGGCCGCCAGACGCCTGGGGCTCGCCGTGGTGCGGGTGCCCGCCTACTCGCCGCATGCGGTGGCCGAGCATGCCGTGGCCCTGATCCTCGCGCTCAACCGGCGCCTGCATCGGGCCTACAACCGCACCCGTGAAGGAGATTTCAGCCTGCACGGGCTGACCGGATTCGATCTGGTGGGCAAGACCGTCGGCATCGTCGGCACCGGGCAGATCGGCGCCACCTTCGCGAAAATCATGCACGGTTTCGGTTGTGAATTGCTGGCGTTCGACCCGTATCCAAACCCCGCTGTCGAAGCCTTGGGTGCCCGCTATCTGGATCTGCCGGAGCTGCTCGCGCAGTCACAGATCATCAGCCTGCATTGCCCGCTCAATGAGCAGAGCAAGCACCTGATCAACCGCGATTCGCTGGCGCACATGCAACCGGGGGCGATGCTTATCAACACCGGCCGTGGCGGTCTGGTGGACACTCCGGCACTGATCGATGCGCTCAAGGAGGGTCAGTTGGGTTATCTGGGACTGGACGTCTATGAAGAAGAAGCGCAGCTGTTTTTCGAAGACCGCTCCGACCTGCCGCTACAGGACGACGTACTGGCGCGGCTGCTGACCTTCCCCAACGTGATCGTCACCGCGCATCAGGCATTCCTCACCCGCGAAGCCCTGGGCGCGATCGCTGCGACGACGTTGCACAACATCGCGACCTGGGCCGCGGGATCGCCGCAGAACCAGGTCGAGGGTTGAGGCTTTTTATTTGGGCGACAGCGAGGACGCCAGGATCAACAACGCCAGCCAGCCGAAACCGAACAGACGCTGCTTGGCCGAATGGCCGCCGCGTAGCAGGAACCAGACAAAAATCATCGGCATCAGAAACACCATGATCTTCAGCCAGCCTTCCACCGGACGGGAACCGTCGACGTTCACCTGAGGCTCGACCGTTTGCTCGGCTTGCTGCCGGCGTCGACGCCCGGCAGCGGCCGGCATCACTTTCGGTAACGGCGCCGGTGCCGGAGTGGCCGCGACCGCTTCCGGCACCGCGCTGTTGCGAGGCAGGCTGCCAAAGGAAATCGTCGAGCTCTTCGCAGCGACGGGTGCAGCCTGGGTCTGCTGCTCTGCCATCGGAGCCCCGCAATGAATGCACGCACTGGCTTCAGAACTGATGCTCCGCTTGCATTCATAACATTCGATCAGCGCCATGTTCCGTTCCTTCAGATTGAATGGCGGGCAGTTTGCCATGACTGCAGTGTCGATTTGAACCGGATCGAAGGTCGCAAGCGCGCATCATTCTGCAATCGAGCCCGTGCTAGCATGTCGCGCATATTTGGAGGACCCATGGTCGAACACGATTTCCGCTACACCCTGATGAACCCGCAACACACCCTCACTGAATGCCGCGCCGTCGTCCCGGGCCGCTATCAGGTCACCGGCAACGGTGGCTCGATTCGCACCGGTGATGTGTTGCTGGTGACGCTCAAAGGCGCCAAAGACTTGTCCATGCGCCTGACCGTCGAAAGCGTTCGCCACCTGATCAACCCGCCCGGCCAGTGGACTGCAATGACCTGCGGCCCGGTGTTCGGCGAACTGGCGATCCACACCTGGCAGGTCAACTGCGACAGCTGCGCCAAGGAGCTGAGTTTCGAGTTCGCGGTAGATGCCAAGCTCGGCAAACCGGCAGAAAAATCCGCCGCCACCGCGCGCATTGCCGAACTGGGCTGGAAAGCCGTCGGTGACAAGCACCTGTGCCCGAACTGCCAGGAGCCAGCGTGATGAAACAGCTCGCCATGACCCTCGCGGTCGGCGCCGGCCTGATGGGCTGCGCGGCGGAGCCTGTGCAACTGGAACAGAACCGCAGCTACATTCTGGAGTGGATCGGCGAGCGCCCGTTGATGGACTACAGCCACCTCACCGTAACCCTCGGCGACGATGGTCGGGCGTATGGCAATGGCGGCTGCAACCACTGGTTCGCCCCGTACACCCTCGATGGCGACAAGCTGAGCTTCGGCAAGATCGGCAAGACCCGCAAACAGTGCGCGCCGGCGCTCATGGAACAGGAACAACGCTTCCTGCAGGCGCTGGAACACGTCGAGCGCTGGGACATTTCGCCGATCGAGCAGATGCGCTTCTGGCCGGCTGAAGGCAAGCCTTTGCGCTGGTGGCTGGAAGAGGGTTGAGCCTCTGGGTCGCCAGGCCTCTCCCGGAGGGAGAGGCCTGGGTGAGGGGCAATTCCTGAGGCCGGCTCCTCAATCAGCAACGGCGCTCATTTAGTCGCCTGCAACGCCTCCAGCTTCGCCATCACCCCCGCCGCCGTCTGTTCGCCCATCAACTGCTCACGCACCTTGCCCTTGTTGTCGATGATGTAGGTCACCGGCAAGGCCTCGCTGCGCGGCAGCTCGAACAGATCTGCCGGGTCCTGCGCCAGCACGGTGAACTTGATGCCCAGTTTCTCGCTGGCGCTCTTGAGCTCTTCACCCTGCACATTGTCGAAGTTGACCCCGAACACCCCGATCTTCTTGCCCTTGAGCTCATCGGCCAAATGGTTGAGCTCGGGGATTTCCGTGCGGCACGGCCCACACCATTCCGCCCAGTAATTGAGCACCACCCACTGTTTGTCCAGACGCTCGGAGGCGACCTTCTGGCCGTTCTGGTCGATGCCATAGTCGTTACCGCAGCCCCCCAGCATCAACGCCCCGAGTATCGTCAATGCCGCTGCCAATCGCCGTGTCATGTCGTGTTCCTTGTGAAAAATTGAATGCGCCTGCGACCCATCGCCTCCCAAGGTTCAGGATTGCGCGCTGCACAGTTAGAATAGCCGCCACTTTACGCCATAAGCGACCCGCCATGACCGATCTGACGCTCTATCACAACCCGCGCTGCTCGAAATCCCGTGGCGCGCTGGAACTGCTCGAAGCCCGAGGCCTGACGCCCAACGTGGTGCGCTACCTCGAAACCCCGCTGGACGCCGCGCAGATCAAGACGCTGCTGGGCAAGCTCGGGATCAGCGCGCGGCAACTGCTGCGCACCGGGGAAGATGAATACAAAATGCTTCAGCTGGCCGACGACGGCCTCAGCGAAGACCAATTGATCGCCGCCATCGCCGCGCATCCCAAACTGATGGAGCGGCCGATTCTCGAAGTCGGCAGCAAAGCCGTGATCGGCCGGCCACCGGAGCAGATCCTGGAGCTGCTGCCGTGAGCGCGCCGTACATTCTGGTTCTGTATTACAGCCGCAGCGGCTCGACCAACGAGATGGCCCGGCAGATTGCCCGGGGTGTCGAACAGGCCGGCCTCGAGGCGCGCCTGCGCACCGTGCCGGCGATCTCCACCGAATGCGAAGCCGTCTCCCCGGACATCCCCGACGAAGGCGCACTCTACGCCACGCTGGATGATCTGAAGAACTGCGCCGGTCTGGCGCTGGGCAGTCCGACCCGTTTCGGCAACATGGCCGCGCCGCTCAAGTATTTCCTCGATGGCACCAGCAACCTGTGGCTGACCGGCGCGCTGGTGGGCAAACCGGCCGGGGTGTTCACCTCCACCGCCAGCCTGCACGGGGGCCAGGAAACCACCCTGCTGTCGATGATGCTGCCGTTGTTGCATCACGGCATGTTGATCACCGGCCTGCCCTACAGCGAATCGGCATTGCTGGAAACCCAGGGTGGCGGCACACCATACGGCGCCAGCCATCACGCCGGGGCCGATGGCAAAAGCGGTCTCGATCAGCACGAAGTGGCGCTGTGCCGCGCACTCGGCGCCCGTCTGGCGAAAACCGCGCTGAAGCTGGGGAACTGAGATGGCCAGAAAGCCGAAAGTCCTGCCCGCCATCGAGTGGCTGGAGCCACGGGTGCGGGCCATGCGGGTGATCAGTCTGCTGTGCTTTTTCGGTCTGGCCGGACTGCTCGCCGCCTACTACCTGATCTTCGCCGACCTGCACGGCGCGCGGCCATGGGTGATTCTGCTGATCGAGCTGATCCCGTGGCTGGTGCTGGCACCGGGCATGATCATGGGCAGCGCGCGCGGGCATTCGTGGATGTGTTTTGTGGTGAACCTGTATTTCATCAAGGGCGCACTGGCCGCGTACGACCCGAGCCGACAGCTGTTTGGCGTGCTGGAAATGATCGCCAGTCTGGCGGTGTTCTGCTCGGCGCTGCTGTATGTGCGCTGGCGGTATCAGTTGAACCGCAAACTGGCGGGGGAAGGCGAAATCAGCGTCGCCTGAACTGACACACCTTCGCGGGCCAGCCCGCTCCCACACTGGATCGGCTGTGGGAGCGGGCTTGCCCGTGAAAGCTGCCCTGCGGTCTCAATGATTGACGGTATACGCCAGCATCATCGAAATCTGGCTCATCGGCCGACCGCCGCTTTCTTCATGCCACTGGTTGAACGCGTTCTGCACCGTCGCCAGATCGCGCAGACTGCTCGGCACCTTGTCGACGATCTTCTGCGCGTTCAGTGCCGCGACCACGTCATAGCTCGGCACGAAGGTGTCCTTGCCGACCATCCGCAAAAACCGTGGCGCCGACAAGCCGCCCAATTGATGACCGTGCTTTTTCAGGTACGTCCACAGACCGACGATGTCGGTCACCGGCCAGTCGGCGAGCAACGCGCCGAAACTGCCCTTCTCCTTCTCGACGTCGAGGATGAACTGCGCATTGCGCGGCACGCTCTTGAGCTTGCCCAGGTGGCGGATGATCCGCGCGTCCTGCATCAGGCGCTCAAGGTGTTCGGCGCTCATCAGCACGACTTTTTCCGGATCGAACTTGAAGAACACTTCCTCGAAGGCCGGCCACTTGGCGTCCACCAGGCTGTGCTTGAGCCCGGCGCGAAACACCCGCAGGGCCATGGTCGAGAGGTAGCGGTCGTCGCTGATCTTGCGTAATTGCGCGGGAGTCTTGGGAACGGGCAGATGGGCTTCCAGTTCAGCCGCCGAACCGAAACGGTTCAGACAGTATTCGTGCAGCCATTTGTAATCGCGCATGCCCTCTCCTGAGGATTGAAATGAAGACCTCGTGGGAGCGGTTTGGCCCGCTCCCGGAAAAACCGGTCAGAGATTGACCACATTGACGAAGCGCGAGGCAGCGGTTTCGTCGATCTTGAGGCTGGTGAAGTCGAACAGGTTGCGGTCGGCCAGTTGCGACGGCACCACGTTCTGCAGGCTGCGGAAGATGCTTTCGGTGCGGCCCGGGGTCTTGCGGTCCCAGTCCTGGAGCATTTCCTTGACCACCTGGCGCTGCAGGTTTTCCTGCGAACCGCAGAGGTTGCACGGGATGATCGGGAAGGCCTTGAAGTCCGAATAGGCCTGGATGTCCTTCTCGTTGCAGTACGCCAGCGGACGGATCACCACGTTGCGACCGTCGTCGGCGCGCAGCTTCGGCGGCATGGCCTTGAGGGTGCCGTTGAAGAACATGTTGAGGAAAAACGTCTCGACGATGTCGTCGCGGTGATGACCGAGGGCCATTTTGGTCGCGCCGATTTCGTCGGCGAAGGTGTACAGCGTGCCGCGACGCAGGCGCGAGCACAGCGAGCAGGTGGTCTTGCCTTCAGGAATCAGCTCCTTGACCACTGAGTACGTGTCTTTCTCAACGATGTGGTACTCGATGCCCAGCTCTTTCAGATAGGCCGGCAGCACATGCTCGGGGAAGCCCGGCTGTTTCTGGTCCATGTTCACGGCGACGATCTCGAACTTGATCGGCGCAACCTTCTGCAGGTGCATCAGCACATCGAGCATGGTGTAGCTGTCCTTGCCGCCGGACAGGCAGACCATGACCTTGTCGCCGTCTTCGATCATGTTGAAGTCAGCGACCGCTTCGCCGGCCAGGCGACGCAAGCGTTTCTGCAGTTTGTTCTGGTTGACCGTGAGAGTGCCCATGACGCGAAATCCGTGAGGTGTGACGAAAGGCGGGCATTTTACGCAAAAACCCCGGCCTTGTGGCCACAGGTTGTCGCCGCTGGAAAATCCGTTTCGTACAGACCCCGAGGCGATTACGCACCGTGTTTACAGCGCGATTTGCTCTAAGCCCCTATCACCTGTACGGGTAAGACCTTTCTATACTGCGACTTAAGGTCGCACACATCTGAAGACCTGTATTTGCTCGGCCACCTTGGCCCGTAGGCGCTCCGCTGGGGGGCGATGGCAATAACAAGAGGAGTGACTGGCATGATCCATCACGTAGTGGGACTTTTCACCCACCCCGACCAGGAATGGAAAGAAATCCGTGGCGACCAAGAGGAAAGCATCAGCCACATGTACCTGACGCACACGCTGATTCTGGCGGCGATTCCGGCGGTTTCGGCGTTCATCGGCACGACTCAGGTCGGCTGGGTGATCGGCAGTCGCGCCCCGGTGATGCTGACCGTGGAAAGCGCGATCTGGATGACCGTCATGTCGTATCTGGCGATGCTCGGCGGGGTCGCGGTCATGGGGGCCTTCGTCCACTGGATGGCCCGCACCTATGACGCCAACCCGAGCCTGGCCCGTTGCGTCGCGTTTGCCACCTACACCGCGACACCGCTGTTCGTCGGTGGGCTGGCGGCGCTGTATCCGCATATGTGGCTGGGGATGATCGTCGGCACGGCGGCCATCTGCTACACGGTGTACCTGCTGTACGTGGGGCTGCCGACCTTCATGAACATTCCGTCGGACGAGGGCTTCCTGTTCTCCAGCTCGGTGCTGGCGGTGGGCCTGGTGGTGCTGGTGGCCATCATGGCATTCACCGTGATTGTCTGGGGGCTGGGCGTCGGCCCGGTGTATACCAATTGAACTGATTCCCCCGCGAGAACTATAAGATCTGCCAATACAGGCCGCCGCGAGGCGGCCTTCTCGTATCACAACGACTGTCGACGACCATTCGGCAGTTCAGCGATTCGCAAGCCCCCAGGGTTGCGGCATACTCGACGCCTCTGGAGATCCATCAAGCATGCCCGAGCAACTCAATACCCGCGTCGAAGATTGTTACCAACTCGCTGAATCCTTTTTCAAACGTCCTTTCAAACGCCCTGTCGTGAGCCTCAAGCTGCGTGGGCAAAAAGCCGGGGTCGCGCATCTGCACGAGAACCTGCTGCGCTTCAACCCGCAGCTGTACCGGGAAAACACCGAACATTTCCTCAAACAGACCGTGGCCCACGAAGTCGCGCATCTGATCGCCCATCAGCTGTTCGGCGACCGTATCCAGCCCCATGGCGAGGAATGGCAACTGATCATGCGCGGTGTCTATGAGCTGCCGCCGGATCGCTGCCACACCTATGAAGTCAAACGCCGCAGCGTGACCCGCTATATCTATAAATGCCCGTGCGCCGACAGTGATTTTCCGTTTTCGGCGCAGCGGCACAGCCTGGTGCGACAGGGACGACGGTATTTGTGCCGGCGCTGTCGCCATACGCTGGTGTTCAGCGGGGAGATGCGGGTCGAGTAGCCGGAGACGGCACTAAACAATCACCCCGCCCTCCCGCAACTGCGCAATCCGCGCGGCACTGAACCCCAACTCCCCCAACACCTGATCCGTATGCTGCCCCAGCGCCGCCCCGACATGCCGGGGCGCCGGCAATGCTTCAGAGAATTTCAGCGGACACGCGATCTGCGCCTGCGTCGATCCATCCCCGCGCGGCACCTGGGCCACCAGTTCCCGCGCCTGCAACTGGGGATGGCGCACCGCCTCGCCCAGACTCAGCACCGGCTCGACACACGCGTCGACCCCGGCGAACAGCTCACACAGTTCGGCAAAGTCGTGTTTCTCGAACTCGACCTTCAAGGCCTCCTTCAGCGCCCGTTGCTGCTCAGGCCTGGGTGACAGGCCCTGCGCCGCCAGCTCCGGGCGGCCCAGCGCCGCGCACAGTTGCTGCATGAAGACCGGCTCCAGGCTGCCCACCGACATCCAGCGCCCGTCGCGGGAGCGGTAATAGTCGTAGAAACTGCCACCGTTGAGCATCTGTTCCTCCCGGCCCGGCTCCTCGCCGCAGGCCAGATACCCGGCGCCCGCCATGGCATTCAGGCTGAACGCGCAGTCGGTCATGCTCACGTCCAGATGGGTGCCCTGCCCGCTCTGCTGGCGGGCGATCACCGCCGCCAGCAGACCAATGACCCCGTGCAGCGAACCACCGGCGACATCCGCCACCTGCACGCCCAGCGGCAGCGGCCCGCTGTCGGCGCGACCGGTGTGACTGGCGAGCCCGGCCAGCGCCAGATAGTTGAGGTCATGCCCGGCGCGATCCTTGTACGGCCCGGTCTGGCCGTACCCGGTGATCGACACGTAGATCAGTTTCGGATTGACCGCCTTCAGCGCCTCATAACCCAACCCCAGCCGCTCCATCACGCCGGGGCGGAACTGTTCCAGGACGATGTCGTAGTCCGCCAGCAACGACTTGACCACCTCCAGCGCCTCGGGCTGCTTGAGGTCCAGCGCCAGGCTGCGCTTGTTGCGGTTCAGCCAGGCGTGGCTGGCCGACACGCCCCGGTCGTGGGGTGGCAGCACCCGCAACAGATCGAGGCGGGTCGGCGATTCGATACGCAACACCTCGGCGCCCATGTCCGCCAGCAACAACGAGGCGAACGGCCCAGGCAGCAGGGTCGAGAAATCCAGAATCTTCAGTGAGGCCAGCGGTGCGGACATGGGCGATCTCCGTGAACGATGCTTGCAGCCTAGGCAGCGCCGGCCCATGCAGCAATCACCGGATGTGTCAGCGGCAGTGACCGTTGCGCTCAAATCGCGGGCAAGAAAAAACCCGCCGAAGCGGGTTTTTCCAGGCAAGCGAGGCTTACTTGACGTTGCTCGGGGTTGGGCCTTCGGCCACACCCAGATCGTCTTCAGGACGGGTATCGATGATACCGCGACCACCCGAGGCCAGCTCGGTGTTCAGCACGTCGGTGTCCAGCTCCTTGACCCACTTGGCAACTACGATGGTCGCAACGGCGTTGCCGACCAGGTTGGTCAGGGCACGGGCTTCGGACATGAAACGGTCGATACCCAGGATCAGCGCCAGACCGGCCACCGGCAGGTGACCGACGGCCGACAGCGTGGCCGCCAGCACGATGAAGCCCGAACCGGTCACACCGGCAGCGCCTTTGGAGGACAGCAGCAACACCACCAGCAGCGTGATCTGATGGGTGATGTCCATGTGGGTGTCGGTTGCCTGGGCAATGAACACGGCCGCCATGGTCAGGTAGATCGCAGTACCGTCGAGGTTGAACGAGTAACCGGTCGGGATCACCAGACCCACTACCGATTTCTTCGCGCCCAGACGCTCCATCTTGATCAGCATGCGCGGCAGTACCGATTCCGACGAGGACGTGCCGAGTACGATCAGCAGCTCTTCACGGATGTAGCGAATCATCTTCAGTACGCTGAAGCCGTGCATGCGAGCGATACCGCCGAGCACGATCAGGATGAACGCCAGGCAAGTGATGTAGAAGCAGATCATCAGTTGACCCAACTGCACCAGCGAGCCGACGCCGTAGGCACCGATGGTGAACGCCATCGCACCGAAGGCACCGATTGGCGCGAGCTTCATGATCATGTTGATGATGTTGAACATCACGTGGGCGAAGCGATCGATGAAGTCCAGGATCGGCTTGCCGTAGGCACCCAGGCGATGCAGGGCGAAGCCGAAGATCACCGAGAACATCAGCACTTGCAGGATGTCACCGGTGGCGAACGCACCGACGATGGTGGTCGGGATCACGTTGAGCAGGAAGCCGACAACGCTCTGGTCAGCGCCCTGTGCCACGTAGGTGGCGACTTTCGAGGCGTCCAGAGTGCTGACGTCGATGTGCATGCCGTTGCCCGGCTGCACGATGTTGACCACGATCAGGCCGACCAGCAGAGCGATGGTCGAAACGATTTCAAAGTACAGAAGTGCATAACCGCCGGTCTTGCCGACAGACTTCATGTTCTGCATGCCGGCGATGCCGCTGACTACAGTACAGAAGATGATCGGGGCGATGATCATTTTGATCAGTTTGATGAACCCGTCACCCAGTGGCTTTACGGCCACACCGAACTGCGGGTAGTAGTGGCCGAGCGCAATACCGATACAGATTGCGACGATCACCTGGAAATACAGGGATTTGTACAGTGGCTGACGAGTCGTCATTGCAAGTTTCCTCAAGAGTCTCGCGGGCAACATCCATCTGTTGAACACGACACTTGAATTGCGAACCCTCCTGCACTGGAGGGATTTGTTGTGTCGAGCGACGCTTTCCGGACCGGCTCGGCGCACGCTTCTGTCGCTTGTATCGCAAACCGCGTGCCAGTTTGGCGCATTTCGCTGCAAGCCTTTTGATATCAGGGATGAGAGGTTTTTCGGTGTCACCCTCCGGTCATTCAAGTGTGGCGGATTTCCGCCAACCCGCTCTCTCTCGTCCTACAATTTGGCGGAAATCCGCCTTGTTGCATTCTTCAGCCGCCAGCTACCATCCGCCGCCAGAAGAAGGATTTGCCGCTTATGCGCGAACGCACCATTGCCAGTCATTTCGCCCGTGCCGCCCTCGGTGGCGCCCGGCGCAAAGGTTTCGATCATTCGGGCCTGCTGTCGCAACTGGGTATCAGCCCGGAATTGCTCGACGAACCGCGCGCACGGATCACCCCGGAACAGTTCACCCAACTGATCCAGGGCCTGTGGCTGGCGCTGGACGACGAGTACCTGGGCTTCGGCGACGCGCCGAGCAAACCCGGCTGCTTTGCCATGATGTGCCACGCCATCATTCACTGCCGCAATCTGGAAAAGGCTCTGCAACGCGGCTTATTGTTTTATAGCCTATTCCCCGAGGCCCCGCGCCTGACCCTCAGCCGCGAAGACGAATGGGTGCGCCTGAGCCTCGATGATTCGCAATTGTGGGATCCGGATCACTTTCTTACCGAGAGCCTGCTGGTGATCTGGCACCGCCTGGGCAGTTGGCTGATCGGCCAGCGGATTCGCCTGGAGCAGGCGACCTTCAGTTACCCGCGCCCGGAGCACGGTGCCGAATACGATCTGTTGTTCCCCTGTCCGCTGGCGTTTTCCACGGCGCACAGCAGCCTGCTGTTCCACAGTCGCTATCTGTCGATGCCGCTGTTGCAGGACGAACGCACCCTCAAGCATTTCCTCGAACGCTCCCCGGCCGACCTGCTGTCGCGTCCGGACGATGGCGACAGCCTGAGCAGCCGCCTGCGCCGTTTGCTCAGTCGCGACAGCGCGCGCTGGCCGGACCTGGAATCAGTGGCGGCGCACCTGCACATCAGCCCGCAAACGCTGCGCCGGCATCTGCGGGAGGAAGGCACCAGTTTTCAGGAATTGAAGGATCAGTTGCGGCGCGATATCGCGATTTATCACCTGGGGCGGGCGGATCTGTCGTTGCAACAGATTGCCGAGCAACTGGGGTTTTCCGAACCCTCGGCGTTTCACCGGGCGTTCAAGAAATGGACGGGGCTGACACCGGGGGCTTATCGGGCGCAGGAGATGTAAGACTGCTCAAGATCAAAGGCCCCTCACCCTGGCCCTCCCGAAACGTCGGACCGCCCGGAGGGAGAGGACTGGGGTGAGGGCCGTTTTTCACACCGCCGGAAAATGAATCCTGAACGCTGCCCCGCCCATCGGCGAATCCCCCAGCGTCAATTTCGCGCTGTAGCTCTCGATGATGTCCTTGACCACCGCCAGGCCAATCCCCTGCCCCGGATGCTGGCGATCCAGACGCTCACCCCGCTCAAGAATCCGCGCACGCTGATCCGGTGGCACGCCCGGCCCGTCATCCTCGACGCACAACTCGACCCCGGCGAGACTTTCGCGCACGCTGATGCGCACTTCGCCAAGGCACAGGCGATAGGCGTTTTCCAGCAGGTTGCCCATCATCTCCAGCAAGGCCCCCTGCTCGATCGGCACATAACAATGCTCCGGCAGATCGAATGCCACGCGCACATGCTTGTCGCGGTAGACCTTGTCCAGGGTGTCGCACAGGCTTTTCAACACCGGTTGCAGGCGCACCTGATGGCGGACCAGACCGCTTTTGCGCAGGCTGGCACGCTGTAGCTGGTAGCTGATCTGCTGGCTCATGCGTTCGATCTGGGTTTGCAGCACCCAGGCCTGATCGCGGTCCTCGGGACGCTGGGCCATGTCTTCGCTGACCCCTTGCAGCACCGCCAGCGGGGTCTTCAGGCTGTGAGCCAGATCGTCGAGAGAGTCGCGGTAGCGACTGCGCTGCTGACGTTCGCTTTGCAGCAGGCGGTTGAGCGAGCCGGTCAGGCGCAACAGTTCGCGCGGATGCTGTTCACTGAGACTTTCGAGGGTGCCGCTTTCGATTTCGTCGAGTTCCTGACTGAGCCGGCGTAGCGCCTTGAGACCCCAGGTCAGGCCGATCCACAGCAATGCGAGCAGCACCAGCAGCGCGGCGCCGAAGCCCAGGTAGAGGTTTTCCCGCAGGCCTTCGAGGGTGGTTTCGTACTCGCGCACCGGTTGCAGGGCGACGATGCTGAACGCCGCACTCTTGCCGCCGAGCAGCTTGACCTCGACGTCATAGACGAAGAATTCCTGGCCGCTGGCCTCGCGGATCCGCGCGAACTCGTTGCCCATCCCGTCGTAACGCGGCTTGTAGTTGATCTGCTCTTCCTGGGTCGCTTTCGAGCGCCAGACCAGGTGACCTTCGCGGTCATAGATGTAGCCGAGCAGGCGGAAGTCGGCGAGGTTGAAGCGCTCGTCCGGCAACTGCGTCGGCATCACCAGCCGACCGTTATCGATGCGCGCGGCAGAGATCAGCGTGGTGACGTCCGAGGCCAGCCGCTGTTCGATCGAGTCCTGCAACGCCAGACTGAACGCACCCTGCATCGCCGGAAGCAAGGCGAGCATGAACAACACCGCCAACGTGGTGGCGGCGAGCATCAGACGGACGCGAAGGGAGCGGATCAAGTGCAGCGCTCATTGAACAGGTAGCCGAGGCCGCGCACGGTGTCGATCGGCTTGAACCCGGCCGGACCTTCGAGCTTGCGGCGCAGGCGGCCGACCAGCACTTCAATCACGTTCGGATCGCGCTCGTCGTCATCCGGATACAGCTGCTCCATCAGACGATCCTTGGGCACCACCTGCTGATGGTGGCGCATCAGGTATTCGAGGATCCGGTATTCGTAGGCGGTCAGCGCCAGCGGCTGTTCATCGAGGGTCGCCTGCTTGCGGTTGAGGTCGAGCAACAAAGGGCCGGCCACGATGGTCGACTGGGTGAAACCGCTGGAGCGGCGCAGCAAGGCATTGAGCCGCGCTTCGAGTTCTTCGAACTGGAACGGCTTGACCACGTAATCGTCAGCACCGGCGGCCAGGCCTTCGACCTTGTCCTGCCAGTTGCCGCGCGCGGTGAGGATCAGGATCGGGAACGTCTTGCCGCCCGAGCGCAACTGACGAATCAGGTCGAGCCCGCCCATGCCCGGCAGGCCGAGGTCGATCACCGCCAGGTCAAAGTTGAACTGCCCGGTCTGGTACAGCGCTTCTTCGGCATTGGCCACGGACTCGACCACATGGCCGCTCTCCGTCAGGCGGGTTTGCAGGTGATGGCGCAACAACGCTTCGTCTTCGACGACCAACAGCTTCATGACACTCTCCCGGACAAATCAAAATCCTCAACAACACATCCGTGGAAACGGACTTGCCCGCGAAGGCGCTGACCAGTCGATGAGGTTGTCGACTGATCGATCGCTTTCACGAGCAAGCCCGCTCCCGCAGGTCTTACGTGGCCCACATTTGCTTCGCTTAGAAACTGTAGTTGGCCGACAGGTACGTCTGGGCGCTGCTGTCCAGATCCAGCGAGCCCTGCTTGCTGCCGCCGCGCTCGCTCATCTCGGTGCTGGCGTTGCTGCGCAGGTAACGGTAACCCAGTTCCACCGAGGTGTTCTGCGAGACTTGCTGCAACACACCGAACTGGCCGCCGATCGCGTAACCGATGTCGCTGTCATGGCTGAAGCCCGGCGAAGTCTGGCTCAGCTTGGTCAGACCGGCCGTGGCGCCACCGAACAATTTAGTGCTGCCGCCCACCGGGTAGAACAGATCGTAGCTGCCCAGCAGGTTTTCCTGGCGCAGTTTAATGCCATTGTGCGAGCCGGACACATTGTCGTAGGTGGCGTAGTAGCGACCCTGGCTGTTCTGCTGACCGACGCGCACGCCGTAGGTGTTGTTGCCGTCGATCACCGCACCGGCGTCAGGGTGGCCCAGATTATCGTTCAGCGGATTGGATTTTTTCACCTTGTCACTGGTCTGGCCGAAACTCAATCCGGCGAAGTTGGACGAGGTGTCGGCGTGGGCGGCGAGGCTTGCGCCCATCATGGTGAAAGCCAGCAGCAGCTTGTTCAAACGAGTCATTGAGTCTTCCTCAGTTGTGCTCTTCGGGTATGGCGCAAGGTTACTGAGCCCCCCCTGTACCTCCCCTGAACGCTCTCTGAACCTGAGCTGAATCAAATGAACTAGGCTGTTTTGACTATTTATTGTCAGGAGAACCGATCATGCGCCTGTTCCTCGCCCTCACCCTGCTGTTCGCCGGCAGCCTCGCCCAGGCGGCGATCAAGACCCAGGAAATCCCTTACCAGAGCGCCGACGGCACCCGGCTCATCGGCTACTACGCCTACGACGACGCGATCAAAGGCGCGCGCCCCGGCATCGTGGTGGTTCACGAATGGTGGGGGTTGAACGATTACGCCAAGCGTCGCGCCCGCGATCTCGCCGCACTCGGCTACAGCGCCCTGGCCATCGACATGTACGGCGAGGGCAAGAACACCGAGCATCCGCAGGATGCGATGGCGTTCATGCAAGCGGCCACCCAAAATGCGGACGCCGCCAGCAAGCGCTTTCAGGCCGGACTGGACCTGCTGAAGAAACAACCGCAGACCGACACTGGCAAACTGGCCGCCATCGGTTATTGCTTCGGCGGTGGCGTGGTACTGAACGCGGCGCGTCAGGGTGAGCCGCTGGCCGGCGTGGTGAGTTTCCATGGCGCGCTGGCGACCAAGACGCCTGCGACACCTGGCAGCGTGAAAGCAAAAATCCTCGTCGAGCACGGCGCCCTGGACAGCATGGTCACCCCGGACAACGTTGCCGCGTTCAAGGCAGAAATGGACAAGGCGGGCGCCGACTACACGTTCGTCAGTCTCGACGGCGCCAAGCACGGTTTCAGCAATCCTGACGCCGACCGCCTGAGCCACGGCGAACATGGCGGGCCGGACATCGGCTACAACAAGGCCGCCGATGAAAAATCCTGGGCGGACATGCAGGCGTTCTTCAAGAAGCTCTTTGGCTGAGCCTCGACGCTGATCGCTCCCACGAGCGCGCAGGAGCGCGCAGGAGCGCGCAGGAGCGATCAGCGTCTGCGCACTATCCAGCCTGACGGCAACCCGGCAAAATGCCCGACATGAACGCCAGCCCTCTCCTCCCCGCCTGCTGCACCCCACTCGATGCCCACTGGCCCTTGCCGACGGTATTGCCCGACACGGTGTTGCTGAGCACCCACTTCGATCCGTCGCAATTGCTGGGCGATGACTTTCGCCGCAGCGCCATCGAGCCGCCGCCGAGCATCCAGCGCTCGGTGGCCAAGCGGCAGGCAGAGTTTCTCGCCGGACGCCTCTGCGCCAGAGCCGCGCTGCAACAACTGGACGGCTCCTTCGTGGTGCCGGCGATCGGTGAGGATCGCGCGCCGATCTGGCCGGCGCACATCAGCGGTTCGATCACCCACAGCACCGGGCGCGCGGCGGCGATTGTCGCCCACAAGCAACACTGGCGTGGCCTGGGCATGGACCTGGAAAACCTGCTCAACCCGGAGCGGGCCGAGCGCCTGGCCGGGGAAATTCTGACCCCGCCGGAAATGCAGCGCATGGCGGCCGGCTCGCGGGATCAACTGGCGTTGCTGGTGACCCTGACGTTTTCGGTGAAGGAAAGCCTGTTCAAGGCGCTGTATCCGATCGTGCAGCAGCGCTTCTACTTCGAGCATGCCGAAGTGCTGGAGTGGAATGAACAAGGTGAAGTGCGGCTGCGGTTGCTGATGGACCTGTCCAGCGAGTGGCGCAACGGCACGGAGCTGGAGGCGCAGTTCGCGGTGCAGGATGGGCAGTTGTTGAGCCTGGTCAGCATCAGGGCCTGAAGCTCAGCGCCGCTCCTGATTCCTCGGCCAGCTCAGGCTGAAACACGCCCCGCCCAGGCTTTTGCTCTTGCCGATCAGTGCGCGGCCGTCGTGCCAATAGATGATCCGCCGCACGATCGACAAGCCCAACCCGTGCCCCCCGGAGGCCCGTGTCCGGCTGTCATCCAGGCGCAGGAACGGCGTGAAGATCTTCTCCCATGCCGACTCCGGCACACCGGGGCCGTCGTCCTCGACATCGACCCGACAGCGCATCTGCCCGACCTGATAACTGACCGTGACCTTCGACGCCGCGTGACGCATGGCGTTGCTCACCAGATTCTGCAAGGCGCGGTGCAGGTAGCGCGGCTCAGCCTCGACCCAGGCGTCATCGCAATCGGCCGCCGACAGACACAGGCCGCGCTGCACGGTAATCCCCGCCCGCAACGGCGCCAGTTCCTCGATCACCTGATTGATCAGCGCATCGAGGTCGATGCGCTGGAACGTCAGCGCCGGCGAGCCCTGCTCCAGCCGCGCATAGGTGAGCATTTCGTCCACCAGCTTATCGAGGTCCTCGATGTCGTGATCCATGCCTTCGCGGTACTTCTCCAGCGCTTGCGGGGTAGTGGCCGAGCCGATCATTTCCAGACCGAAACGCAGACGCGCCACCGGCGTGCGCAACTCGTGGGACACCGCGCGCACCAGTTCGCGCTGGATCGCCAGCAATTGCTGCAAGTGCTCGGCCATGCGATTGAATGCCGCCGCCAGCTTGCCCACCGAGTCGGCGCCCCGGGCCGGCACGCGGGTTTCCAGACTGCCTCGGGCAATCCGGGTGGCCGCCGCTTCGAGGCCCCGCAAGCGCCGCTCGAGCTGACGCACCAACAGGTAAACGATCAGGCCGATCAGCGTCAGCCCCAATGCGGCGATCAGCACCAGCCATTCCGGCGGATACGGATTCATCTGATACAACGGACCGATTTCCAGCACCCAGGGCGTGCCGACCATCCCGGCGAACACACGGATCGAATCGCCGCCCTTGCCCAGCGCCATCACCGTATCGCCTTCGGAGACACGCCGGCTCTGGTCTTCGTCCATATCGGCTTCGTCGACCGTGACCAGGCGCAAATCGAAACCGAACCCCTTCTCTTCCTTTAGTTGCGCCAGACGCCTGGGTTGCTCGCTCACGGGAACCCGCACCAGTTCATCGGCCAACAGATAAATCGTCGCCCGGGCCAGTTGCTCACTGATCTGCTGCACCTCGCCGGTCAGCACCAGTTGCTCCTTGTCACTGACCAGCCGATAGACCTTGGCCGCATGCGGGCCGGTCTGTTCCACCAGCGCTTGTCCGCGCTGCACGCGAGTACGCTGGGTGAGGTCGAGATCGGTTTCGGCGAAGGTTTTCAGCGCCAGCGGAATGCCGAGCAGACGTTCCCACAGCAGCAAGGCGCGATGGCGCTCGGTTTCGTTGAGACCTTGCAGATTGTCGGCCATCAGCGAGAACGTGCCGTGGGCCAGGCGTTCGCGGTATTGCTCGCTGCGCACCTGATTGAGCAGGTTCAGCGCCAGTGCGCCGAGCAACGCCACCAGGATCAGCGCGGCGCACATGCCGCCGTAGATACGCAGGAAAATCGAGTTCACAACGGCAGAACCACGCAGGCTTCAGGGACGAACAGATAGCCTTTGCTGCGGATGGTCTTGATCAGGCGTGGATGGTCGGGGTCATCGCCAATCTTGGGGCGGATGCGCGAGATACGCACGTCGATCGAACGATCCTGGCCGTCGTAGCCGATGCCGCGCAACGCGGTGAAGATTTCTTCCCGGGACAGGATGCGCCCGGCATTGGACACCAATAGCCACAGCAGATCGAATTCGGCGCTGGTCAGCTCGATGCCGTTGTCGCTCAGCCAGGCCTCGCGCAGGGCGTTGTCCACCACCAGCGGGCCGAATTGCAGGCGACGCGGATTGCCGGGAGCCGGCTCGCTGGCATCGCTGCGCCGCAACAACGCCTGGATGCGCGCCAGCAACAGGCGTGGACGCACCGGCTTGCACACGTAGTCATCGGCACCAAGGTCGAGGCCGAGAATCTGGTCAGCGTCGTCAGTGCGTGCGGTGAGCATCAGGATCGGCCCGTCGTAGCGGTCGCGCACCTTGCGGCAGATGCTCAGGCCATCTTCGCCGGGGAGCATCAGGTCGAGGATCACCAGATCGGGTTGTTCCTTGATGATCCGCGCCGCCGCCAGCGCGCCGTTGCCTTCGATCTCCACGCGCAATCCATTGGCTTGCAGGTATTCGCGGGTCAGATCGGCCAGACGCTGGTCGTCCTCGACTATCAATACCTGCCAGGCTTCTTGCTCCACGGATGACCTCTGCTTGCCGATGTTACGAATATAGGAAGGATCCTCCCGTCTTTTTGTCATGTTTGAGGAGGATAAAGATGCCTGCGCATGGGCCGATTGTATAAACGGCGTACCGCGAGAACACAAGTCGGTAAATGCGTCTGGACAAGGTGGTTTTATGTGATAGGGTTCGCGCCCTTGAAAAACCGCTGAAGCGTTTTTCCGAACGAAAAAACAGTGACAAACGGTCTAGCTCAGCAGGTTCGCGGCCTACACGCGAATTCGCCATTTCGCACACAATTTACGCACAGGGTTATCCACAGGTAGTACGTTGCAATCCCTCCCCAAAACGCATTATCTTGTAGCCCGCGTCAAAAAAAACCCTACATGTAGGGGTCGACGTTAAAAAACCAAACACAAACCGGACAGTGAATTCAAGGCTTTTTATTGCCATTGTCGGGTTGAACCAAACGTATTTTACGAAGCCCAAACCGCGCCTGCGGATGGCTACCGTTTTTCAGTCGACCACGACGAAAACGGTACGGGTGTTGCAGTCCGGAACTGCCCCCGAACGGAATGCGGTTTCGCGCGTATCGCGCGAACCGAAGACTTCGGCATGGAAGCGGCGCCCACAAGGCCCCCTTCCTGAACTGTCCCGAAGTCGTTACCCGGCCCCGTGCCGGTCGTAGTGCTTCAGGACGGAACGGTGGGCACCTTCATGGTGCCCAAACAAACATAGAGAACGTGGAGACACCCATGCAAACCGACACAACTCGCGAGAACCCGCAGGGCACCTTGCCGCAGGCCGCCGATTCGAATTCGGATCTGGCCGCTACCGCGCCTGGCCAACTGCGTGTGATCAAGCGTAATGGCACTGTCGTTCCTTACACCGATGACAAGATCACCGTCGCTATCACCAAAGCGTTTCTCGCAGTTGAGGGCGGCACCGCTGCCGCTTCGTCGCGAATCCACGACACCGTTGCCCGCCTGACCGAACAGGTCACCGCGACCTTCAAGCGTCGCATGCCTTCGGGCGGCACCATCCACATCGAAGAAATCCAGGACCAGGTCGAACTGGCCCTGATGCGTGCCGGCGAGCAGAAAGTGGCGCGTGACTACGTGATCTACCGCGACGCCCGCTCCAAGGAACGCGCCACCCGCACCACCACCGATGCACCGGTTCAGGCGCACCCGTCGATCCGCATCACCCGTGCCGACGGTAGCCTGGCGCCGCTGGACATGGGCCGCCTGAACACCATCGTCACCGAGGCCTGCGAAGGTCTGGAAGAAGTCGACGGCGACCTGATCCAGCGCGAAACCCTGAAGAACCTGTACGACGGCGTGGCCCTGAACGACGTCAACACCGCCCTGGTAATGACCGCCCGTACTCTGGTCGAGCGTGAGCCGAACTACTCGTTCGTCACCGCCCGCCTGCTGATGGACACCCTGCGTGCCGAAGGCCTGGGCTTCCTCGGCGTGGCCGAAAGCGCCACTCACCACGAGATGGCCGACCTGTACGCCAAGGCGCTGCCGGCCTACATCGCCAAAGGTATCGAGTTCGAACTGCTGAACCCTGTGCTGGCCGACTTCGACCTGGAAAAACTGGGCAAGGCGATCAACCACGAGCGCGACCAACAGTTCACCTACCTGGGCCTGCAAACCCTGTACGACCGTTACTTCATCCACAAGGATGGCGTGCGTTTCGAACTGCCGCAGATCTTCTTCATGCGCGTAGCCATGGGCCTGGCGATCGAAGAGAAGCAGAAGGAAGAACGCGCGATCGAGTTCTACAACCTGCTGTCGTCCTTCGACTACATGGCCTCGACCCCGACCCTGTTCAACGCCGGCACTCTGCGTCCACAGCTGTCGAGCTGCTACCTGACCACCGTGCCGGATGACCTGTCGGGCATCTACCACGCGATCCACGACAACGCCATGCTGTCGAAATTCGCCGGCGGCCTGGGCAACGACTGGACTCCGGTACGTGCGCTGGGTTCGTACATCAAGGGCACCAACGGCAAGTCGCAAGGCGTGGTTCCGTTCCTGAAAGTGGTGAACGACACCGCCGTCGCCGTCAACCAGGGTGGCAAGCGCAAAGGCGCTGTGTGTGCCTACCTGGAAACCTGGCACATGGACATCGAAGAGTTCATCGAGCTGCGCAAGAACACCGGTGATGACCGTCGTCGTACCCACGACATGAACACCGCCAACTGGATCCCTGACCTGTTCATGAAGCGCGTCTTCGATGACGGCAAGTGGACCCTGTTCTCGCCGTCCGAAGTGCCTGATCTGCACGACCTGACCGGCAAGGCCTTCGAAGAGCGCTACGAGTACTACGAAGCCCTGACCGAGTACCCAGGCAAGGTCAAACTGTTCAAGACCATCCAGGCCAAAGACCTGTGGCGCAAGATGCTGTCCATGCTGTTCGAAACCGGCCACCCATGGCTGACGTTCAAAGACCCGTGCAACCTGCGCAGCCCGCAGCAGCACGTCGGCGTGGTTCACAGCTCGAACCTGTGCACCGAGATCACCCTGAACACCAACAAGGACGAGATCGCGGTCTGCAACCTGGGCTCGATCAACCTGCCGAACCACATCGTCGACGGCAAGCTGGACACCGCCAAGCTGCAACGCACCGTGAACACCGCCGTGCGCATGCTCGACAACGTGATCGACATCAACTACTACTCGGTGCCGCAAGCGAAGAACTCCAACTTCAAGCACCGTCCGGTCGGCCTGGGCATCATGGGCTTCCAGGACGCGCTGTACCTGCAGCACATCCCTTACGGTTCCGACGCTGCCGTCGAGTTCGCCGACAAGTCGATGGAAGCGGTCAGCTTCTACGCGATCCAGGCGTCCTGCGACCTGGCCGACGAGCGTGGCGCATACGACACGTTCCAGGGTTCGCTGTGGTCCAAGGGCATCCTGCCACTGGATTCGCAACAGATCCTGATCGAGGCTCGCGGCGCCAAGTACATCGACGTGAACCTGGAAGAAACCCTGGACTGGGCACCGGTTCGCGCCCGTGTGCAGAAAGGCATTCGTAACTCCAACATCATGGCCATCGCACCGACCGCGACCATCGCCAACATCACCGGCGTATCGCAGTCGATCGAACCGACCTACCAGAACCTGTACGTGAAATCGAACCTGTCGGGCGAATTCACCGTGATCAACCCGTACCTGGTTCGCGACCTCAAGGCTCGCGGTCTGTGGGACTCGGTCATGATCAACGACCTGAAGTACTACGACGGTTCGGTTCAGCAGATCGAGCGCATCCCGCAAGAACTCAAGGAGCTCTACGCGACTGCATTCGAAGTGGACACCAAGTGGATCGTTGACGCGGCCAGCCGTCGTCAGAAGTGGATCGACCAGGCCCAGTCGCTGAACCTGTACATCGCTGGCGCATCGGGCAAGAAACTCGACGTGACCTACCGCATGGCCTGGTACCGTGGTCTGAAAACCACTTACTACCTCCGTGCCCTGGCCGCGACCAGCACCGAGAAATCGACCATCAACACCGGCAAGCTGAACGCTGTTTCCGCTGGCGGCAACCATGGCGACGACTCCGTACTGGCCGCCCCTGCAGGCCCGGCTCCAGTGCCAAAGGCTTGCGCGATCGACGAGCCGGATTGCGAAGCTTGTCAATAAGCTGAGCGACCTCAGGCGTTGCGAAACGCCTGAATGAAAAACCCCCGACAGACTTCTGGTTTGTCGGGGGTTTTCTTTTGCCGGGGGAAAACCACAACTGAAAAGCCCCTCATCCCAGCGCTCCCGAAACGTCGGACCGCGCGGAGGGAAAAGGGGCTGATCGGGGTGGCCACACAGATTGGTACACCTGCCACAACCCGGTCGGCTGTCAGGCCGCCTTCGTGGGCAAGCCCACTCCCACATTAGAAAAGCAAAAAGCAGCTCGGATAGTCCGCACCCGCCTCTCACCACTCAACACGATGAGCGTTAGCTCGAGTACCGCTTTTGATCTTGCCGTGCCGGCCCCTTCGGCAGGCTGAGTGGAGGGATTCATCCGGGGGTAGGCGCGCAGCGCCGTTCGACGAAGTCGAACACATCGAGAGGAGGTGCAGCGAAGCAAACCGTAGGCGATGCCCCCGGATGAATCCCGTAACGAAGGAACCCCGAGCCACAGCGAGGAGCCGTACGCCGGGGCCCAGACCTTTGCTTCCTTTGGGGCGTTTGCCAAAGGGAGTCGCCGTAAGGGCGAAACCGCCATCAGCAACCCCCAAAACAACGGATATTCCCCCCAAACCCCAAGAACCTGGTCGGCCCAAAGGCCGCCAAGACCAAAAAGCGCAACCACAAAAAAGCCCCTCAAAAGAGGGGCTCTTGCAAAACTCAACCAGACATCAAGTCATCTGAATGATGGTCTGCATGATAGTGCTCTGAGTCGAAATGGTCTTGGCGTTCGCCTGATAGTTGCTCTGGCCCTTGATCAGGTCCACCAGCTCATTGGTCAGGTTGACGTTCGACTCTTCCAGCGAGTTGGAAACCACCGAACCCAGCGTGCCGGTTTCCGGCGCATCGTAGCCCGGGATACCCGAAGCGAAGGTTTCTTTCCAGGAGGTGCCGCCGATAGGCTGCAGGCCTTGCTCGTTGGTGAAGCTGGCCAGTGCGACCTGGCCGATGGCCTTGCTCTCGTTGTTGCTGAAGTTGGCGAACAGCGTACCGGTGCCGTCGATGGTCAGGTTGGTGATCTGGCCGGTGGCGTAACCATCCTGGGTCGGAATCGAACGGGCGGTATCAGCGTTGAACTGAGTGGTCTTGGCCATGGAGATCGTAATCCCGGCCGGGTTCGCGGCAGCGCCGTTAGCCGTCCAGACACCGTTGGTGACAGTACCAGGCACCCAGCCAGTGAACTTCAAGTCGCTGCTGATGACCGGACCGGAAGCACTCGGGGTGCTGACCTGAGTCAACTTGCCTGCGGTGTCAAAAGTCAGCGTCGAAGCGACCGGAGGGGTAGCCGCAGCGGTTGGATCACTGCCATCCGGGTTGCGACCATCGACCAGGGTGTAAACCTTCCAGGTGTTGGAACCGGTTTTCACCATGTACTGATCCATGCTGTGCTGGTTGCCCTGGCTGTCGTAGATCGGCGTGCTGAACGACTTGGTGTAGGTTTCAGTCTTGGACGGGTCGAATTTGCCGGCCGCGACGGTGTCATCGATCACCGCAGCCGTCGAGTTCAGGTTGATGGTCGAACCCACCAGCGAGGTGGACTTCGGCGCCAGGTTCGAGGTGTCGATTTTCAGGTCGGTCAACACACCGTTGATGATCTTGCCGTTGGCATCCACACCGTAGCCTTGCAGGCGCGAGGTGTAATCGGTGTTGGTGATGAAGCCATCTTTATCGACCTTGAACGTACCGGCACGGGTGTAGGACACCGAACCGTTGTTGCTCAGGGTGAAGAAGCCCGAACCGTTAATCCCCATGTCCAGCACGTTGCCGGTGTTGTTGATGTCACCCTGGGTGAACTGCTGGGAAACGTTCGCCAGGCGCACGCCGTTGCCGATGACCTTGCTGCCGCTGCCCAGACGGGTCGCCGAGTAGACGTCTTCGAATTCGGTGCGCGAGGATTTGAAACCGGCGGTCGCGACGTTGGCGATGTTGTTGCCGGTCACGTCCAGTTGTTTGTTGGCTGCATAGAGACCGCTAAGGCCGATATTGAAAGACATATTCCACTCCTTTGTGCCGGTTGGTCGGCTCTATATACCAATGGTTTGTACTTTGGACAGGGCAACGGTGCCCTTGCCGGACAGGTTGAGCATCAGCTCGCCACCGGTCTGGCTGATGGTCACGCTGTTGACCGTGGCCGGCAGATAGGTCGCCATATCCGTCGAGGTGCCGTTGATCGAGGCGTTGGCCTTGACGGTGTAAGTACCGGTCTTGACCAGATTGCCGTCCTTGTCCTTGCCGTCCCAGGTGAAGCTCGCACTGCCGGCAGCGCGGCTGCCCAGGTCGATGGTACGAATGACGGCGCCGGTGCTGTCGCTGATCGAAACGGTTCCGCCGGCAATCGACGACGGCACGGTGACCGAACCGGTCATGCCTTTGCTCGGATCGTCCAGCTGAACGGTGTTGGTCTGCACGATCACGTTGCGACCCACCAGCGACGAGGCCTGCAGCGCCTGCGACGAGTTGTAGTTGCCCGCCAGCGAGCTGACCGTGCTGTTGAGCGTGGTGATGCCTTCCAGGCTGCTGAACTGCGCCAGTTGGGCAACGAATGCGCTGTTGTCCTGCGGATCGAGCGGGTTCTGGTTTTTCAGTTGGGTCACCAGCAGTTGCAGGAACGCGTCCTTGCCCAGGGCCTGGCCGCCGGTCGAGCTGTTGGTGGCCGACGCAATGCCATCGCTGGTCGAACCGGTCTTTTTCGACGAGTTCGCCAGGATATCGGTCATGCTCAGGCTGCTGGTGGTATCAGTAACACTCATGGCAGTCGCCCCTTATCACTGACCGAGGGTCAGTACCTTCTGCATCATGGTTTTGGCGGTGTTCATCATTTCGGCGTTGGTCTGGAACGACCGGCTCGCGGAGATCATGTCAGCCATTTCTTCGACCACATTGACGTTCGGGTAGTAGACATAACCCTTGGCGTCGGCCGCCGGATGATTGGGCTCGTAACGCGCTTCGAGGTTGCTCTGGTCTTCGACCACGCCGAGCACCTGCACGCCCTGGCCTGCGGCGTCCTGATTCTGGAACAGCGAGTCGCTGCCGCCGCTCTGGCCGCCCTGGAACATGGTGGCGAATACCGGGTGACGGGCGCGGTAGGTCTGGTCGATGCTCGACGAAACGGTCTCGGCGTTGGCGATGTTCGACGCCACGGTGTTCAGACGGGTGTTCTGGGCGCTCATGCCGCTGCCGGCAATGTTGAAAACGCTGGACAGGGACATGGATTACTCTCCGCGCAGGGCTGACACCAGCCCTTTGAATTTGCTGTTGAGCAGGGTGAAGCTGGCCTGGAAGCCGACGGCGTTTTCTGCGTAGTTCGCCTGCTCCAGTTGAGCGTCAACGGTGTTCTGGTCGATCGAAGGCTGCATCGGCGTGCGATACATCAGCGACTCATCGCCATTGCCCAGGCCTTCAGCTTCGATGTGGCGGCTGTTGGTCATGTTCAGGGCAATCGTGCCGTTGTTGTTCTTCTGGCTCTGTGCTTCGAGCACTTTGGAGAAGTCCAGGTCCCGAGCCTTGTAGTTCGGGGTATCGGCGTTGGTGATGTTGTTGGCCAGGACTTCGGCACGCTGGGCGCGGAAGCCCAGGGCTTTTTCGTGAATGCCGAGCGCTTTATCGAAGCTGATGCTCATGTCGGGAACCTTCAGGTGACCGGAGTTTTTCGTAACAGGGCTATAGCAAGCGGCGTGCCAATTCAAAAAATCCCCGGATTGCGGGGCTTTGCCGCAAGTCGGCAACGCGGCAATGCCAGAAAAGCGGCAACCGGCTTCCGCTCAATGCCGCTTTTCTGCCGCCAATGAGCGGCAGGCATAAAAAAACGGGAGTCCCTGAGGACTCCCGTTTTTTTGTGTTGCCGCGATCAGTCACTTCGCCTGGTAGATGATCCCAGGGCTGCACTGGACCATCTGGTAATGGTCCGGCAAACCGTTCAGCGCTTCGGAAGCGCCGAGGAACAGATAACCACCCGGCTTCAGCGTGCTGTGGATGCGCAACAGGATGTCTTTCTTCACCTCGGCGGAGAAGTAGATCAGCACGTTGCGGCAGAACACGATGTCAAACTTGCCGAGGCTGGCGTAGCTGTCGAGCAGGTTGAACGAGCGGAATTCCACGCGGCTGCGGATCGGCGCCTTGACCACCCAGCGCCCCGGCCCTTTCGGGTCGAAGTAACGCTGCAAACGATCGGCCGACAAACCACGGCCAATCGCCAGGCTGTCGTACTCGCCGGTCTTGCAGTTGGTCAGCATGCTGCCCGACAGATCGGTGGCAACGATCTGCACGCCCATCTTCAACTGACCGAGGTTGGTCCGTTCGAACTCATCGATCGCCATCGACATCGAATAGGGTTCCTGACCCGATGAGCAGGCCGCCGACCAGATCCGCAGACGCTGGTTGGGGCTGGCCTTGATCGCTTCGGGCAGGACCTTGTTCTTCAAGACTTCAAACGGATAGGTGTCGCGAAACCACAGGGTTTCGTTGGTCGTCATGGCATCGACCACCTGCTCGCGCAAACCGCTGCGCGGCTGGGTCTGGATGCGCTGGACCAGCTCACCCAGCGACTTGATGCCCTGCTGCTCCATCAGTTTGTTGAGACGGCTCGACACCAGGTACTGCTTGTTTTCACCGAGCAAAATGCCACAGGCCTTTTCCAGGAAGACCCGGAACTGTTCGAAATCCAAATTACCCGTAGACAAATGATGCCGCCTCTTAAATCGTGTTGACCGCCAGGGACGAAAGGTCCCTAGCTGATATCTGCTGCTTTGATCCGGTCGACTACCCGGGATGCCAGGTCATCAGGACGGAATTTGGCCAGGAAGTCATCGGCACCGACTTTCTTGACCATCGCCTGGTTGAACACACCCGACAACGAAGTATGCAGGATGATATGAAGCTTTTGCATGCGAGGATCGCTGCGGATCTCGGCCGTCAGGGTGTACCCGTCCATCTCCGGCATCTCGATGTCGGAAATCATCATCAGGAACTCTTCTTCCGGCTTCTTGCCCTCGTCGACCAGTTTGCGCAGGTAATCCAGCGCTTGCCGGCCGTCGTTCAGCGCCACCACTTCGACACCCACCGTCTGCAGGCAACGCGTCACCTGCTTGCGCGCCACCGACGAGTCATCGACCGTCAGCACCCGCAATGACAATGCCTTGCTCTGGGTCTCGACATCCACCACGCCGACCGAAATCGCTTCCGGCGTCGGCGCGACTTCCGCCAGCACCTTCTCGACGTCGATGATTTCGACTAACTGATTGTCCACCCGAGTCACAGCGGTCAGGTAGTGGTCGCGCCCGGTGCCCTTGGGCGGCGGATGGATCTCTTCCCAGTTCATGTTGACGATGCGTTCCACCGAGCGCACCAGGAAACCCTGGGTCTTGGTGTTGTATTCCGTGATGATCACGAACGGATTGTTCTTGTCTTTCAAAGCACCGGAGCCGGTCGCCATTGCCAGATCAAGGATCGGAATGGTCGCCCCCCGGATATTCGCCACCCCGCACACGACAGGACTGGACTTGGGCATCAACGTCAGTTGCGGGCATTGCAGCACTTCCCGAACCTTGAACACGTTGATCCCGTAGAGCTGCTGGCCGTCGAGACGGAACAACAGCAGCTCCAGGCGATTCTGCCCTACCAGTTGCGTGCGCTGGTTCACCGAATCCATTACACCAGCCATGCCCAGACTCCTACCCAACGCCAAGTGTTGTTGCGACGCACATTCATTGCTAAACGGCACGGCGCTTGCTTTTTAACTCGTATGAACACTCAAACGACATTTTTCCGACGCCTGACATCCCCAGCCCGCAGATGGCTTTGCGCGGTGTCGGCCGTTTGCATTTTCTACCCGGGCAGCCCTGCCGTTGCTGATGCGGTTACCTTGCCTGACATGCTTATCGGCGTCACTCAGGGCTTTCTTGAATTCACCGTAGAAGACTATCTGGCTACCAGTCAAACGGAAGGTCGCTATGAAATCGAGGTGAACCAACTCGATCCACGCATGCGCATGCCTATGTGCGACAAGGAATTGACAGCGACCCTGGAGAGTCCGGCACGTCCTCTGGGCCGGGTGACGGTCAAGGTCAGATGCGACGGCGCCTCGCCCTGGACGGTGTTCGTGCCCGCTCAAGTCCGGCTGTTTCGCGAGATTGTGACGACCACTCGTCCGCTCAAGCGCGCCGGCATCATCGAGCCTCAGGACGTGACCTTGCGTGAACGCGACGTCAGCCAGATCAATCAGGGATTCCTGACGTCGGTGGATCAGGCGATCGGACAAAAATTGACCCGACCAACGGTCGCCGACCAGGTGATTACCCTGGTGCATCTGGAACAGGCGGAAGTCGTGCGCAAGGGCGATCAGGTGGTCATCACCGCGCGCAGCGGCACACTGGCCGTGCGGATGCCGGGAGAAGCCCTTGCCAACGGCGGTTTGAAGGAACAGATTCGCGTGAAAAACCTTAACTCCCAACGGGTCATCAAGGCGCAAGTCACCGCGCCGGGCCAGGTGGAAGTGGCTATGTGAACGACGTGGACAGAGGCCCTGCAGAAAACTGGCGCCGGCCTGCGTCGTTCCCTAAACTGTGGCTCATCTGCAGCGAGCGCTGACGCGCGCAAGCTCATTGATAAATGAGCCTAAAGTTTTATCGGGTATGGCCGAAAACATGGCAAGCGTCCAAATACCCAGAGGTTTTTATCATGGTCATCGATTTCAGCCGTTTGAACAGCTCCTCGTCACTTACGGGCAGTACACGTACCAGCACGCCTAAGGAAACCGCCGAAACCGGCACTTCCGCGCCGCTGAATACCCCGGCCGAACAGGCCAGTGCCGCAAAAAGCGGGGAATCGGTACACCTCAGCAATGAGGCTCAACAGTTGCAGAAGGTCACTGACAAGCTGCGCGATCAGCCTGCCGTCGACAAAGCCCGCGTGGCCGAGTTGAAAGCAGCGATTGCCGATGGCAGCTATAAAGTCGACAGCAACCGTGTAGCCAGCAAACTGCTCAACTTCGAAGCCCAGCGCTAGGCCCCGGTCTGCGCCAGGCTTTTGGACGCTTAAAACCCAAGGCCAGCCATGCACGACACTACTTTATTGCAACTGATCACCGACGATTTTGCTCCAGCTCAACAACTGCTGGAGTTGCTGCAAGTCGAATCCCTCGCCTTGCACGGTCGTGACATGCCGCAACTCGAAGACATCCTGGCACGCAAACAGGCGCTGATCATTCAGTTGGAGCAGCGCGGCCGCAAACGCAGCGAAGTCCTCGCCAGCCTCAACCTGCCGATCAATCGTCAGGGCCTGGAGCAACTGGCCAGCCAGTCGAGCATCGGCGACCAGTTGCTGGCCCAGAGCGACGTGCTCACCGACCTGATTGCCCAGTGCCAGGCGGCCAACGTCAAGAACGGCCAGTCGATCGTGATTCAGCAGGCTGCGACGGCCAATCAGCTGAAAATCCTCACCGGCGGCGAGCCTCCTGCGCTCTACGATGCCAGTGGCACCTTCTCCAAACTGCAGAAACCGCGCGCGCTCAGCCAGGCGTGATTGTTTCTTCTATGCTTGCGCCCTATCAACGCATGAAACATGCTGGCAAAATACTGGCCAGCCGTAGTCAAATTTTGTCTGGAGATTGATTCAACGTGTCCAACGTCCTCAGCGCGGATGATGCTCCGCAGCCACCAAAGGTGCTTACCACACCTCTGGAAATCTCCAGCAACCTGCGCCAGTTGCAAGAAAGCCACGACCCGCTGGTCATCACCTTCCACGAACGCAGCCAGCGCTTTCAGAGCTATCTGATCAAAGTGGATCGTGACACCGCCACCATCGCCCTGGATGAAATGATCCCGCGCGACGGCGAGCGCTTCCTGCTCGCGGGCGAACCGTTCAAGGTTGAAGGCTTCCATGACGGCGTGCGTATCGCCTGGGAATGCACGGGCACGCTGAACATCGAAGAAACCACCGGCGACCGCTTCTACACCGGCGAACTGCCGACCGAAGTGGTTTACCACCAGCGCCGCAATGCCTTCCGCGCCGCGCTGAAGCTGACCGATCTGGTCAACGTCGAACTGGGCGGCGAAAAACTCAAGGCGCCGATTGGCGGCAAGCTGCTGGATATTTCCGCCACCGGCTGCAAACTGCGCTTCGAAGGTGACATCACCGGCCGCCTGCAACTGGGTCAGGTCTACGATCGCCTGATCGCCCCGCCGCTGTTCGGCAATCAACCGACATCGGTCGAACTGCGTTACCTGCACTTCGAAGAAAAACTCAACATCACCTTCGCCGGCCTGCGCTTCCACAACATCAGCGGCCAGGCCGCACGCAACGTCGAACGCTTCGTTTATCAGTTGCAGCGCGAGGCACGTCGCTTCGATAAAGACGACTTCTGATCGCCGCGCCATAAAAAAACGGGCAGTCACTTGCGGTGACTGCCCGTTTTTTATGCCCGGTGCTTTTCAGGGAAAAGGCCTGGCGTCACTGATGTCAGGTGCCGGTTTGTCTTTGTCAGCTTCAACCTCAGGCTCCACCGACGGCTCCGGCTCAGGTGCCGGTTCAGTCACCGTGGTCTGCATCTGCTCCTGCACCACCTGCTCGTCGACCCGAGGATCGAGCGCCGCCACCAGCGGCGAACTGGACATGCTGTCCGGCATCGCCACGTGATGCAATGGCGCATCATCGACCTGATGCAGATTGGTCACGGCTTTCGGCCGGATTCGCCACACCAGCACCAGCGCGAAAAAGGTGAAGAACGCATACAGGCTCTGACTGCCGAACAGCTTCATCAGAACGCCAGCGGCCAGCGGCCCGATACTTGCGCCGACGCCGTAAGTCACCAGCAGCATCGCCGTCAGCGATACCCGCCGATCACCCTCGACATGGTCGTTGGAGAACGCCACCGCCAGCGGATACAGGCAGAACTGCACCAGCGAACACAGGAAGCCGACACCAAACAGCACCTCCAGCGGCACCTTCGGCAGAATCGCCAACGGCAACGCCGCCACGGCCAGAATCCCGGCAAAGCTGCGAATCAGCACCGCCCGATCATAGCGGTCGGACAACCAGCCCAACGGCCACTGCACCAGCAACCCGGCAAAAATGCAGGTTCCCATGAACAGACCGACCTGCTCGGTGGACAGCCCCTGCTGCGAGGCATACAACGGCGCCAGACCGTAGAACGAACCGATGATCAGACCCGCGCCCAGCACCGTACTCAACGACTGCGGCACCCGCTTGATGAAAAACCGCGGCTCCATCGGCGCCGGATGCAGCGGTGCCGGGTGAATCCGCCGGGTCAGCGCCACCGGCACCAGACACAACGCGAAGCACAGCGCGACCAGCATCAGCAGCTCCAGGCCCAGACCCGGGTGCATGACCAGAATCAATTGACCCAGCACCAGCCCCAGATACGAAGCGATCATGTAGCCGCTGAACACCATGCCGCGCTGGTTGGCGTCAGCCTGCTCGTTGAGCCAGCTCTCGATCACCATGTACTGGCACATCATGCCGAGGCCGACGATGGTCCGCAGCACCAGCCATGCCGGCAGCCAGTCCACCAGACCATGACCGAGCACCGCCGCGCCGACGATCCCGGCACAGGCCGAATAGGCGCGGATGTGCCCGACCCGGGCGATCAGCCGATGGCCGATCTTGCCGCCCAGCACCAGGCCGAAATAGTTGGCCGCCATCAACGCACCGACCCACAGTCCGTCGACGTGATCGGCCGCCAGGCGCAATGCCAGATAAGTGCTCAACAGGCCCGAGCCGATCAACATCATCAGCGAGGCGAAATACAACGCTCGAAAGGATTTCCAGATCTTGTGCATCAGCGCTCCGAGCGGCTCCTTGCAATCAGTATCGGGCTACCGCAACGATAGCCCGACGGCAACGGTTCGTCAGGCCTGGGCGGCTAGAACACGACGCTCCCAGGGAGTGATTTCGTCAAAGAAACTGGTCAGTTCCATGGTTTTCGAAGCGATGTAGCCTTCGATGAACTCGGCGCCGAACAGTTCCTTGGCCAACGGGCTGCGCTTCAGACGCTCGATCGCCGCGTGCAAGGTACACGGCAACGAAAGGTTGTCCGGCACGTCGAACTCGCCCTGGATCGGCTCGCTCGGCTCCAGTTGATGCTCGATGCCGTACAGGCCGGCCGCAAGGCTCGCGGCAATCGCCAGATACGGGTTGGCATCGGCGCCCGGCAAGCGGTTCTCGACCCGACGCGCGACCGGCGAACTGGCCGGAATGCGCAGCCCCGCCGCCCGGTTGTCGTGGGACCAGCACGCGTTGTTCGGCGACGCGAACGGATGACACAGGCGCTGGTAGGAGTTGACGTTCGGCGCAAACAACGCGGTGAAGTCCGCCATGCCCGCCTGCTGCCCGCCGATGAAATGGCGGAACATCGCAGTCGGTTGACCGTGCGCATCGTTGAATACGTTCTTGCCACTGCCGATTTCGACGATGCTCTGGTGGATGTGCATCGAACTGCCCGGCGTGTGCGCCAGCGGCTTGGCCATGCACACCACGGTCAGGCCATGCTTGAGCGCGACCTCCTTGAGCAGGTGCTTGAACAGAAAGGTCTGGTCGGCCAGCAACAGCGGATCACCGTGCAGCAGGTTGATCTCGAACTGGCTGACGCCCATTTCGTGCATGAAGGTGTCGCGCGGCAGGCCCAGGGCCGCCATGCATTTATAGACTTCACTGAAGAACGGCCGCAGCCCGCTATTGGAACTGACGCTGAATGCCGAGTGACCGTCCTCGCGGCGACCGTCGCGGCCCACTGGCGGCTGGAACGGCTGGGTCGGATCGGTGTTCGGGGCGAAGACAAAGAATTCCAGCTCGGTCGCCACCACCGGCGCCAGGCCTCGGGCGGCGTAGCGGGCGATGACTTTCTTGAGCTGACCGCGTGTCGACAGGTTCGAGCTTTCGCCGGTCAGTTCGTCGGCGTCACAGATCGCCAGGGCGCGTGGCTCGTCGGCCCAGGGCAGCGGATGAATCTGCGCAGGATCGGCCACCAGTGCCAGATCGCCGTCATCGCTGCCGTAGAATTTCGCGGCAGGATAGCCGCCCATGATGCATTGCAGCAGCACCCCCCGGGCCAACTGCAAACGCCGACCTTCGAGGAAACCCTCGGCGGTCATCACCTTGCCCCGTGGCACGCCGTTCAAATCCGGCGTGACACATTCAATCTCATCAATGCCCGTCAATCGCTGCGCGAGTGAACGCTGGCCATCGGTTGTCATGACGCAATCCTTGTTATTGTGCGAGCCGCGAACGGCGACCCGACAACATAGGCATCAGCCGCGCGGAAATTCAAGCCGCGCCAAACAAAAACCCAAACGACACGAACGACTTATACGCAGACAGCGTCAGGGCAGGTAGAGACTGAACACACCGCCGCCCAACGGCCCGCCATTGCGGATCTCGGTACGCCCGCCAATGCCGTTGCGCTGATGCAGCGCCGCGATACGCCCCGCGAAGTACAGGCCCAGCCCGGTGCTGCCGCTGCTGTGATTGATGCCCTGCATGTATTCGGACTGCCGCTCGAGCATGTCCGCCGGATAACCGTCGCCATCATCGTTGATGCTCAGCACCAACTGCCCGGCTTCGTCGCTGACAGTGATCAGCAGCGATTCGCGGGCATAACGGATCGCGTTGTTGATGCAATTGCCCAGCACCGAGGCGATCAGTTCACGGTCGAAGAAACCCAGCGGACTCAGCGGATCGACTTCATAAGTGGCAATGATCCCGCGACTGGCGAACACCTCTTGATGCGCCGCCAGTTGTGCCTCGATGAAGTCGTCCAGCTCGTGATAGGCCGGCTGCAGCGGCATCTGGTTCACGCCGAGCTTATACAGCCCGAGCAACTGCACCAGCATGCCGTTGAGATGGGCGAACTCGAAGTCGATCACGCCCTGCTCCGCGCCTTCGCGCTGCGCTTCGGGCAGGCGTGCGAGCCATTGGCTGTGGGCCTGGGTCAGCATCGCCAGGGAGTTCTTCATGTCATGCACGGTGGAGGCGATCACCGTGGAGAAATCCAGTGCCTGCTCGTCTTGGTTCATTCGCCAAACGCCTTGCTTTTCAGCTTCTGATAACGCGGATAACGCGCGTCGGTGTCGGGCATCAGGCCGACCGTTTTCAGGCAGGCCCGACATTCTTCCAGCTCCGCCGAGGGCACACTGGTGTCGGTGCCGTGCAGCAGCGATTGCGCCATGTTCAGCGCAATACTGATGTTCTTCGGTTGCATCTTCAGCGCCTTGCGGAACACCTCGCGGGCCTCCACCAGATTGCCGGTCTTGTACACCCGCACACCCTGCCGGTTGAGATCGGCGGCAGCGTTGCTCGAACTGAGGATAGCCGGGTCATCGGTGAGCTTGGCGATGTCTTTCATCACCGCCGGGTCATCGCCGTAGATTTCCGCACAGCTCTTGAGCATCGACGTACCGGCCTCGGCCTGGCCGAGCATCTGCAATTGCTTGGCGACCAGCAATGCCGCTTCCGGACTCATGAACTGCTCCATGCCGTCGAGGCGCAGCAGCGCCTGTTCGGTGAGCTTGTCGGCGGTTTCGGCATCATTGAGCAGCAGACTGGTGGCCTTCATCAGGCGCGCGCGAATCTGCAGGCCGGGGTCGGTCGGGTTTTCCTTGGCCACCGCGCTGAGGGTGGTGTTGATCTCCAGCCGCGTGCGGGTGTCGAGGCCGCGCTCGCTGCCCTTGCTGATCAACGCATGCGCCAGGCCCAGGTTGCTTTCCGGATCCTTGAACCGCGACTGCGCCCCCTGCGTCACTGCCTGACGATAGGCGCGCGAGGCGGTATCGAAATCTTCGTTGGCCATCGCCAGCTTGCCGAGCAACGCCTGACGACGCACCGCCAGCGGCGACAGGCGAATCGCCTCTTCGAGCACTTGCTGCGCGCCCTTGGTATCGCCCTCGGAAACCAGCACGTCGGCCATGCCGTCATACAGCGCCGGCATCATCGGGAACACCTTCAAGGCTTTTTCGTACACGCCCTTGGCCTGCGCCACTTGCCCACGCTTGAACAGCAACTTGCCCAGCCCGGCAAACGCCCACGGCAACGGCCGATCGGCAATGATGCTGTCGTAGAGACGCTCGAGCGCCTCGTTCTGGTTCATGTCACGCAGCGCATCGGCGCGGTAGCGCAGGCACAGCGGCGAATAGCGGATGTCCTGCTTGCACAGGGCAATGCAGGCATTGAGCACCTCGACCGGTTTACCCCGGTCGAGGGCTTGCAGAATCGGTTTGAGCAACGTCTTGCGCTGCTCCAGACGCTCCAGGCGCTGAGCCAGCCCGGAACGGTTGAACGGCTTGGTCAGATAGGCATCCGGCTCATGCTCCAGGGCACTGAGCACCATTGCCTGGCTGGTCTCGGCGGTGACCATCACGAACACTGCTTCGTGACTGATCAACTTTTCCAGCATCAAGTCTTCCAGCACCTGCTGGCCGTTTTTCTTGCCGTCGCCGAGATGGAAATCCTGCAGGATGAAATCATAGGACTTCTGCGAACACATCTTCAGCGCCTGCTCACCGGTGTCGGCGGTATCCACATCCTTGACGCCCAACTCACGCAACATCGAGCGCACGGAACTGCGGAAATCCGAGAAATCATCGACGATCAGAAAACTCTTTTGGTGATACGACGACATCGAGCATTTCCAGGCAATTGAAGAGGATGGACCAAGGGCTTTCCACAGGCGCGCAGATGATAGCTGGAGGCCAAATGCTATCAAGCGATTTCGTGCGACTCTGAAGTCACCGAATGGGTTATCGGCCGGAACAGGGGTTCTCTTGAAGCGGGGGTTCAAGATTCGTTGCGTGAGGATTACCCTGCGCAGCTGTTTTGGTTTTTCAACGTCAGGGATTGAATTGTGTATAGCAAGGGACGCTACATCGTGTCGGTGATTACGCTGGTGTTTGCCCAACTCGCACCGGCGGCGGGAATGGACTGCAGCAAAGCGGCGAGTGCCGTCGAGAATACGATTTGCGCGCAAAAACCGCTGTATGAACTGGATGTGCAGATGGGGTCGGCTTACCGGAAATTGATGAAGGCTACCCCGCTGACGCAGACCGAACTCAAGAAGACCCAGCGCCAATGGCTTAAAACGCGCAATGAATGCGCCGACGACGTCAACTGTTTGAGCCAACAATACCAAGAGCGTTTGCAGATATTGCATATGCAGTGGGTCGAGGCTGTCGCCTATCAGCCCGACCATATCGACAAACAAGTCATGCAGGACCTACAACAGCGTATTCAGGACACAGGCAAGAACCATCCAGAATTTGCCCTCGAAAAGGCACTTGGCGCCTTTGCAACAGAGGACGGTACAACCTCCTTCTCCGGCGATCCTGCTGACGACAGCGCTTACGATCACACACTATTTCCAAAAAACATGCCCAAGGGCGTCACCCCGGATGAATGGACAGCGCTCAACGCTTCCGGACTGGACGCAGATGCAGAGCAAGGCCAAGCCCAATACACATTGATAGATCTGGACGGCGACGGCCAACGCGACCTGTTCATTTCAACCTACACCGGTGGAACAGGCCTGTTCAGTTTTTATGAAACGCTGCGACGTGATGCAGACCGGTTCACAAGGAGACTGGCACCCTACGATCCAGAAGCAAGCGCTGGCAGTTCGTTGTTCTCCACCAATGATCGCGGGGCCAACCAGTCAGCCGGATGGATCAAGTCTCACGGAAGAATGTATCTGGTCTACCGCAACGGCTCATACGGCGTTGACCAGGTTTATCTGCTCAATCCCCTGAAGATCAACAGCCAGATTCCGACAATCACGGTTCGTTATGATTACCAACTGACTGTGCCTCGCACGCAGCATCATCAGGAAGACGATAGCGCCTACGAACTGGAGCCTGATTTGCAAAAGGCACTCACCAGCGCCTTGATCAAATCGAATGCTGGCAAACCTCTTCAGCCCCCCTCGCAGACGGCCCCCCTCTGCCCCATTCCTGCATCTGGAGCCGGCGGCGATGACTACTACAGCTATGGCGCGAGTTACTACACGATGGAATCGGTCACGGACATGTCAGTCATCATCGACAACGAGTGCTTTATCGCAAGGCTGAACAACTGGTTCGGCAGCTATAGCGAGAAAGGCGGACTGCCGGCACTGCTGACATTGCGCAAACCGGATTCCGAGGAATCAGTACAAAGCTACTCGGTCAACGGCCGCCGACATATCACACAGGTCAGCACCTCGATTGGCAGAGCTGAAAATGGGGCTGAGATTTTCTAAGCAAAAGGCGTAAAAAAGCCCCGCCAGACTTCTCTGCGCGGGGCTTTTCAATAGATGGTGTCCCAGGGCAGGTTCGAACTGCCAACCTTCCCCTTAGGAGGGCCAATTTGAGACCAGTAGATAAAGGTAGAAACCAGTGATTACGGGACTTACAGTCCGGTTGCGTCCGATAAAACAGCTCCGTATAGTGTTTTTTGCACCCACAATGCACCCACGGAGATCAGGTGAAAGAAAAGCTAACCGGCAAACTACTGTCATCCTTGGAAGTCACCGGCAAGGAGTATGAGGTCCACGATACCATCGTGATAGGCCTATACGTACGTGTAACGGCGGCCGGGGCTAAGTCGTATATTGTCAGGTGGGGACGCGCACGCAAAAAAGCGCTGGGACGAGTCGGTATCCTTACACTCGACCAAGCCCGCCAAGAAGCGACTCAATACTTATATGAAGCGCGCAAACACGGCGAGCCTCTGGCAGTCACCCACGGCCGGAAAGGTACTGCCCTCCCCTCGCTACGCGAGTTCATCGACGAAACCTATATGCCGTGGTTCAAAACTCACCACAAGGGCCACGAAAAAACGTTGCACACCTTGGATAACAATTTCGACCCGATCATGGCTCAGCGGATCGACGCAATCACCGGTCGCGACCTCGACCAGATTCGCACTACTTGGATGCAGACCGGCAACAAGTCTTCGACCGTCAACCGCAAGATGGGCTCAATCAGCGGCGTGTTTAGCCGGGCAGTAGAATGGGAATACATTACCGCCCACCCAATGGCAAAAGTAAAGCAACTCAAGGTCGATTCCATGGGGTTGGTGCGCTACTTGGATGAAGACGAGAACAAGCGCCTACGCGCAGCTCTGGATGCACGACAAGACGAAATGCGTGCCGAACGAGAAAGCGCGAACAAATGGCGCGTAGATCGGGGCCAAGTACAGAAGCAAAGCCTGCTGGGTCTGCACTTTACTGATCACATTAAGCCTATGGTGCTCATCTCGCTGAATTCTGGCATGAGGCGTGGAGAGCTGTTTGACCTCAAATGGTCATCGGTAAACTTCATTACCAAGACCATCACCGTTGCTGGTGACACAACAAAGACTAGCGAAACCCGACACATTCCTATGAATAAGGAAGTCGTAGCCGTACTTGAAGAATGGAAAAAGCAATCAGGGACGGCCGTCTATGTATTTCCAAACCAAGAAGGAGGCCGCTTTGAAGACGTAAAAAGCGCCTGGCTCAAACTACTCGAAAGGGCCAAGGTGATCGGCTTCCGCTGGCACGATATGCGTCACGACTTCGCATCTCGACTAGTAATGGCCGGGGTACCGCTCAACACGGTACGGGACCTGCTAGGGCATGGGGATATCAAGATGACATTGCGTTACGCGCACTTGGCCCCTGGAACCAAGGCGGCTGCCGTAGAACTAATAATCTAGCTTTCAAGTTTTTCCTCGATCATCCTCAGGTAGTCCTCGTACTTGGGCGCAACCAATTTATTTTTCAATCGGAACTCCGCGTAGCCTTCCAGCGATTGCATCTGCCGACTGATTGCATCCAAATCAACCTTGAAATTTCGGTGGTCGTCGGCGTTTGTGATAACGCCCTCCGACTCAAGAAAAATATCTGTATCGCCAGAAAAGAAATCTGTAGACCACAGAATTGCTTCGACGAGAATGTAATCTTTTGGACTCAACGCCTCATCTGCCAAAAAGTACGTCCTGAGTTTTTTCAGGATCGGCTCATCAGGCACGTGAGCCAATTGCAAAGCCTCGAGCAAGGTCCAACTCCCGCCAGACCAAAAACGCTCATCGACAGCCGCATCAACGCCCTGAACCTGAAATTTTGCAGCCGCTTCGGCTATCAGATCTTCCAGTACACGCGTTGATGTCTTCTTGTTTGCATTCGCCAGCCCTTCGAGACAAGCCTTCGAGTTTGCGCTAACGCGCAGGTGAATGGTTTCTACTTTCTTCCTTACGGCCATCGCCACATTCCCAGACGTCTATGGATGCCAGCAAGGTTCCCACATTCCTGGTAGACACACAACACAAACGTGTTGACACCAATGTGGCACCACACTTATCGTGGCGCCACAGATGCAACAGTCGTTGCGTCATGAAGCAGCAGAGGCCACCTTATGAACCAAACCAGCTCCTTAGCACCCATCTCGGTCGGGGTAGAAGATGCAGCACGCTTGATTGGCGTTGCCAGATCCATGTTCTATGAAATGATTAGTAGCGGGGAGATTCAGACATTCAAATTGGGCAGGCGCAGGCTGGTACGAGTGAAAACCCTAGAAGCATTCGTCAAGCGACAAGCTCAGGAAAATAGCCGGTGAGTCTCCGCATAGTAGATCTCGCTGGAAACGTGCTTGGCATACTGGTGTTGCCAGGAACGGTCCTTTTAGCGGATTTGGAAGCCCTTCGCCGCCTCGGAGTTCACAGAGTTGAGTTGGTAACCATTAAGATTACTGAAGGCTCGTCTGATTAGAGGCAGGATCATGGCGGAGACGTGAAAGGCGATTCTGAGATTAGAATCGCCTTTGACATGAGTAACAGGGAGACGGGCAGGATAAAAAGGTCACGCGCCAAGCTCTTTTTTGATTCTGTAAACTGTGGCTTCGCCGACACTTGCAGCTTGGGCAATCTCTTTAATTGTCATGCTCGAAGCAGTTTGACCTTTAAGAAGCTTTTCTACCCGCTGCCATTTCTCGGTGTTCTTCCGTTTCCCTACAGCCTTCCAGGACGGATCAGCTGCCCTCTTGTTGGCGATGCCCTGTCTGATCCGCTCGACACGCTTTTCTTGATCAAGGCGGGCCATCGTCGCCATCAGATCAATGAGCATGTTATTGATCACGTGCATGACAGAACCCGCAATATCACTGCGCCCGCTAGAGTGGTTGTCCAGATGTTCCCAGCTAGTAGGTAAGTCAGCCACCACTAGCCTCAAACCCTTTGAATTGATCGTTCCTTTAAGGGTTTCCCAATCCGTTTGACTGAGCCGGGAAAGGCGATCCACCGACTCAACACACAAAACTTGTCCAGACTCAGCACTGGTCAACAGCCTGTGGAGTTCAGGCCGTTGCAATTTGGTGCCGGAGAAATTGTCTGCATAGATCCCTGCCACCTCATAATTTCGGCTGGCTGCGAAAGCCAGTAAAGCTAGGCGGGCCCGGTTCGCATCCTGATCTTGTGTTGACGCTCGGAGATAGAGGTGTGCTAAGACCATGGGAGGAAACTCTCATTAAGATTTATAAACGTATAGCCCAATGATAATCTATCATTTGGAGATACGCCAATACCTATGTGATAGTAGTCCTTTCTGCTCCTATCATTCTCGTAGCGGTAGACCCTATTGATAGACGCCTTCGATTTAACTTCCGCCCCCTGATACTCAACTCCCGGCGGCAGAAGATGACAAAGGTCTTGCCCAATATCCGCACCGAAAAAGCAGGACGAATGCGGGAAATCGAATTTGCGTACGATAGCTTCTCCAGCCTACGCGCCTCAACGAACCACAACGCTTTTTCAACCCCACACTCTCCGTCACCTCACAGCGCAAAGAATTATCTTGATGTTAAAATGAGATAGAATTATTGTTGAGCAACTAAACTAAAACCCAGCATAACTTTAGTTTGCTGAATATTCTATAAAGCTATTGCACGATCACAGATTAAAAGGATGTTGTGATGGTTGAAAAAATTGACGATGCGCTGCTACTAGCAGAGCAAATCAACAATCTTAAGGAGAATGGCGGGGATTTACCATCACAGTTAACTGTTGATGATCGCGTTCTCGCTAGGATTACAGATGGCATATATAGACGCCCCTCCGCAGCTCTTCGCGAGTTGATCTTCAACGCATATGATGCAGACGCAACTGAAGTCATCATTGACACCGATGCTCCACGTTTCGAGTACATTTCAGTTCGGGACAACGGCCGCGGTATGGACGAGCGGTCGCTAGCCAATTTATTTAAACATATTGGTGGTAGCTCAAAGCGTACCTATAAAGGCATTGAGCTTGGCACTGTCAATCGTGATAATCCTGATCTAACTCCAATGGGACGAAAGCTCATTGGTAAAATCGGGATTGGTATGTTTGCCGTAACGCACCTTACAACGCACTTTCGAGTCATCACCAAACAGAAAGGTCAAACACATCGATTAATTGCTGAAGTCTGGATGAAGACCTGGACTGAAGAAAACCTCCGTAACGCACCAGAAGAGGATGGAGAGTTTATCACTGGTGACGTTGTATTTTCTGTAGAGCCCGCGTCTGACCCGAAAAGTCACGGGACCGAAATCGTACTTTTAGAGATACGAGATCAAACCAAGAACAATTTAAAGTCCGCAGATTTCTGGGAGAACTACCTAGAAACAATAGATGCTACAGACCCAATAGATAAAAAAACCGAGCGAACTCCCCCTGAGTTTCATATAGGATATGTAAGAAAGGGTGACGACCAATTTACTATTCCTCCCCGGATGCCATGGGACGACATTGATGAGGATATTGTAAAGTTTAAAAAGCTTTATGAGCAAGTGGTCGCTGGCACGGGCACAACAACAAAAAACCCAGATATTGAAGAATATCTCGATACTTACTTAGGGATGATTTGGTTATTAAGCCTTGCTGCACCTTTGAAGTATATCGATGAAAACCCACTTTTGTTTTCATCAGAAAAAACAATCGACTTTTATCAGCTTCAAAACAAAGCTAAAAGCCAGGCTGTTCCTTTGGTTTTGCAAAAAAATCAATCTCTGACAGAGGCCATGAAGCTTGAGTCTAATGCTGAAGACCCCTGCGGAGGATTTACGGTTGTAATCGATGGTGTCGAATTAAAGCGCCCTGTTGTATTACCAGATACATTGCTCGGCAATAGAAAAAAAGTCCGAGCAACAAATCCAATGATGTTTGTAGGGAAGGTTAAGACTTCCTTGGGCACCATACCAGCAGACAGAGGGGGCGGCGGGCTAGAATTTGAAGCGTATTTTTATTGGAACTCGCTTATAGTTCCAAAACAGAATAGAGGCGTGCTCATTAGAATAAATAATGCAAGCGGCGTTCTTTATGATGACCGCTTCATGGAATATCAAATCTCCGAATTGAATCGACTTTCTCAGATCACCGCCGAAATTTTTATAGTTCGCGGACTGGACCCTGCATTAAATATTGACCGTGAATCTTTTAACGTAAGCCACCCGCATTATCAGTATCTGACAAAATGGGTTCACGCAGCATTACGACAGGTTACAAACAAACTCAAGGATGTAGGTAAAAAGTCTCGAGACGAGGAAAAGACAACGGTTCGTGCTACTGCGCTGACAGCCGTGGAAACGCACCTAAACAGCGTATGGGAGAGAAAAGGAGACTCATTAACTAACCGACCGGACGTAGTCATTCTTCCCGACTCAAAAACCATCGATATAATTAACCAAAATAAAAAATCCCACCAGGATGCGGAGCTAGTATTTAGCTTAGATAAAGAACGACTAGCGACACTCTCAAAACCAGCCACCCAAGCTCCATTGACCACTATTGAACAGGCAAAGGCCGTTATGGTAGTGCTGTCAGCCTACAGTCTTCTCGACGAAATCACGTACAACCGTCAACAAGACTTGTTTTTGGATATTGTCAACGCTCTGTCGCCGGAGTTAGGCAATGACTAAAGCTGAAGCTCAAGAAGATCCAATGAACAGCGACTTCGACGATGAGTTTGTGGAGGCAATTGTTCCTCCTGAGCCCCCTCCTATTGAGAACCGCACAGTAGCAATTGTCAAACAATTGAGGCCCTGGCATAAACCAAGGAAGCAGTTTGTAAGACGTAGCTGGAGTCATCATATACGCTCTTTAATGCGAACACTTCATATTCCGGCAGACTCTTCGCGTGTTTTCAGATATTTAACTCTGGCCGGACCGGACATGTTGGACATTCGAAATCTTGAGGATGTGACGGTAAAAGCAGGATTCAAACTTAAATATGTTGGTTTCAGCCCGAGAGGCTCAAAAGATGAAGCCGAGATCATCCTTGCTCAAAACCAAATGAGAAGCTATGACTGGATCGATAGAAATTCAGATACATTATGGTATCGTCTGGAAGACATTGCAGCTGGTGATAGATCTACAGCAATGAGAGCAGTCGAAAGTCATGGTCCGTACCATGCAATCAATTTTGACCTCTGTCAAAATATTGCACAAACAAAAGTCGGTGCACCAAGCATTTTAGACGCGTTAATTAGATTAATTAGCCTACAATCTGCTGGCGGAACCGGGTCTTGGCTCTTATTTATAACCACTAAAATAGAGCCTTTAAACACGCCCGACAACAAGGTCGCAGACTTTCTTCAGGCTATCAATTCAAATATAAAGGACTCTGAGGAGTTCAGCGAAGAGTTTATTCAACTTTGCGAACAAGAGGGCATTCCGTACGACGACGCGCTTAACGAGCCAAAAAAATTAACTACGGATGCTTTCGTTAAATTCTTTTGCTTAGGATTCACTAAATGGCTAATTGGCCATTTGTGCACTGCCTATCCAGTAATTGAGCTTTCAATGCAGGGTAGTCATATTTACTCTGTAGAACAGGGCTCAAAGGATATGCTATCACTAGTATACAGGTGCACTCCAGTTATCAGAAAACCGGCCGACCCAAATCCTGTGCGCTCCGTGCGGGAAATTGAAATTGACTCTGGACTGACCGCCATTCGTAGAACTATATCTCTCTGCGATATAGATAATAAGATGGCAGATGAACCTCAGCTACTTGAGGCTCTAACTCATGAAACACACAAACTACTGAAGTCGGCCAATTATGCTCAAGATATAATTTCACTGGCTGTTGAGACAATCGTCACTGCATGACGCCCAACAGCAGGATCATAGGGAAGCTCCTCTAGCAGCGTCAGTTGTATTGATTCTGCTAGAGCCTTCGCCATTGGAGGCGGAACCGCTTCACTAACTTGAGTTATCTGAGATGAAAGCGTTCCGATTAGCTCGTATTCATCAGGGAAACCTTGAAGCCTCATGGCCTCAAGAACACTCAGACGACGAAGACAGTTTGGATGGATATGCACTTCTCTATTGCCGTATGCAACGGTAATACTTGGCTTATGGAGCTCAAGCGTTTTAAAACTTCTGTTTGCACGCTTTCCGGGCTGAAGTGCACCGGGTGTTGTGAATTTCTTTGATTTAGGTTGCATACACCAGTGATTAGGATGGTGCGCGATTTGAGACTTAACCAGGTTTCGCTCGTAATACGTAGGTGGTGGCAAATCACCGATAGCATGACCAACCGTGAGAGTTATGGGGTCACAATCTACTTTTTTTGGTTGCTGCCAGACAACACCGGGATAGAGTTTAGTGTTAATTCCGACCATCAGCAGCCGCTCACGGCTTTGAGGAACACCAAAATCCGTGGCATTTACGATAGTCTCTCGGACATTAAACCCTATATCTTTCAAGTACAACTTGATACTTTCGAAATGTTCTTTGTGATCACCCTCATTTAAACCAGGAACATTTTCAAATGCAAAAAAATGAATAGGAGACCTCTCATTCAAACTTCTTATAATATCTGCATATACAAAAGGTAAATCATGTCGCGGATCGTTATCTTTCGGGTTTTTATTTGCGCGACTAAAACTTTGGCATGGAGGACCACCAATAATGCCAACAGGGTTGAACTGGCTTCCATGCAACTGATCCAGCATCTCTAATGTGAGATCCCTAACATCAAGGCAATGACCGTTCTTATGAGTTCCGACACGGTTATGATTGTAGGAGGCAATACTGTCCTTACGTATGTCAAAGGCAAGTCCAATATCAAATCCTGCCTTTTCAAAACCTAAGTCAAGCCCGCCGGCACCGCAAAACAAACTGAGTAACATAGAATTCTCGAACAGTGAGGAATCTTCCAAAGGAGATGCCAAATGCGGCGATTTTACTCGAATATAGTTTTTCATTCCACCACTTTCGAAAACATGACCAAATTCAGGAGGTATTTTAAAGTAACCAGCGGAGTACAATCCAAACTACCAAACTGAATGAGCCTTCTCCGGAAACACCAAATATGACATTACCCTCTTCCGAAACTCTTTAACATCTATTACATCCCCTTGCAAAACGTTAAATACACAATTATAAATAATATCCTTTAGCACATACCAATCATCCGCATGTTTTAGCATTGCCTGCCCGTATTTTTGATCTATGATTGGCTCATATTTTACATAAAAATATTTATTATAAGTATGGCTTCGCTTTACTCGCTCAAGCGCCATATACCCTACGATCATTATTTTTCTCAGACGCTTTAGCATCGAGACTCTTTCACCACCGTACGATATAAATCTCGTCAGACCATCAACATATGCAAGATACTTAGACTCGACTACAGGCTGGATGACATATGACCTAAGCTTACAAATCCCTTCCCACTTCTCCTGCAGACTTAAATAGCTGTAACCAATCAACTCATCATATTTACTCGATCCATCTAAACTTACTATTTTCTCAATAACACTGATCTTTTTTGACTTCCGGACTGGACAAACCTCAATATATTTAGATATCACACCTTTCAAATACCTTTCAATCATGACAAGCACTTCATTATTCGTCATTTCGCTTGTCACCTTCCACTTACGCAAAAGCTCACTGTTTTTTATGGACAACCCACCAGATATGTACTTTCTCCCAAACTTTCTGTTTTGATATGTTCCTCCGTAAAATAAGTTCAGGTAATGAAATAGACCTATTGAGCCATCCCCTTTAACCGGCGCTATATGACAAAGCTTGACATCACCTGCAGGTCGGTTTTTAACTAGCTCTATAGTTTCAATGAAGGACTCCAACGTATGCCCCTTCAATATCTGAACAGTTTCAGCTCTTTTACACTGCCTTATCAAATACAACATTTCATCATTTTGAAGCAAATTGGACCGTTTTCTCTCTACGCGCGAAATAAGCGATTTAGTCTTTCTATGGTCATATTTTCTACATCTTGCTGTGCAGTAAATCTGACTGGACCACTGCTTCGACTTATTTGGAATTATCACATTACAATAACGACAGTATTTATTCATAACTACGCCCCTTTAAGGTGTAGTTATCATTTACAGTTTTTAAAGTAAGGCGTCCCCATATCCTGACTAGATCAGATATGCGAATTCGAGAGAGATTAGATTGAACGTGTTGCGTACCGATAAAACTGATACGCAGCATATTGAAACGTTATTCGATTTCCGAAAACAACTCTGAAAGGTCGACTTTGAGCGCGTCGGCGAGCACTTTTATCGCATCCAGACTCGGATTTGCACCACCGGTCTCGATCCTTGACATGTAAGTGCGAGCGAAGCCGCACTTGTCCGCAAAGGCTTCTTGGGTCATGCCAGTGGCAAGACGAAGCTCACGTACTCGATGACCGAAGCGATGACGTAGGGAGGAATTTTGCATTCCCACATCGTGTGCTGATGTGATCTAATCGTGAACACACTAATCGTGACATCGGAGCCTTTTCGGCTGCTTATGGCAGAAGCTAAGGCTTCTAAGTCTGCTTAAGGGATGTGGGAGTGGGTGGGGGGCCAAGCCGCTATTCCCATTCTCGGGGTTGTTTCAGATAGGAGATCTTTCAGAATGGTAATTCACCCCGCAACGGCGCTTGTACTGGCAGTGGTTGCCTGCAATTCAATAGCTGCGAGCTTCGACTGTACCAAGGCCAGCAATTTTGCCGAAAAGGAAATTTGCCGCGACGGCTACCTTTCTGGTCTCGACACTTCTCTTGCTCAAAACTACAAGGCTGCGTTGCTGAAGGCTCCTGACCGGCAGGACGCTATTATCCAGTCCCAGCGTGAGTGGCTTATCACTAGAAACCAGTGCACCACACAAAAATGCCTCGATATAGCAATGGAAGATCGATTCAAGGCAATTGAAGACTTTACGAGGGCTGAAGTAGAGCGAAAACTGGAATTAGAACAGCAACAGCAAGTAGCCAAATCTCAAGCCGAGGACGCTGATCGAGCTCGACGCAAACACGAGGCATATGTAGCAGAAGAGCAAGCTTATCAACAGCGGCGGAAGGCGGCGCAGCAGCAGGCCGCTTATTCTCAGGCGAACGCTGTATCTACCCCATCTACCTATCAAACATCGGCTTATCAGACGGCACCACAACAGCAACGTCAATTCGCAGAAACTCATGAGGAAACGCTTTGGCAAAAAATATTCGGTATCTTATGGAAGTTCTCATTGATAGTAGCGATTATAATATCTTGCTGGGCAGTCAAGAAGCACCGCAATAAGGAAGTCACTATCTACAATAACTATACAGATGCAACGATCACCAATTTGCTGCCAGTCACTGGCTGGGTTTTTGGCCTTTTTTGTGGTTGGCTTGGGCTGCCTCATCAAGTGTACCAAGTGTGTGTAGTTACAGGTTTATTATTGGCGGTATTCTTCGCAGTATATACAGCAATCAAAAGTAATCGTGGCAGTCTAAACATTCTACTAAGCATAGTCGCTAAGTTAACTTTTGCATCTCTGTTCTACGTGATTATGATGATCTTGATACTTTCATTTTTTGGTGGAGCCCGAAGAAAAGGTGAATCCCTAACACAGGCAGAGGCGCGACAACGCAGAGAATCAAGAAATGCAAGAATAAAGATAGTAGCTGTGTCTGCCGGATATACCCTCTTCACCGCCTGGCTTTGCCGTCGGAGTGAGTTCACGCCTTTATCTGAATGCTTAGAATTTGACCCTCCATACTCTGCATGAGCCCCCATGAAAGTCATTATATAAATATCTACGTGACTCTCTGGTTCGGGCGTCATAAACGCCGAGGAGGTTGAGGGGCAGGATGAAAAGGACGCACTGTGAGCAGTAAGTAATTACTGCCTGAAACTTGTCTACGTAGTTCACGAGCAAAAAGTAAAAGGCCCCTCTGAGCAATCCAGAGCAGTGCCTTTTGTAGAGCTTTCAAAAAAAGGAAATCTTATGCACATACTGAAATATCTAGCTGTTGCTGCAATCACAAGCACCTCCACATTTGCATTTTCTCAGCAGTTAACCTACTTCTCATACCAAGAAGGCGGATATGCTGGAAGAATGCTTGTTGCGAACGAATTAGCGTTCGGTAATCCAGTGCAACCTATCGTTGTTCACATTCAGACTGTAGATACTAGTACTCATCACGAATGTGATGTTTGGGCTATGGAAAATACTGTAGCTAGGATCCAGTCAAATGAAAAAATATCCACATCAATGCGGGTTGTAGATGAACATAAAAATCCTAATGGTGAGGCTTTTGATGTGGTGCTCGGAAAGTCAGCAGCGGTAATTACTTCGGCCGCTCCAAGTGAAAACTGCGGCGTTTCGGCGATGTTTTCCGGCCACTGGGTGCGCGTTCAAGAGGACGGCTCCAGGGAGGGCGAACCGGAAAGCGAGCAAGATGCTATGTGAGTAGTGGGCGATCTCCAATATAGAAGATCCCAATCGACTACGTGTTAGCTAGTCAACGACAGCGTAAAAGGCCCCGCCTGAAATTTCCAGAGCCGGGGCTTTTTTCTAGAGCATTAATATTAGCATCACCGAAGCATGCTCTGTACGCGATCAATTGTGCTATTTAGATATACTTATGAACCAGTTACGCTTATCACTAAAACTCTTTAAACTAACTCTTCATCTTTTGCACCAGACACCTCCACTCCGACAAGGGTGTAGTTGTCCTTAGTGCGCCCCTCAATAACGCATCTTATGATAGCGTCACAATATTCCTGGAGACTAGAATATGACAAAGACAAGTCTCTGAAATATTTTTTTGGGATCACAGAATAAACCCCATCCGTCATAACCAAGAGGCGATCACCGTCAGCCACTTCTAGCTCAAACTCCTGGAAAACAAATTTGGCCATGGTTCCGACTGCACTATAGAGCACATTTCGTCGGGGATACGTACTTGCCTCTGACTTAGTAAGCTTACCCGATAGAAGAAGCCTTGCAACTTCCGAGTGATCTTTGGTGACTTGTTGCACTCCGTTTTTCCTGAGAAGGTAAACTCTGCTATCACCACTATGCACTCCGTAGGCTTTATTTCCACAGAGCACTAAACAAGTAAGTGTCGTTGCCATACCGGTCAAGTCTGGATTTTTCGAAGCTAGCTCCAGTATCACATTATGCGTACTAATTATGGCTTCTTTCGGCGAAAAACCATTCTTGACTGCGGCCATGAAGTTTTCACAGGCTTTTCGTGATGCAGTTTGCCCTCCCTTATTGCCACCCACGCCATCTGCGACAACAAGATAGAGGCTGCCAGAAACATTTTCAACCAGGAAAAAGTCCTGATTTTGCTCTCTGGGCCCCTTATCTGTCTGGGAAAATACCATCATAAATTACACCGGGCAGATTTGTGTTAACGTTGATACAATGCTCGGGTGCAAAGACGCTCTTTCCACTCCAATGGAGTTTTCCATGTGAGCTATCATTCGGCACGCCTTATGACCTAGCACACGTAGTTCTAAAGCGAGACGATTAGCAATCCGAGTATCAAGTGTTGGTTTGCATACGTTGTGAAACTTTTGCTCAACATACCAACGATTGTGACTCGTGCCCATCTCGAGATACGCCAAAAGAACTTCAACTTGGCAGTCGATATTTTCTGTAGTAAAAAAACGTGAAAGACGATTTGCGATGCCGTCACATTCATTGAAATCAAAGTAACTATCTTTGACCCACTTTGCATACTCAACACCAAGTCGACTAGCAAGGTCTGGGCTAAGCAGAATTAATTCATCAATACGGGCTATCGAAATAGTGGAAAGTAGCGCACGGATATCACTTGAAGAGGATTCATCTTCGACCTTCTCGACAATAGTTCTCCACGCCTGCTGAGTCAAAGGAGAGTTATTCTTCAAAAGGTCTATCAGTGCCGCGACTTGCGCTTGAGCAACCACTACAGGCGCTTGCCCTACAGAGAGAATGGCATCTCTCAAAGCAGCTACACTTTGGAAGCGTCGATTAGGCTCTCGTCTAGTACAGCAACGCATTATGTCTGCGTAGGGACCGATTTCTTGAATTTCAGAGCACGGAATCCGATCGTCGACCCCGAAAAGGTCGTGGAGTATACAGCCAGCCGAATATATGTCTGACATCGCAGATGCACGACGCAAGTCAGCAACTATCTCTGGCGCAGTATAGTAGTCCGATCCCATCCTCATCCCTGTCTGTGTAAGAACGGACAGTTGAGTATCTCTCAATGATATAAGACCGAAATCACTTATGACATAAGCAGCACCATCGTTGAAATTAAGCTTTAGTACGTTTTGTGGTTTCAGATCCCTATGCGTAATTCCTACGCTGTGCAAATACTCTAGCCCAGCAAGTATATCCATCATAACGGCGATCGGATTTCCGCCCAACGTTTGATCTAAGCGCAGGTCTTTGTCAAGGGTAGACGCAGCCACGGGCATCAAAAACCAAGGAGGATTATCTGCCAACTGAGAGTGCAGCACTGGCATGATGTTACGATGTTGTAGGTTAGCTTGGACGCTAGCCTCGCGAATGAAGCGGCTCCTAATATTAGGAACTAGCTCATCAGGAAAACTGGCAGGCTGATTGTTGCTGAAGGTCTTCCTGGCAAAAGCGTTCCCATTTAGATCCCTAACGAGGTCGACGTTACCAAACCCACCGCTTCCTATGCGACTCTCAAAATTCAACATTTTTTGGGCTCCCCCCCAGAGTAGTTTGCACAATATACCCGCCTGAGGAGGACTTTTCATTGACCACGAGGAAGTGAGATGTGAATAGTTATCTCGGATTCCCCCGGTCAGACCTCTATCGACCTCTGGCAGGCCATGGGAGTCATGCGGATGACCTGTCGCCCACGATTGGATTGACCTACGCCACAGGTATCTGGAGCTACGACGGGGGGAGCCACTCCTATCACTAAACTCTTCGCAGTCCAAAAATATGGGGCTGGCTTCGACATGAGCTCTGCTGCGGCTAATTCTGAATGACTAGCACGATGCTCGCTTTCGCTTCCAAGGTTAGGGTTGAGCAAAACCTCCTCTAGTCGGGAGAAGTGACTGCACCCATACTGCACCCACAAACATTCTATTAATGTTGGGTAAAACGCTACAAGCCTTGAATAATATGGTGTCCCAGGGCAGGTTCGAACTGCCAACCTTCCCCTTAGGAGGGGGATGCTCTATCCAATTGAGCTACTGGGACACAAGACTGTCGGTGCGACAGACGGCGTGCATGTTAACGGCAGGCCCCTGATTTGTCATGTCGTCCGTAGGGCTTTTTAAGTGTAGGCAGGCGGCCTGCAATGCTGCGGGATCATTTACCGTGCAATTTGCACTAGCCCGAAAAGCCATCATTGCAGAATGCAATCCGAAGACACTGAAAAACCATTCTAAATGCTTGTTTTTAAAGGACTTAATAGCGGTTAGACTGTTGGCACGTCGGCTGCTTCTCCGGTTCTTATAAAAGAACAAACGGAGATCCGTCTCATGAACAGCACTCTCTTGCTCGCAAACGCTTTGGCTTTGGCGGTTTTGGTTGGCTTTCACTTTGTTCCCGAAAAGGCCGAGCCGGTGGCCCAGCGCATGCCGCACTACCTGCAAGTGCAGAAAGCGCCGCAATGGGCGGTATTGAGCGATCAGAGCGGTTTCGCGCCGCAGACCGTCAATGAGCCTGCGCAGGCCATGTCGACGGGTTCCACCGAACGTCTGGTTTTTTGAATCATCTTCAGGAGTACAACATGTCCAAGTCGGCCGCAGGATTTCTGATCCTTGCCCTGTTGAGCGGCGCCTCGCATTTCTGGCTGTTCGAGGAAACCCAGGTCACGTTGCCCCTGATTGGCTGTGGTGTGTTTGCGATGCTGTTCGTGCTGGCACTGGTGGCTGGGCGCAAAATCAAGTTCGATCCGCTACTGCGTTGAGCCGGATCAAGTCCAGAAGCTGCGTGACGGCGTCCGCCAGGTCGCCGGAGTTATCGATCAAATGCACAGGCTTGTCGGTTGACCTCCTGTCCTTGAACAGAGCGTTGCGGGCGAGTCTTGCATCGATTTGCTCAAGCGTCTCTCGGCCCCGCTTCAGCAGGCGCTCACGCAACACTTCATCCCTGACCGTCAGCAAAACCGGCAACAGCGTCGGGTAGCGATCGAGTGCTTGCCGCAAATTGGCGCGAGAGCCGTTGACCAGCACATGACGACCGCTTTTCAACCATTCGTCGATGTCTGTCGGGATGCCATAGGCAAGGCCATTGGCCTGCCAGGCCAGGGCAAAATCGCCGGCGTGCTGGCGACGCTCGAATTCTTGAGGCGTGACACCGATTGCGTCTTCGCCCACCGATTCCGCTGAGCGAGTGATCACCCGTCGGATGATTTCGCAGTTCAACCCACGCAATGGCTCACGTGCAGCTTCGATCAGGCTGTCCTTGCCCGACCCCGACGGCCCCATCAGATAAACCAGCCTGCCATCCATCCTGAAAACGCCCTCCAGCACGTGTCTGCCCTAGTAAATCGGCCATTTGCCACTATCCTGTACAAGGTAAGGAACAAGGATCGAAGCCGCATAGCATGCACGTTCTGACGCCTTTGGGCATCAACGGACGCGCACTTGGACGCGGTCAGTCATACGGGCCAAGGCAATCTTTTCAAACCAGTCCGCATTTCTGATAATTGGTGCTGGCATTACGCCTTTACCCAGCTCAATATTTGTCACAGAATTGACGCCAATGATCTGGCAATTTTGAGGCATGATGCGGGCCTCTTAACAATTCAGGTTGAACCATTTGGTCCGGATGCTTGTCCTACCACACATCCTGCGGCCAATCCCGAGAACCGCTCCCCTGAACTAACCGGTTTAAATATATGCGCCCATTGAAACAGGCAATTTATTCCAGCCGCACGGCTGACAAGTTTGTCGTACGCCTGCCAGACGGAATGCGTGAACGCATTGCCGAGGTGGCTCGCAATCATCATCGCAGCATGAACTCCGAGATCATTGCTCGCCTCGAGCAGAGTCTCATTCAGGAAGGCGCATTGGGCGAAGAGCTCAGCATGCGTCTGGACAGTCCGGAGCTGTCGTTGCACGAACGCGAGCTGTTGCAACGCTTCCGTCAGCTCTCCCATCGTCAGCAGAATGCGCTGGTGTCGCTGATTGCCCACGACGCCGAAATGGCCGCAGACGCATCCTGATTCGACCCGAACATCTCAAGCCAGCATGAATGCTGGCTTTTTTTTGCCCGGAATTTGACCTCGCTGCTTTTTGCCTCGCGTAAAAAAGCCCGCCAATTGGCGGGCTTTTTCATAAACGAGTTCGGTCAGAGCAGGAAGACTGTCGCCAGCCCCAGGAAGATGAAGAAGCCACCGCTGTCGGTCATCGCCGTAATCATCACACTGGCCCCCATGGCCGGGTCGCGCCCCATTTTTGCCAGGGTCATCGGGATCAACACCCCCATCAGCGCCGCCAGCAGCAGGTTCAAGGTCATCGCCGCCGTCATCACTACACCCAGCGACCAGCTGCCATAGAGCATGTAGGCCACCACGCCGATCACCCCGCCCCACACGAGACCATTGATCAGCGCCACTGCCAGCTCTTTGCGCATCAGGCGCGACGTGTTGCCGGTGCTGACCTGGTCGAGAGCCATGGCGCGAACGATCATGGTGATCGTCTGGTTGCCGGAGTTGCCACCGATACCCGCCACGATGGGCATCAATGCCGCGAGCGCCACCAGTTTCTCGATCGAACCTTCGAACAGACCGATCACCCGGGAAGCGACGAATGCGGTAATCAGGTTGATCGCCAGCCACGCCCAACGGTTGCGCAGGGATTTCCAGACCGAGGCGAAGATATCTTCCTCCTCGCGCAGACCCGCCATGTTGAGGACTTCGGTTTCGCTCTCTTCACGAATCAGGTCGACCATTTCGTCGATGGTCAGACGGCCGATCAGCTTGCCGTTCTTGTCGACCACCGGGGCCGAGATCAAGTCGTAACGTTCGAACGCCTGAGCGGCGTCATAAGCGTCTTCATCCGGGTGAAAACTCACCGGATCACTGGCCATGACGTCCGAAACCTGTTTTTCCGGATCGTTGACCAGCAGGCGCTTGATCGGCAGCACACCCTTGAGCACGCCGTCGTAATCGACCACGAACAATTTGTCGGTATGGCCCGGCAGCTCCTTGAGACGCCGCAGGTAACGCAGAACCACTTCGAGGCTGACATCCTCACGGATGGTCACCATCTCGAAGTCCATCAGCGCACCGACCTGCTCCTCGTCATAGGACAGGGCCGAACGCACGCGCTCGCGTTGTTGCTGGTCCAGCGTCTCCATCAGCTCATGGACGACGTCTCGCGGCAGCTCGGAAGCCAGGTCAGCAAGTTCGTCGGCATCCATGTCCTTGGCCGCAGCCAGGAGCTCGTGATCGTCCATGTCGGCGATCAGCGTTTCACGGACGGAGTCGGATACTTCGAGAAGAATGTCGCCGTCGCGATCGGCCTTGACCAGTTGCCAGAGCGTCAGACGGTCGTCCAGCGGCAAGGCTTCAAGAATGTAGGCGACGTCGGCGGAGTGCAGATCATCGAGCTTGCGTTGCAGCTCGACGAGATTTTGCCGGTGGACGAGGTTCTCGACCCGGTCATGATGCGGGCCTTCCTGGCGGTGAGTCAGGTCTTCGACGACCCGCTGGCGCTGCAGCAACTCGACGACCTGAGCCAGGCGATCCTGCAGGCTTTCCTGTGTTTTCTTTACTTCGATTTCGGACATAGGCGAACTCCACTCCCAGCAGCGGGGCACGCCGGAAGGATCAATCAGTCAATTCATGATTGGTAAAACGGGGTACTGAGTAACTACTGGGTAAGTCCATGGAGGTTTTCCATAAGCCCCGGCGGGGCTGACGGGCGCAATGATACACCGCCTGACGGTTTTAAACGTTAAAAAATCGTGGCTGAAACAAGCGCTTGCGAGACAAACCTGAGCGCTGTCCTGACCCATGCAAGTGCGACGACTTATCCTGAAAAGAAAACACACCGGCAGCGAAAAATGTAGCGACTACCCTTGTGCATGGATCGTCATGGAGGACGCCGAATGCCATCAATCACACCCCGGATTACGCTGACCACCCTGCTCTGCCTGCCGCTCGCTGCGAATGCAACCACCCTGCACCGCTGCCAGGCCGAGGACGGCAGCGTCACCTTCACCACGCTGAGTTGCGCGAACGACGAGCATCTCTCGTTGCACGAAGTACATCCCTACTCGCCGGGCTCGATCATCACGCTGCTGCCCGAAGCCCGACATGAAGAAACATCTGGAATGAAAACCAGAAGCCGGGAAATGAACGTCGCGGGTCAGGCGCAGGATAAATGTGGAAATCTGATCGACGCTCGACAACGCCGCGAAGCCATCATCAATCGTAGAATCATCGTCGGCATGAACCAGCAGGATGTTGAAAGTGCGCTGGGCAAACCGGACAAGGTCAGCCTGCGCAATTCGAGCACGACCTATCGATACGACCTCAAGCGAGGCCGCAGCGCACAAATCGATTTTGACGAGAAAGGATGTGTCACGGGAAAAGCCAAATCCCGGACAGCAAAAAGCCCGCGTTAAACGCGGGCTTTCTGATGTATGGTGCACTCGACAGGATTCGAACCTGTGACCGCTCGGTTCGTAGCCGAGTACTCTATCCAGCTGAGCTACGAGTGCATTTTGTGTTTTTAGACCAGACCACAACTGGCTGAAGCCAAGTTACCTGCATTGCTGCAACCAACTCTTAAATGGTGCACTCGACAGGATTCGAACCTGTGACCGCTCGGTTCGTAGCCGAGTACTCTATCCAGCTGAGCTACGAGTG
>NZ_JAOEJT010000049.1:0-311 GCF_025447575.1 Pseudomonas sp. B2M1-30 | reverse complement strand
AGCGACAGGTTGGTGGTGTCGACGGTGTCAGTCACGGTGGTGCTGACCGGCGTCTTGTCGGCGACCAGATTCTCGTAGTTGCCGCCGCTGACGTTGGTGATGGCGTTGGTCAGTGGAGCGTGACCGGTCAGCACGTCGTTAGGCGCCGTAGTGGTCACGGTGCCGGTGGTCTTGCCGACTTCGATGGTGATCGACTGGCCGTTGGACAGGTTCACGGTCACAGGAGAACCGGTCACTGGCGCACCGACAGTCGCGGTGTAGGTGACGGTGCTACCTTCAGCCGCCGACGCGGTCGCCGTCAGCTTCACGGT
>NZ_JAOEJT010000048.1:0-332 GCF_025447575.1 Pseudomonas sp. B2M1-30 | reverse complement strand
AAACTGGTGTTCGGCGACGACCAGACAGTGTTCCGCAAACTCAAACCGGTGAACTACCAGCAAGACTCCGGCATGGCTGCCGACAAACCGGTGATCAAGCGCTTCAACCTACGCCTGGAAACCCGCACCAGCCGCGTCAGCCGCCGCGATTACGACTTCGAAAAACCGAAGATCCTGCCCGAAGGCGCGGTCAAGTCCGCGTTCATGCCGGACCTGGAAGACTACGACTACCCTGGCCGCTTCACCACCCGTGAACGCGGCAAGCTGCTGTCGACCCGCGCCCTGGAGCGCCATCGCAGCGACTACACGCTGGTCGAGGGCAAGGGCGACGA
>NZ_JAOEJT010000047.1:0-350 GCF_025447575.1 Pseudomonas sp. B2M1-30 | reverse complement strand
GTCGCCGAGGGCGGTTCGATCATCTACACCGCTACCCTGACCAACGCTGCGGGCACCCCGGTGACTGTAACGCTGAGCAACGGCTCGACGATCACCATCGAAGCCGGTAAAACCACCGGCACGGTGACCGTTCCGGCTCCATCGGATGACGTCTACAAGGACGCCGGCCCGGTGCAGGCCACGATCACCAACGCTACCGGTGGCAACTTCGAAAATCTGGTGACCAGCAGTACACCAGCCGTAACCCAGGTCACTGACACCATCGACACCACTACCGTGAAGCTGACGGCGACCGCGTCGGCGGCTGAAGGTAGCACCGTCACCTACACCGCGACTGTCGGTGCGCCAGT
>NZ_JAOEJT010000046.1:0-357 GCF_025447575.1 Pseudomonas sp. B2M1-30 | reverse complement strand
GGTGAAAGGCTTGCCGAGCAACGTTGAAATTCCCAACGGTGGCATCACGGTAGAAATCAGCGCGGAACTGAGCGGCATCGCCGCCAAGGGCCAGAAAGTCGAAGTGTTCGATGGCGCGACGTCCAAGGGTCAGGCAACGGCTGATGCAACGACCGGCGAGTGGCGATTGACCGTCAGCGCACTGAGCGCGGCAGCCCACAGTTTCACGGCCAAAGCGTTGTATGGCTCGGGCGCTCAGTCGGGAGCCAGAACTTTTACCGTGGTGGCAGCCACCGCCCCCACCCTCACCTCGGTGAAAGGCTTGCCGAGCAACGTTGAAATTCCCAACGGTGGCATCACGGTAGAAATCAGCGCGGA
>NZ_JAOEJT010000045.1:0-371 GCF_025447575.1 Pseudomonas sp. B2M1-30 | reverse complement strand
TAGTGGGTGACCTGGCCGTCGGGATCGACCGCCTCGGTGACATCGCCCTGAGGATTGCGCCGGTAGGTCCACACCGCCTCGTCACGGGTGCGGCGATGCAGGAAACCGTGGCGGTAGTCGTAGGACGTTGGCGCATCTTCCGGCGGAAGCAGCGCCACCAGCCGTCCGGCAGCGTCGTAGCGGTATTCGGTGACGGCGCCGAGCGGATCCTGTTCGGCGATCAGCCGCCCCTGGGCGTCATAGCGCTTGAGGTGTTCAGCGCCGCTGGCCTCGACCTTGCGCACCAGCCGCGCACTGTCGTCGTGGACGTAAACCTCTTCGGTGCCATCGACGTATTGCACCGTGACGCGGCCGGCGTCATCCCAGACGTA
>NZ_JAOEJT010000044.1:0-414 GCF_025447575.1 Pseudomonas sp. B2M1-30 | reverse complement strand
ATCGTCACCGGCCCGGCCGGTGAAGAAATCCACTGCGACCAGTACGGCCGCATCAAAGTGCAGTTCCACTGGGACCGAGACGGCCAGGCCAACGACCAGACCACCTGCTGGCTGCGCGTCGCCAGCGGCTGGGCCGGCAGCGCCTACGGCGGCATCGCGATCCCGCGCATCGGCATGGAAGTCCTCGTCACCTTCCTCGAAGGCGACCCCGACCAGCCGCTGGTCACCGGCTGCCTGTACCACAAGGAAAACGTCGTTCCCTACGACCTGCCGGCGAACAAGACCCGCAGCACCTTCAAGACCCTGAGCTCACCGGGCGGCAAGGGCTACAACGAACTCCGCATCGAGGACAGAAAAGGCGCGGAGCAGATCTACCTCCACGCCCAGCGCGACTGGGACGAAAACATCGAGCAC
>NZ_JAOEJT010000043.1:0-416 GCF_025447575.1 Pseudomonas sp. B2M1-30 | reverse complement strand
CGCGGCAAGCTGCTGTCGACCCGCGCCCTGGAGCGCCATCGCAGCGACTACACGCTGGTCGAGGGCAAGGGCGACGAGCCGACCCTGACCAGCGGCCACTTCATGACCCTGGCCGAACACCCGCGTGCCGAATGGAATGATTTGTGGTTGCTGCTCGAAGTCCTGCACGAAGGCAAACAGCCGCAGGTACTCGGCGAAAACGTCACCAGCGACGTCACCGACAACAAGAGCGATTTCCACCAGGGCTACCGCAACAGCTTCCTCGCCACCCCGTGGGACGCGCACTACCGCCCGGCCCTCGAACACCCGAAACCGAAAGTCCTCGGCAGCCAGACCGCCATCGTCACCGGCCCGGCCGGTGAAGAAATCCACTGCGACCAGTACGGCCGCATCAAAGTGCAGTTCCACTGGGACCG
>NZ_JAOEJT010000042.1:0-452 GCF_025447575.1 Pseudomonas sp. B2M1-30 | reverse complement strand
TACGACCCGCAGGGGCGGCTGCTGTCGATCCGTTATCCGGACACCGCGCGGCATGTGTTTGCCTGGAACGACCTCGGGCAACTGATCGAGGAAACCCTGCCTGATGGCGGCATGCGGCGGTTTTCCTACGACGCTCTGGGGCGGCGGACGACGACCCGGGACGAACACGGCGCAGTCACCCGTTATGCCTGGGACGCCGTGGGCCGACTGCTGCAAACGACGTTGCCTACCGGTGCCAGCCGTGCCTACCGCTACAGCGCCTACGGCCAGGTCACCGCCGAGCAGGACGAACTGGGGCGTCTCACCCGCTACGAGTATGACGACGACCTGCACCTGGTCAGCCGACGGATCAACCCCGACGGCACCCGCCTGCAGTACCGCTACGACCACGCGCAACTGCGGCTGACGGAAATCGAGAACGAGTCCGGCGAAACGTACCGCCTGGACTACAC
>NZ_JAOEJT010000041.1:0-482 GCF_025447575.1 Pseudomonas sp. B2M1-30 | reverse complement strand
CTGCCGGACAACAGCAAGCTCGATTACCAGTACGCCAAGGGTGGGGCGCTGACGGCCATTGACCTCAATGGTGCGCGGCTGACCAGCCATCAGTTCGAATTCGGCCGAGAACGGGAACGCCAGCAAGGTCAACTCACCAGCCACTATCACCACGACGAACAGGGCCGTTTACAGGCGCACACGGTTCATCAGCAAAACCGCACGTTGTACTTGCGCCACTACCACTACGCGGTCAACGGCAACCTGGCATCCATCGCCGACAGCCGCCATGGCCAGCGCGCGTACTACTACGACGCCCTGAACCGCCTGACGCGTGTACGCCACAGCCGCGACGACCTCCCAGAAACGTTTGCCCACGACCCGGCCGGCAACCTGCTGATGCAGGACCGCCCCGGCCCGAGCCATATCAAAGGCAACCGCCTGCTGATGCAGGGCGACCGCCACTACGACTACGACGCCTATGGCAACCTGATCCGCGAACG
>NZ_JAOEJT010000040.1:0-482 GCF_025447575.1 Pseudomonas sp. B2M1-30 | reverse complement strand
CGTTCGCGGATCAGGTTGCCATAGGCGTCGTAGTCGTAGTGGCGGTCGCCCTGCATCAGCAGGCGGTTGCCTTTGATGTGGCTCGGGCCGGGGCGGTCCTGCATCAGCAGGTTGCCGGCAGGGTCGTGGGCGTAGTTTTCCGGTGCCTGGTCACGGGTGTGATGCACACGGATCAATCGATCGAGCGCGTCGTATTGATAGTTGCGCTGACCGTGTCGACTGTCGGAAATGTGGTCGAGATTGCCGTTGGCGCTGTAAGCAAAGTCGCGGCGATACAGCGAGTCTCGTTGATGGCCTACGCTGTGCGCCAGCAATCGGCCTTGCTCGTCGTAGGCATATTCGCTGAGCAACAAGCCCTGTTGCCGCTGTTGTTCGCGCCCTGACTGGTAAACATGGCTGGTCAGTCGCGCACCATTGAGGTCAATGGCCGTCAGCGCCCCACCCTTGGCGTACTGGTAATCGAGCTTGCTGTTGTCCGGCAG